>JBELAR010000016.1:0-26406 GCA_049508555.1 Steroidobacteraceae bacterium
GCGGTACAACCCGTTCGATGTGCTGCTGTTTGGCAAGGCGTCAGGTATTGCGCGCCGTCTCGGTGTGACTACGCAGCCGTTGCTATTCTTCAAACCGCCTCTGGCTCGCCAGGCGCCCATTGTCCTGCGCTCAGGAGACCTCGCGCAGCAGACCCTGGCCCTCGCCAGCCTGCTCGACGGCATCGAGGACCATGCCGCCGGAGGCAATCTCGGTATAGCGTTCATAGGCTTTACTGCCGATGATGGGTTCATCTGCTCGGCACTGCGCGCCCGGCGCTATCTTGTTTCCGAGATCGATACCATTGCCCAACTGGAGGTTCAATGGAGTGACTTTGACAGCTACGTCGGCTGGCTGCGAACGCGTAGCAAAAACGCGGCCCAGAATGCGCGCAGCGAACGCAACCGTAATCGCCGCAACGGCGTCAGCATCCGGCAATTGCAGCCAGACCCCACCGACATGCAGGCACTGTACGCGATCACTTATGAGCACCACCGGCACAAGAGCGGCCGGGATCTGCCCTTCGGCCCGGAGTTTCTGCCGAATTTGGCCACTGCGCTCGGCGACGATCTCCTGATATTCGAGGCGCTGCGGGATGGCCGCCCGGTCGGATCGCTCTGGGTGGTGCGCTCGGGCTTCGTCGGCTGGGTGGTGTGCGTCGGCATCGAGCTGCGCGATCGTCCCAACGACTTCACGTACGCGAATTTGCTCTTTTATCACGCGGCCGATTGGGCGCCGGCGCTGGGCCTAAAGACCTTGCTCTACGGTTCCTCGGTCCAGCAAGCCAAGCAGATGCGTGGCTGTCGGCTGATCGCCTGCCAGCTGTTCTATCGACCCCATGGACGATTCACGCGTCTATTCGCCGCGCCCTACCTGCTGCTTCATCAGCTCGTATTTCGCCGCAAGCAGCGCTGACTGAATATTCGCCTTGAGCTCAGCTCAGCCGGAGCTGCCCGGACCGCCCTTGAATTCCTCGGCGAATACCCGTGCGAAGGCCTCGGCGAACAGGAGCGGGAGTTTTGCGGCCGGCATGTCGGCGATGCCGTGGAAGCGCTCGCTCAGTAGCGCCGCCCCGCCGCTCGCGGGGCGCGCGGCCCCGTTCTGCGCGAGCATGAGCGGATCCAAGCGCGCGAGGAATTCGGCGAGCGCGGCACGCAATGCGCGCAGCTGCGCCACGTCGTGGCGGCGCGTGCTCGCGAGCGTATCGCGCAGCCACTGCACGGCATCGAGCTCGCGGGAGTCGTGGCCTGCCAGCAGCCGTTCGAGCAGATCCTCGACCGGCAAGCCCGTGAGGCCAATCTGCTGCGGATCCTCCCGGCCGACCTCGATACGATGCTCGGCGCGCATTTCCCGCTGCGCGAGCGCAAGGCCCTTGATCCCGACCAACGCCTCTCGCAGCAGCGAGCCGGCCAGATGCAGCGCGCGCGATTGCGCCTCGTCGGCGAATACCTTGGGGTCGATCCCCGCGCCGCGGCAAAACGCTTCCATGCCCGCGGCATCTGGAGTACCGCGCTCCGCCCCGCGCCGCTCGCGCAGACCGGAGGAGGGCAGCTGCGAGCGCGTGGTCGTCGAGCGACGATCGATCTGATCGAAGGCCAGCAGCGCGGGGTCTGCGGTCAACGCGGGGTCTGCGGTCAACGCGGGGTCCGGCGCTTGGGCTATTCGCGCCGTATGTACTGCAGCGTCCACGGGTCGGAGAATGCCGCTCGCTGAGGGGTCCGGACGCAACAGAGCGCCCATGTCGAGCTCGGCGCCGAGGTCCTCTGCGCCCGTCGCGCCGTTGCCGGCCCGCGTCGCCGGCAGCAGCGGAAAGACTGCGCTCGCCTCGGGCGCCTCGGGTCCGTCGCCATCGATGCTGACCGAGATGTGGTACTCGCCGAGCCGCAAACGATCCCCATCGCGCAGCGGATAGCTGCTGCGCCGGCCCAGCGCCACGCTGCGGTCGTTGATGAAGACGCCATTGGTGCTGGTGTCGAGCAGGTGAAAGGCCCCGTCGTGGAAGCGCACGCGGGCATGGTGGGCCGAGAGGTAGCGCTGCGGGTCGGGCAGCACCCAGTCATTGTCGTGGGCCCGACCTATGCTGCCCCCGCCGACACCAAAGACGATGCTGGCGCGCGACCCGAGGGGCGTACGCTGCTCGCTGAGGATTGTCAGCTTAAGGGCCATCTGGCCGTCTCACCGGGTGCTGCTGGTCATTGGAAACCCACGCCTAGTGTACTCGGACATATAATGGATTTGCAGCGCACCTCACCCGGGACCACCCGCAACACGGCCGCAGATGGCAGCGAACCACATCTACAAGATTATCTTTGTGAACCAGGGCAAGGTCTACGAGATCTATGCCCGCAAGGTCAGCCATGGCACATTGTTCGGCTTCGTCGAGGTCGAGGAGCTGGTGTTCGGGGGACGCGCCTCGGTCGTGCTCGATCCGGGCGAGGAGCGCCTGAAGAGCGAATTCGCCGGCGTGTCGCGCAGCTACCTGCCGCTGCAGTCGATCGTCCGCATCGATGAGGTGCGCAAGCAGGGGGTCAGCAAGATCGTCGCGCTGGAGGGCGCCAATGTGGCGCAGTTCCCGGTCACGTTGCTGCAGCCCTCAGCCTCCGACCCGGGTCCAAAGAAGAATTGATGCTCAAGCTTCCCGGCTCCCAGGCGCTGTCCGAATTTAGAATCCTCCGACTCCTCGCGCGCCTGCAAGCGCTGGAGCCTGCCGTCGCGAGCCTCAGCGCGCAGTTCCTGCACTTCGTGGACTGCCGGCGCGAGCTCGACGCGCTCGAGCGCGCGCGCCTCGCAGTGTTGCTCGATGACGGCGGCGTACCCGCCGCGAGTGCTCGCTGCGAGCCGGCAGCGCATGAGCTCTGGCGCCTGCTGGTGGTACCGCGAGCGGGAACGATCTCCCCCTGGTCCAGCAAAGCGACCGATATCGCGCAGGTGTGCGGCCTCGAGGCCGTGCGCCGCATCGAGCGTGGCATACGCTATACGCTCGGACTGCGCACAGGGGCCGTGTACGAGCGTCGGGCCGCACTGGCGGGGCTGTTGCACGATCGCATGACCGAGGCCGTATTGGACGACCTGGACAGCGGCGCGCAATTGTTCAGTGTAGCGGCGCCGCGGCCACTGCGATTCATCCCGCTGGCGGCCGGACCAGACGCTCTGCTCGAGGCCAACCGTGCGCTCGGTCTGGCCCTGAATGAGGCGGAGATCGACTATCTATTCGAGACCTTCCGCCGGCTCGGGCGCGATCCGAGCGACGTGGAGCTCATGATGTATGCGCAGGCGAACTCCGAGCATTGTCGCCACAAGATCTTCAACGCGCAGTTTGTGATCGACGGCGAGGTGCGCGCGCACTCGCTGTTCGCCATGATCCGCAATACCCACGCGCGTGCCCCGGACGGTGTGCTCTCCGCCTACCGCGACAACGCCGCCGTGATGGTGGGCAGTACGGCTACGCGCTGGTTCCCCGATCCCGAGACGCGTGTCTATGGGCCGCACGAGGAGCCGGTCGATATTCTCATGAAGGTCGAGACGCACAATCATCCGACTGCGATCTCGCCGT
The DNA here is from genome assembly GCA_049508555.1 of Steroidobacteraceae bacterium. Classification (GTDB taxonomy): domain Bacteria; phylum Pseudomonadota; class Gammaproteobacteria; order Steroidobacterales; family Steroidobacteraceae; genus FEN-1191. Next base: position 3,552 of record JBELAR010000016.1, read on the forward strand.
TCCCCGGCGCCGCGACCGGCGCCGGCGGCGAAATTCGCGATGAGGGTGCGACGGGGCGCGGCGCCAAGCCGAAGGCCGGGCTCACGGGCTTCTCCGTTTCGCATCTGTGCATACCGGATTTTCCCCAGCCCTGGGAGCAGAGCCTCGGCAGGCCGGGACGCATCGCCTCGGCGCTGGAGATCATGCTCGAGGGGCCGATCGGGGCAGCCGCGTTCAACAATGAATTCGGCCGGCCCAACATCTGCGGTTACTTCAGAACCCTCGAGACCGCGCTGCCCGGGGATCCGCCCGGTCAGGTGCGCGGGTATCACAAGCCGATCATGCTCGCTGGCGGCCTCGGCAACGTGCGCCGGGGCGACGTGCATAAGGGCGTCGTGTCGGTGGCCGCGCAGCTCGTGGTGCTCGGTGGACCGGCGATGCTCATTGGACTCGGCGGTGGCGCGGCCTCATCGCTCGGCAGCGGGGCCTCGAGCGAGGATCTGGATTTCGCCTCGGTACAGCGCGGCAACGCCGAGATGCAGCGGCGGGCGCAGGAAGTGATCGACCGCTGCTGGGCGCTGGGCGAGCGCAATCCGATCGAGCTCATTCACGACGTCGGCGCCGGCGGGCTGTCCAATGCGGTACCCGAGGCGGTCGCGCACAGCCAACGTGGCGCGCGCATCGAGCTGCGCGCGATTCCCAGCGCCGAGCCTGGCATGTCGCCCTTGGAGATCTGGTGTAACGAGGCGCAGGAGCGCTATGTGCTCGCCATCGAGCCCGGCGCCCTGGCACGCTTTGATGCGATTGCACGGCGGGAGCGCTGCCCGTATGCGGTGATCGGCCAGATCAGCGACGATGGCCTGCTGATCGTGCACGATCAGCAGTTCGACAACGAGCCGGTGCATATGTCGATCGAGGCATTGCTCGGCAAAGCGCCGCGCATGCGGCGTGAAGTGCGCAGCCGCGCGCCCGCGCGAACCGTGAACGAGTGCGAGGGGCTCGATGTGCGCGAGGCGGTATATCGGGTACTGCGCTTGCCGGCCGTGGCCGACAAGACCTTTCTGATCACGATCGGCGACCGCAGCGTCGGGGGTCAGGTCAGTCGCGATCAGCTGGTGGGTCCCTGGCAGGTGCCCGTGAGCGATGTTGCCGTCACGCTGGCCGACTACCTGCACCTGAACGGCGAGGCGATGGCGCTCGGCGAGCGCACGCCCACGGCGCTGATCGATGCTCCGGCCTCCGCCCGCCTGGCGGTGGCGGAAGCCATCACCAATATCATCGCTGCCGACATCGGTGCGCTCGGGGAGGTGCGATTGTCGGCCAACTGGATGGCCGCCTGCGGCGTTGCGGGCGAGGACGCGGCGCTCTACGCCGCGGTGCGTGCGGTGGGCGAGGAATTCTGTCCCCAGCTCGGCATCGCAATTCCGGTGGGTAAGGATTCGCTCTCGATGCAGACCGCCTGGCAGGCGCCGGGCAAGAGCCTTTCGGTCATGGCGCCGGTCTCATTGATCGTGTCGGCGTTCGCCGCGGTGCGAAACGCGCGCCGCACCTGGACCGCGGCGCTGCAGCTGGACTGCGGTGCGACGACCCTCGCGCTCATCGATCTGTCCCGCGGCCGCAACCGTCTGGGTATGAGTGCTCTGGCGCAGGTGTTCCAGGCCGTGGGCGGCGCGCCGGCCGATTGTGAGGAGCCTGCGCTGCTGCGCGGTTTTGCCGCGGCGATGATCGAGCTGCGTGCGCGTGAGCTGGTGCTCGCCTACCACGATCGCTCCGACGGCGGCGTACTCGTGACGCTGCTCGAGATGGCCTTCGCCGCTCACTGCGGCCTCGACATCGTGCTCCCGGCGGGCGCGGGGGAGGGTGCTGGCGCCGGCGCGGCGCTGGCGGCGCTGTTCGCCGAGGAGCCGGGCGCCGTGATACAGATCAAGCGGGCGGATGAAGCCGCGGTGCTGCAGTGTCTGGGCGCGCACGGCCTGGGCGAGTGCGTGCATCTGATCGGCGTTGCGGGCACCGCACTGCGCGTGCGCATCCGCGTGGGCGAGTTTCAGCTCGACGAGCCCTGGGGCGAGCTGCGCCGTGCCTGGTCGGAGACTTCCTACCACATGCGGCGGCTGCGCGATGATCCGGTGTGCGCAGCGGAGGAGCTTGCCGCCATGCTCGATGAGGGCGATCCCGGAATCACGCAGCAGCTGAGCTTCGATCCGGACCATGACGTGGCCGCGCCGCTGATCGCTCGCGGAGCGCGCCCGCGCGTGGCGGTGTTGCGCGAGCAGGGCGTCAACGGCCAGTACGAGATGGCCGCAGCGCTCGATCGCGCCGGCTTCGAAGCGCACGACGTGCACATGTCGGACCTGCTCGGCGGCGTGTGCGGCCTCGCGGGCTACTCCGGCCTGATCGCGTGCGGCGGGTTTTCCTACGGTGATGTGCTCGGCGCCGGCCGCGGCTGGGCGCGCTCGATTCTCTTCCACGAGCGCACCCGTCTGGAATTCGAACGCTTCTTCGCGCGCAGCGACACCTTCTCGCTCGGCGTCTGCAACGGCTGTCAGATGTTTGCCGCGCTCAAGGAGCTGATCCCCGGCGCCGAGCATTGGCCGCAGTTCCTGCGCAATCGCAGCGAGCAGTTCGAGGCGCGTCTGAGCCGCGTTGAAATCCTCGACTCCCCCTCGCTGCTGTTCGCCGGAATGCACGGCTCGCGTCTCGCGGTAGCCGTGTCCCACGGGGAAGGCCGCACCCAATTCCTGCTCGATGAGGACCTGCAGCACTGCCAGAGCCGGCGCCTGGTGGCTTGCCGCTATATCACCAACCGCGGCGAGCCGGCACGGCAGTATCCGGCCAATCCGAACGGGGCAATGCAGGCCGTGGCGGCGCTGACGACGGCCGACGGGCGCGTCACCGTGACGATGCCGCACCCCGAGCGCGTGTATCGCACGGCGCAAAATTCCTGGCATCCACGCGGGGCCGGCGAGCACAGCGGTTGGATGCGCATGTTTCGCAACGCGCGCGTCTGGCTCGGCTAGCGCGTGAGCTTGCGGTATTTGAGCCGATGCGGCTGGGTGGCGTCCTCGCCGCGGCGCCGCTTGAGATCCTCGACGTAGTCCTGATAGTTGCCTTCGAACCAGACCACTTCCGAATTGCCCTCGAAGGCGAGAATGTGGGTGGCGATGCGATCGAGAAACCAGCGGTCGTGGGAGATCACCACCGCACAGCCGGGGTAATTCAACAGCGCGTCCTCCAGCGCGCGCAGCGTTTCCACGTCCAGATCGTTCGTGGGCTCATCGAGCAATAGCACGTTGCCGCCCGCGCGCAGCACCTTGGCCAGGTGCACGCGATTGCGCTCGCCGCCCGATAGCTCGCCGATCATTTGCTGCTGCTGCGTGCCCTTGAAGTTGAAGCGCCCGACATAAGCGCGCGAAGGCGTCTCGTAGGTGTCGACGCGAATGATGTCCAGGCCGCCGGAGATCTCCTCCCACACCGTCTTTTTGTCGTCGAGGCTCTGACGCGACTGATCCACGTAGGCGAGCTTCACGGTCGGGCCGATGCGGATGGAGCCGGAGTCGGGCTGCTCGGCGCCGGTGAGCATGCGAAAGAGCGTGGTCTTGCCGGCGCCGTTCGGCCCGATGATGCCGACGATGCCGCCGGGCGGCAGACGGAAACTCAGCGCATCGATCAGCAGTCGCTCGCCGAAGCCCTTGACCAGGCCGCTGACCTCTATGACGAGCTCGCCGAGTCGCGGTCCCGGGGGAATGTAGATTTCGTTGGTCTCGTTGCGCTCCTGGAATTCCTTCGAGGCGAGTTCCTCATAGCGCGCGAGGCGCGCCTTGCTCTTGGCCTGACGCGCCTTCGGATTGCTGCGCACCCACTCGAGCTCTCGGGCGAGCGTCTTGCGCAGCGCGTCGCGCTCGCGCTCCTCGAGCCCCAGGCGCTGCTCCTTCTGCTGCAGCCAGGAGGAATAATTACCCTGCCATGGAATGCCATGACCGCGATCGAGCTCGAGTATCCACTTCGCGACGTTGTCGAGGAAGTAGCGATCATGGGTCACCGCCACGACCGTGCTCGGATACTCCTCCAGATAGCGCTCGAGCCAGGCGACCGATTCGGCGTCCAGATGATTGGTCGGTTCATCGAGCAGCAGCATGTCGGGTTGCGAGAGCAGCAGACGGCACAGCGCCACACGGCGTTTCTCCCCGCCCGAGAGCAGTCCGATCTTCGCCTCCCAGGCCGGCAGTCGCAGCGCATCGGCCGCGATCTCCAGCTTGCGCTCCAGCTCCCAGCCGCTGGCCGCGTCGATGGCGTCCTGCAGGCGGGATTGCTCCTCGAGCAGTTTGTTCATCTCCTTATCGTCCATGGGCTCGCCAAACTGCTCGCTGATGCGGTTGAAACGCTCGAGCAGCGCAAAGGTACCCCCGACACCCTCCATGACCACGCTGCGCACATCCTGCTCGGCATCGAGCTGCGGTTCCTGCGGCAGAAATCCCACGCGTATACCCGGTTGCGGACGCGCCTCACCGTCGATGCTCTGATCCAGGCCGGCCATGATTCGCAGCAGCGAGGATTTGCCCGAACCGTTCAGTCCCAGCACGCCGATCTTGGCGCCCGGGAAGAATGACAGGCTGATGTCGCGCAGAATGGTGCGCTTGGGCGGCACCACCTTGGACACGCGGTTCATGGTGTAGATGTATTGAGCCATGGAATACTGTTGCGGCGGCGTCAGGGGCGCGCATTATCAGTGAAGCTGGCGGTGCGGTGCCAGCGCCGTATGCTATCTTCAGGCACCTGCAGTGTCGCGGGCCGCGGCCCGAAGAGTAGCGTTGAACGCCAGAGGCTCTGAGGTTGCTGTCGTGCTCGGTGAGCGGCTGGCTCGCTACGGATTCGGCGATGGCCATCCGTTCGGTGCCGACCGCCACGGCGCCTTCGCGCGCGAATTCGAGCAGCGCGGCCTGGCGCAGCGCGTGCAGCTGCTCGAGCCGCGTGATGCGTTGCTCGCCGAACTGGAACTCTTCCATACACCCGAGCACGTGCGCTTTGTGATCGAGCGCTCGCAGAACGGGGGCGGCTGGCTCGATGCCGGCGACACGCCGGCGTTTCGCGGCGTGTTCGAAGCCGCCTCGTGCGTGGTCGGCGCGAGCCTCACGGCCACCGACTGGATCATGCGCGGCACGCGCCGGCGCGCGTTCGTGCCGATTGCCGGCCTGCACCACGCGGCGCGCGAGCGCGCCGCCGGATTCTGCGTGTTCAACGATTGCGGCGTGGTGATCGAGCATCTGCGGCGCGCGCACGGCATCGCGCGCATCGCCTACATCGATATCGATGCGCATCATGGCGATGGCGTGTTCTATGCGTTCGAGACCGACCCGGAGCTGATCTTCGCCGATGTGCACGAGAGCGGGCAGACGCTGTACCCGGGCACCGGTGCCGGCGATGAGGTGGGGCGCGGGGAGGCGGCCGGCACGAAGCTCAATGTGCCGCTGGCGGCCGGGGCCGGGGACGCGGAATTCAACGTCGCCTGGGAGCAGATGCTCGCGCACGTCGAGCGTTACGCGCCCGCATTCTGCATCCTGCAGTGCGGCGCCGACAGCATCGGCGGAGATCCGATCACGCATCTGCGCTACACGAGTGCCTGTCATGCGCGTGCGGCCCGCGATCTGTGTGCTCTGGCCGATCGCCTCGGACACGGTCGCGTGCTGGCACTGGGCGGCGGGGGCTACGATCGCGGCAATCTCGCGCGCACCTGGAGCGATGTGGTGCACGAATTGCTGGCGGCGTGAAGCCGCGCCGGCTGCAGCGGCCGTCACTGATTCCTGCGGCGGCGCGATCGGGTACAATCGCGCGCCTTCACGCCCGTCAATTCAGCAGATAAGGCCGCGTACGCATGTACTCCAGCAGTATGCACATCAGGGATTTCGACCCCACGCTGCAACGCGCGCTCGATGACGAACGCGCGCGCCAGGAGGCTCACATCGAGCTCATCGCCTCGGAAAACTACGCCAGTCCGCGGGTGCTCGAGGCTCAAGGCTCCGTGCTCACCAACAAGTACGCCGAGGGTTACCCGGGCAAGCGCTATTACGGCGGCTGCGAGTTCGTCGATATCGCCGAGCAGCTCGCCATCGATCGGGCCAAGCAGCTCTTCGGCGCCGATTACGCCAATGTGCAACCGCACTCCGGCTCGCAGGCGAACGCCGCGGCGTATCTGGCACTGCTGGCGCCGGGTGATGTGATACTCGGCATGAGCCTGGATCAGGGGGGCCACCTCACGCACGGCGCCAAAGTCAATTTCTCCGGCAAGCTGTTCCGGGCCTACCAGTACGGGGTGCATGCTGACACCGGGCTGATCGACTACGAGCAGATCGAGAGCCTCGCGCGCGAGCACCGCCCGAAGCTGATCATCGCCGGCTTCTCGGCCTATTCGCGTGTGCTCGATTGGGCACGATTTCGCGCCATTGCCGATGAGGTTGGCGCATTGCTGCTGGTCGACATGGCACACGTTGCCGGCCTGGTGGCCACGGGGCACTACCCCAATCCGGTGCCTTATGCGGATGTCGTGACGACCACGACGCACAAGACGCTGCGCGGGCCTCGCGGCGGCCTGATACTCGCGCGCGCCAATGATGCCATCACGAAGAAGCTCAACTCGTTGGTGTTTCCAGGAACCCAGGGCGGCCCGCTCATGCACGTGATCGCGGCCAAGGCGGTCGCACTGCTCGAGGCGCTGCAGCCTGAATTCAAGGTGTATCAGGGGCAAGTGATCGCCAACGCACGCGCCATGAGCGCGGCGCTGGCGGCGCGCGGTTTCAACATCGTGTCGGGAGGCACTGACAATCATCTGTTCCTGGTCAATCTCGTGGGCCGCGATATCACGGGCAAGCAGGCCGACGCGGCCCTGGGGCACGCCCACATCACGGTCAACAAAAACGCGGTGCCGAACGATCCGCGACCCCCGGCCGTCACGAGCGGTCTGCGGCTCGGGACGGCGGCGGCGACCACGCGCGGTTTTGGCGAGACGGAGGTGCGTCTGGTGGCGCAGTGGATCGCCGAGGTGCTCGACGCCGCAGGCGCGGACAGCGTCGTCGCAAGCGTGCGCGAGCAAGTCACGGCGCTGTGCCGCCGCTTTCCGGTGTACGGGTCCTGAACTCCTACCGGGGCAGTCGATGCATTGTCCCTTCTGCGGCCACATCGAAACCAAGGTGACCGATTCGCGCCTCACGGCCGATGGGCGCCAGATCCGCCGTCGCCGCGAATGCCTCGGCTGCGCCGAGCGCTTCACCACCTTTGAAAGTGCCGAACTGCTGATGCCGCGCGTGATCAAGCGCGATGGCAGCCGCGAGCCGTTCGACGAGCAAAAGCTCGCGCGCGGCATGATCAGAGCGCTGGAGAAACGTCCCGTGAGCTCCGAGGCGATCGAGCAGGCCGTCAGCCGCGTGTGCCACAAGCTGCGCGTGCTCGGGGAGCGCGAGGTGCCGGCGCGCACGGTCGGGGAGCTGGTCATGGAGGAGTTGCGGCACATGGATGAAGTCGCCTATGTGCGCTACGCCTCGGTATACCGCAGCTTCCAGGACGTCGAGGCGTTTCGCGATGAGATCGAACGCCTGCGTGGCCATCGCCGCCGACGCGAGCCGAAGCGCGAGCAGGATCAGCTGCCGTTGTTGCCGGGAGGCGAGGGAGCCGAATCGGAGCCGGAGACGTGAAGCCTGAGGGCCCGAGCACTCCCGTGTCATCGAGACAGTCTCAGCATCGGTCGGCGCCGTCGTGCGAGCAATTCATGCGCCGCGCGCTCGAGCTCGCCGCGCGCGGTCTGTACAGCACCGACCCGAACCCGCGCGTCGGCTGCGTGCTGGTGCGCGCCGGGCAGATCGTCGGGGAGGGTTGGCACGAGCGCGCCGGCGAGCCGCACGCAGAGGTGCACGCGCTGCGAGCCGCTGGTGCGGCTGCCCAGGGCGCTACCGCTTATGTGACGCTCGAGCCCTGCGCGCACGTGGGCCGCACCCCGCCCTGTGCGGCGGCACTGATCAGCGCGGGCGTGGCGCGAGTCGTTTACGCGATCGCAGATCCCAATCCCCTGGTCGACGGCGCGGGCGCCGCGGCCTTGAGCCACGCCGGTATCGAGGTCGCGAGCGGACTGCTGGGCGAGGAGGCTCGGGCTCTGAATCCCGGTTTCTTCAAACGCCTGCAGACGGGCTTGCCGTGGGTGCGCGTGAAGCTCGGTGCCAGCCTGGATGGCCGCACCGCACTCGCCAATGGCGCGAGCCGCTGGATCACCAGCAGCGAGGCGCGCGAGGACGTACAGCGCTATCGCGCCCGCAGCTCCGCGATACTCAGCGCCAGCGGCACGGTGCTGGCCGACGATCCGGCGCTCACGGTGCGCCTGGCGCAGGCGAGCCGTCAGCCATTGCGCGTCGTGCTCGACAGCGAACTGCGTGTACCCGAGAGCGCGCGCGTGTACGGCGCCGCCGGGCAGGCGCTGGTGTTTGCGGCCGATCTGGCACTGCCACGGCGCACTGCGCTCGAGCGGCTCGGCGTGCGGGTCGAGTGTGCGGCGCGGGCCGCCGATGGCGGCCTCGAGCTCGAGCCGATTCTGCGCCGGCTTGCGCAACTCGAGCTCAATGAGATCTGGGTCGAGGCGGGCGCGCGATTGGCCGGCGCGCTGCTGCAGGGGCGGTGGGTCGATGAGCTGATCCTCTATCTCTCGCCGAGTCTGCTCGGTCCGCAGGCGCGGCCGCTGGTGGCGCTGCCCGCCATTGATCGGCTCGAGCAGCGACTGAGTGGGCAGTACACGGACTGCACGCGCATCGGGGAGGATCTGCGCCTGACCTTTCGGCCCACCATGGCTGGCACGGGCACGAGCTTCGCAGCGAAGTCCTGAGCCGCGCGCGCTCCGGCGTGCCCGTGACGTCGCGGCGCTGTTGAGGCACACTGCCGTCATGCAAGCGGGCGACAGGGTGCCAATGGCGCACCGAATCATCGGTCATTGGCGCGCCGCGCCGGGCGCGCTGATCTGCGCCCTGGCGAGTCTCGTCGCCTGGCAAAGCACGGCGGCCCTGGAAGTTGAGGAGAGCGCGCCGATGCTCGGATTCAACGCGAGCGCTGCGCTCGAGCAGCGTGCGCTCGAGCGGCGCTTCGATGCGGATCTGGACACGGCGCAGTTGCGCGAGTGGCTGCAAAGCATGTCGAGTGCACCGAATCAGGTGGGCTCGGCGCACGATGAGGCCAACGCTCGCTTCATGTTGCAGCGATTGCGCGATTGGGGCTGGGACGCCAACATCGAGAGCTTCAGCGTGCTCTATCCGACGCCGAAGCAGGTCTCGCTGCAGATGATCGCGCCGACGCGCTACCTGGCCAAGCTGCACGAACCGGTGGTACCCGGGGACGAGAGCTCCGGCAGGCTCGCCTCGGGTCTGCCGCCTTACAACGTTTACGGCGCCGATGGCGATGTCACGGGCGAGCTCGTGTACGTGAATTTCGGCATGCCGGAGGACTACCGGGAGCTCGAGCGGCGCGGCATCGCCGTCGCGGGCAAGCTGGTGATCGTGCGCTACGGCGGCGGCTGGCGCGGACTCAAGCCCAAGCTCGCCTACGAGCACGGCGCGATCGGTTGCCTGATCTACTCCGACCCTCGCGCCGATGGTTATTTTCAGGGCGACGTTTATCCTCGCGGCGCCTGGCGTCCGGCCGATGGCGTGCAGCGCGGCTCGGTGGCCGATATCACGCTCTATCCCGGAGATCCGCTGACCCCCGATATCGGTGCCACGGCCGAGGCCGAGCGGCTCCCGCTCGCCGCGGCGAAAACGCTGCTGAAGATACCGGTGCTGCCCATCTCCTACGCCGACGCGCAACCCCTGCTCGCAGCGCTCGGCGGCCCGGTGGCCCCGCAGAGCTGGCGCGGCGCCTTGCCGATCACCTATCACCTGGGTGCCGGACCCGCGCGCGTGCATCTGCACATCGAGTCGGATTGGTCTCGCAAGACGCTCTACGACGTGATCGCGAGGCTCAATGGCAGCGAGTTGCCCGACGAATGGATCGTGCGCGGCAATCACCACGATGGCTGGGTGCTTGGAGCCGGGGATCCGCTGTCAGGTAACGTGGCAATGATGGCCGAAGCCAAGGCGATTGGCGCCCTGGTCAAGGGCGGATGGCGACCGCGCCGCACTTTGATCTACGCGAGCTGGGACGGCGAGGAGCCGGGACTGATCGGCTCGACGGAGTGGGCCGAGACCCATGCCAGGGAGCTGCAGGCCCACGCCGTGCTCTATGTGAATTCCGATGAGAACGCGCGCGGCTTTCTCGAGGCCGGCGGCAGTCATTCGCTGCAGCGGCTGGTCACGGAGGTTGCGGCCGATGTGCATGACCCGCAGACCGCCGGCAGTGTGCTGGCGCGGTTGCGCGCGAAGCTGCGCGTGGATGGCTACCAGGGCGGCGATGGCGACGCTCAACCCGGAGCCAGGGCCGAGGCGCTCGCCCGCGGCGCGGCGAGCGGCGCGGACCTCACGCTCGGGGCGCTCGGCTCGGGCTCGGATTACTCGGCGTTTCTGCAGCATCTGGGGATCGCCACGCTGGAGCTGAGTTACGGCGGCGAGGACGAGCAGGCTGGCGTCTACCATTCCGATTACGACAGCTTTGAGCACTTCATGCGTTTTGGCGACCCGGGACTGGCCTATGGCATCGCCGAGGCCCAGACCGTGGGTCATCTGGTACTGCGCGTCGCGCAGGCCGGCCTGTTGCCGCTGCAATTCACCGATCTGGCCGGCGTGTACGCCGGCTACGTTCATGAGCTGCACGAACTCGCGGACGAGCGGCGCGCACGCTCCGTAGCGCTGCACGAATTGCTCGATGCGCACGCCTTTGAGCTCGCCGCCGACCCGACGCGCCCCGTGGCGCCACCGGCGGCTGAGTCCGAGGTGCCATTTCTGGATTTCGCACCCTTGGACAATGCGATCGTTCGACTCGAGCGCAGCGCCAAGGCCTACGATGCTGCCTATGCCAGCGCCTCGCACGCTGGGCTCGTCCTCGACGCGGCACGCCGCGGCGAGCTCGATGTTCAGCTGCAGCAACTCGAACAGGCGCTCACCAGCGAGCGCGGACTGCCGGGACGTCCCTGGTACCGCCATCTGATCTACGCCCCCGGCATGCTCACGGGCTACGGGGCCAAGACCCTGCCCGGCGTGCGCGAGGCGATTGAAGGGCGGCGCTGGGACGAGGCTGCTGCCTATATCGTGACCACGGCGCGCGCGCTCGACGCCTACTGCGATCGACTCGCGGCCGCCACGGCGCTGCTGCGAAACTGAAGAGCCGCGCCATGGCACATCGATACGAGCGTCATTACGTCAATCGCGTGGGCTGGCTGCGCGCGGCCGTGCTGGGCGCCAACGACGGCATCGTTTCCCTTGCGAGCCTGCTGGCCGGCGTGTCTGCAACGCACGCCTCGGACCGGCAGATGCTCGTGATCGCCGTGGCTGGCCTCGTGGCAGGCGCCATGTCGATGGCCGCCGGGGAATATGTCTCGGTGAGCTCCCAGGCCGACAGCGAGCGTTCCGATCTGGAGCGCGAACGGCACGAGCTCGAGGTCGACGAGCCGGCTGAGCGCGCCGAGCTCGCAGGCATCTACGTGCGGCGCGGACTGCAGCCCGCTCTGGCGCGCGAGGTGGCGGTGCAATTGATGGCGCACGACGCCCTTGGCGCGCATGCGCGTGATGAACTGGGCTTCTCGAGCACACATCGTGCGCAGCCCGTACAGGCGGCGCTCACCTCGGCGAGCAGCTTCGCTGCCGGGGCCGCATGGCCCTTGCTGCTGCTGGTGCTGGCGCCGGCGCGGATCATGGTGCCCTCCATCATCGTGGGCTCGCTGCTGTCGCTGGCCCTGCTGGGTGGCATCGCCGCGCGCGCCGGTGGCGCCGGTATGCTCAAGGGCGCCGTCCGGGTCACGTTCTGGAGCGCACTGGCCATGGGCTGCACGATGCTGATCGGGTCGGTGATCGGCACCGTGGCCTGAGCCTTCAATCCGGCGCGATGCGGCCGGCGGTGGTGCCGGGCGCTCCGATATACTGCGTAGTCCCATGGGCAGCGCCGCATCAGACTTCGATACCCGCAGCCCGCGCGCATGCTGCGCCGTGCCGGCGTGGCTGCGGTGCTCGCCTTGAGCGGCCGCGCCGAGCGCGGCTCCGGGGCGCGTACCGTGGCGCGCAAGCTCGCGCTGCAGGCGCTCTACCGCTGGCAGCTCAATAGCTGCCCCTGGCAGGACCTGGTCCAGGAATTCGCCGAGGATCCGGACATGGCGCGGGCCGATGCGGCTTATTTCCGCACGCTCATCGGCGGCGCCTGCGCCGAGCGTGAGGCCCTCGATGCCGCGCTCGCGCCACTGCTGGATCGAAAACCGGCCGAGCTCGATCCGGTCGAACACGCTGTATTGCTGATCGGCAGCTACGAGTTACAGCACTGCCCGGACGTGCCCTATCGGGTCGTCATCAACGAAGCGGTCAGCCTGGCGCGCCGCTTCGGTGCCACCGATGGCTACAAGTTCGTCAACGGCGTGCTCGATCGCGCGGCCCGGCTCTGGCGTAGCGAGGAGCATTGAGGCGGCGCTCGCCGCCGCGGCAAATATGGTCGATTCGGAAACCGAGCTGATCGAGCGCTATTTTCGCGGGCTCGGCGCGGCGCGCGCCGATGTGGCGCTCGGCATCGGCGATGACGCCGCGCTGCTGCGCGTGCCGGACGGCAGCGAACTGGTGCTCACGACCGATGCGCTCATCGAGGGCGTGCACTTTCTGCCCGGCGCGCCGGCGCGCTCGCTCGGCCATCGGGCTCTGGCCGTGAATTTGAGTGACATCGCCGCCATGGGCGCGAGCCCCTGCTGGGCGCTGCTGGCGCTGAATCTACCGATGGCCGACGACGCCTGGCTGCAGGAGTTTGCGAGCGGCTTCGGCGCCCTGGCGCGGGCGCACGGCGTGGCGCTGGTCGGCGGCAATCTCAGCCGTGGGCCGCTCTCGATCACCGTGCAGCTCGCGGGTGTGGTGCCGCGCGGGGAAGCGTTGCGCCGTGACGGCGCGCGAGTCGGGGATGGGCTCTATGTCAGCGGCACGCTCGGGGATGCGGCGGCCGGACTCAAGCGCCTGCAGGGCGTGCTGCGCACGACGCCGGCCGCGGGCAGCTACCTGGAGAGGCGCCTGGAGTATCCCACACCGCGTGTGGCGCTCGGCTTGAGCCTGCGGGGACTGGCCAGCGCCTGCATCGATCTGTCCGATGGCCTGTACGCGGATGCGCTGCGCCTGGTGCGCGCCTCAGGCTGCGCTGCCAGCATCGAGCTCGAGCGCCTGCCCCTGTCGGCGCCATTGCTCGAAGCCTACGGCGATGCCGCATGGCGCGAGGGGCTCGCCGGGGGCGAGGACTACGAGTTGTGCTTCAGCGCGCCGCCGGCGCACGCCGCTGCCATCGGCAGCCTGGCGCAGCGCAGCGGTGCGGCCATAGCGCGCATCGGCCGACTCGAGGCCGGCGAGGGTATCGAGCTCAAATTGCATAATGCGGTGACGCAGTTCGCGCCTGCGGGCTTCGATCACTTCCGGCACTGATACAAACCGCGACGCCTGGCCGCCCCGGCCCTGGCCCAAGCCGCTGCGGTGCGCCCCGATGGCCGCCTGCAACCGATCCGGGAGGCGGATCACAGATCGCGTGCGTTGCTCACGCTTATTCTGCCCTACGTCCCTCCGGAGTCATCCCCCCGATGGCAGCTGCCGCACCGCATACCGCAAACCCGCGCTCCATACCGGAACGCATCGGTAAGTACTTCATCATCAATGAAGTCGGCCGCGGGAGCACCGGCAACGTCTATCTCTCGCACGACCCGTACTACGGTCGTGACGTCGCCATCAAGGTCTATAACATCGAGGCCGGTGGCGACGACGATCGGGCCCGCGTCGCGCGCAAGATGTTTCTATCGGAAGCCCACATGGTCGGGATGCTGCAGCATCCGAACATCCTGCCCATCTATGATGCCGGCGAGGAGAACGGTCACTGCTACATCGTGACCGAGCATGTGCACGGAGCGCGCACGCTGGCGGCCTATTGCCGTCCCGACAACCTGCTGCGGCTCGACGACGTGGTGGAGATCATGTTCAAGTGCGCCAAGGCGCTGCACTACGCGCACTCGCGCGGGGTGATCCACCGCGATATCAAGCCCTCGAACATCATGCTCACGACCGATAGCGACGTGCGCATCATCGATTTCGGCATCGCCCTCGTGGCCGGTTCGGACATCTCGCGCATCGAGGGCATCGCCGGCTCGCCGAGCTACATGTCGCCCGAACAGGTGCAGAGTCTCGACCTGACCAATCGATCGGATCTGTACTCCCTCGGCGCCGTCATGTACGAGTTGCTGACCGGTGTGCGGCCGTTCCGTGCGGGCAACCTCGCGAAGCTCCTGCATCAGATCGTCTATGCCACGCCGGTGCCGATCCATGCGCTGCGCGCCGATGTGCCCGAAGAGATCGAAAACGTGGTCGCCGTGGCGATGCAGAAGGAGCCCGAGCGGCGCTACAGCACGGGATTGGATTTCGCTGCCGAGTTGACGCGGGTGCACCAGAAGCTGCGCCAGCAGTACTCGCGCATGGATCAGCAGGAGCAGTTCGGGCTGCTGCGCCGTCTGAAGTTCTTCCACGAGTTCTCGCACGCCGAGATCTGGGAGGTCATGCGCGCGAGCCACTGGCAGGACTACGCCAGCGGCGATGAGATCGTGAAGGAAGGGGAGATGGACGACCGCTTCTACATCCTGGTGTCCGGCAACTGCTCGGTCGAGCGCCACAGCCAGTCCATCGGCATTCTCTCGACCGGGGAGTGCTTCGGTGAGACCAGCTATGTGCAGGGCGCCAAGCGCACCGCCACGATCCGCGCGGCCGATGCGGTCACGGTGCTGAAGGTGAGCTCGACCCTGCTCGAGCAGGTCTCCGCCTCGTGCCAGCTGCGCTTCAACCGGGTGTTCCTGCGGGCGCTGATCGCGCGACTGCAGAGCCCGGGCCCGGATACACGCCGCGGCTGACGTCGCTCCCCAGGGCGCTCCCGCCCCGCACCCTCAGCGCTGACGCAAGTTGCCGAGCAGGCGCAGGATCTCCATATACAGCCAGACCAGCGTGAGCAGCAGGGCGAAGGCCGAGTACCATTCCATGAAGCGCGGCGCCCCCTGGGCCACGCCGTTTTCGATCAGATCGAAATTCAGCACCAGATTCAAGGCCGCGACGACGATGAACACCAGCGAGATGCCGATGCTCAGCGGGCTCGAGTCGGTCAGAAAAGGCGTAGCAACGTGGAACAGGTGCAGCACCAGCGACACGATGTAGACCACGGCGACGGCGCCGGTGGCGGCGATCACGATCGCCTTGAAACGCTGCGTGACGTGGATCAGCCCCATCGAATAGGCGAGGAGCAGAGAGGCCATGACGCCGAAGGTCAGGCCCACCGCCTGGATCGCGATGCCCGGGTAGCGCCGCTCGAGCATTGCTGACACGCCGCCGAGTGCCAGGCCCTCCAGGGCCGCGTACGGCACCGCCAGGTAAGGGGCGAGCAGCGGACGAAAGATCATCGCCACCGCGACCAACAGGCCGCCAAACGTCCCGATGAGCACCGGCGCCAGGACCACGGCCGGATTGCCGGTGGCGAGGTATTGCGACCAGGGCCAGAGCGCCCCGGCCAGCAGCGCGACCAGCAGCACAAAGGATTTATTGACGGTGCCCTGCAGCGTCATGCGCTCGCTCGCGAGCACGGGACGCGGCAGGCCGGCGAAGGTCTTGTCGTTGAGTCCGGGATTGCCGGACTTGATGCTGGTCAGGGGGTTGGCCATGGGGGAAGACTCCTCAGGAATTGTCTGCGCTCAAAGCGGATCGGTGTTGTTGGCCACGAGGGCCACATCCGCACCACGATCCTTGTCGCGCTCGATCAGGGCGTAGGCGGAGTGATTGTGTATCGACTCGAAATTCTCGCTCTCGACCACATAAGCGGCAACCCGCTGCTCCTCGTTCAGTCGCACGGCGACGTCGCGCACCATGTCCTCGACGAACTTCGGGTTGTCATAGGCATGCTCGGTGACATACTTCTCGTCGGGCCGCTTCAATATGCCCCAGAGCTCGCAGGAGGCCTCGCTCTCGGCGATGTCGATGAGCTCCTCGATCCACATGTGTTCGCGCAGCCGCGCCCGGATGGTCACGTGAGAGCGCTGGTTGTGGGCACCGCGCTCGGCGATCCTCTTCGAGCAGGGGCACAGGCTCGTGACCGGTACGATGACCTTGATCCACATCCGGGCCTCACCCTCGCAGACCTCGCCGATCAGCGAGGCCTGATAGTCCATGAGACTCTCGACGCCCGAGACCGGGGCGCGCTTCATGACGAAATAGGGAAAGGACATCTCGATATGCCCCGCATGGGCATCGAGCCGCGTGGTCATTTCGGTGAGCATCAGCCGGAAGGAGTCAACCGAGATCTCGCGTTCGTGATGCAGGATCTCGACGAAGCGCGACATGTGCGTGCCCTTGAAGTCGTGGGGCAGATTCACGTACATGTTGAAGGTCGCCACCGTGTGCTGCTCGCCGCCCGAGCGGTCCTTGACCTTGACCGGGTGGCGCACATCCTTGATGCCCACGCGGTCGATTGCGATGCGTCGGGTGTCCGCGCGGGACTGCACGTCCTCGACGGAAATAACGTTGTTCGGGCGCGTCTGCGCTGCAGTACTCATGAATTCCCTTGCCGGTGCTCGATGGCTCGAAGCAGCCCGAATCAGATCGTGCCCGCGCCACCCGCTGCCGTCAGTTTGGTGGCGGTACGGGTCTGTTTCAAGGCCGGCACCTGCGCGCGCCAGTGCTCGATCGCCGCGGCGATGCTCGGCGTGTCGAGTCCGGCCGCATCCAGGCAGTCCTGGCGGCTGCCGTGTTCGACGAAGCGATCGGGGATGCCGATGTGCAAGCACGGAATGGACAGGCCTTCCGCGTCGAGCGCCTCTGCGCAGGCACTGCCCGCGCCGCCCGCCACGACATTCTCCTCCAGCGTCACGTAGCCGGCGTGGCTGGCCGCGATCTCGCGCAGCAGCGCCAGATCCAGCGGCTTGACGAAGCGCATGTTGACCACGGTCGCGTTCAACCGCTCCCCCAGAAGCAAAGCCTGGGCCAGCATGGTGCCGAATGCGAGCAGCGCCAGTCCGCTGCCCCCGCGCCGGCGATATTCCGCGCGGCCCACCTCCAGCGCGCTCATCGCCTGCACCAGGGCGACACCCGGTCCGCCGCCGCGCGGATAGCGCACCGCCGCCGGCCCGTTGAGCTGGCTGGCTGTATAGAGCATCTGGCGGCATTCGTTTTCGTCCGACGGCGCCATCACGACCATATTGGGGATGCAACGCAGGAAGCTCAGGTCGTAGCTGCCATGGTGCGTCGCGCCGTCGCTGCCGACGAAGCCGGCGCGATCGATCGCAAACACGACCGGCAAACCCTGCAATGCCACGTCGTGAATGAGCTGATCGTAGCCGCGCTGCAGGAAGCTCGAATAGATCGCGACCACGGGCTTGAGTCCCTCGGCGGCCAGGCCGGCCGCGAACGTCACGGCATGCTGCTCGGCGATCGCGACGTCGAAGTAGCGATCTGGAAAGCGGCGCGAGTACTCGACCAGTCCGGAGCCTTCCCGCATCGCCGGAGTGATCGCAACGATGCGCGGGTCCAGTTCGGCGATGTCGCAGAGCCACTGGCCAAAGATCTCCGAGAAGCTCGGCGTGCCGGCTTTCTGCTTGAGGATCGTGCCGCTGGCTGGATCGAAGGGCCCAGGCCCGTGCCAGGCAATCGGGTCCGCCTCGGCCGGAGCGTAGCCCTTGCCCTTGCGGGTCACGATGTGCAGCAGCTGCGGTCCGTGCGCCGTGCGCAAGGTGCGCAGGGC
Source organism: Steroidobacteraceae bacterium (assembly GCA_049508555.1). Taxonomy (GTDB): domain Bacteria; phylum Pseudomonadota; class Gammaproteobacteria; order Steroidobacterales; family Steroidobacteraceae; genus FEN-1191. The sequence continues at coordinate 21,417 of JBELAR010000016.1, forward strand.
CCGCAGCAGCGCCTTGAGATCATGACCATCGATGGGTCCGACATAATTGAAACCCATCTCCTCGAACAAGGTGCCGGGCAGCACCATGCCCTTGACGTGCTCCTCGGAGCGGCGCGCCAGTGCGCGCATGGTGGGCATCTGCTGCAGAGCCTTTTTGCCCCCTTCGCGCAGTTGCGCATACAGGCGCCCGGAGATCACGCGCGCGAGATAGTTCGACAGTGCGCCGACGTTCTCGGAAATCGACATGTCGTTGTCGTTGAGCACCACGAGCAGGTCGACCGGCAAGCTGCCGGCATGATTCAAGGCCTCGAAGGCGATCCCTGCACTCATGGCGCCATCGCCGATGATCGCCACGGCACGGCGCTCGGCGCCCTGGCGCGCCGCGGCAATCGCCATGCCGAGCGCGGCGCTCACGGAAGTGCTGGAATGTCCGACGCCGAAGGTGTCGTAAGGGCTCTCGCTGCGGGTCGGGAACGGCGCCAGGCCACCCTTCTGTTTGATCGTGTAGAGCCGGTCGCGCCGGCCGGTGAGCACCTTGTGCGGGTAGGCCTGGTGGCCGACGTCCCAGACCAGGCGATCCTCAGGGGTGTTGTAAACGTAGTGCAGGGCGATGGTGAGTTCGACCGTGCCCAGTCCGGCAGCGAAATGTCCGCCGCGGGTACTGACCGTTTGAATCAGGAATTGCCTCAACTCGGAGGCCAGAGCCGGCAGGTCCCGCTCGGGGATCGCGCGCAGGTCCGTCGGGGACTCTATCGCACCCAGCAGCGGGTACGTTGGGGTGCTCTCTGACATGCTGCAATACAGTCTACACGCTTCGGCGGCGCTGCGGCGCGAGGCGCGGGCTTACTCCGTCGCGCCGGAGTCACCGTCGGGGGGCTCGAAGTCCTCGATCACCGCGCTTTCGTCGCGCTGGCGCAACAACTGCACTTTTTGCTGCGCCGCACTAAGCGCGTTCTGACACTCGCGCGTGAGCCGTACCCCCTGCTCGAAACTGGCGAGCGCCTCCTCCAGAGGCAGATCGCCTGATTCGAGCCGCGCCACGAGGGCTTCCAGCTGCTCGAGGGTCTGCTCAAAGGCCGGCGGGGTAGCGGGCGGCGCGCCCGGCGCTTCCGTCTTGGGTGCCATGCGGTGACCCTAGCATAATTACTAATGCATCAGAGGCGTTTAGGATGCGAGGCATGGTGAGCGGTTGCATCCACTCCCAGAATCGCTCAGTAGCATTGAACCAGTGGAGGAATTGTCCATGAAATTGTCCGGAACCAAGACCGAGAAGAATCTGAAAGACGCCTTTGCAGGGGAATCGCAGGCAAATCGGCGCTATCTGTATTTTGCGGCCAAGGCAGACGTTGAGGGTTTCAACGATGTGTCAGCGGTGTTCCGCTCCACCGCCGAGGGCGAGACGGGCCATGCACACGGGCATCTGGAGTATCTCGAGCAGGTTGGCGATCCGGCGACCGGCCTGCCGATCGGGGAAACCCGGTTGAATCTCAAGGCGGCCATCGCCGGGGAAACGCACGAGTATTCGGACATGTATCCGGGCATGGCCCGCCAGGCGCGGGACGAGGGCTTCAATGAGATCGCGGACTGGTTCGAGACGCTCGCCAAGGCGGAGCGCTCGCATGCGAATCGCTTTCAGAAAGCTCTCGACAGTCTCTAGGCCTTAAGCCGGCAGCCCGTACGCGATCGTGAGTGCAGGCTCGAAGGATGGGGGCCGAGAGGGCAGCATCGACGCCCCCATCCGCCACGCGCTGAACTGGCGCGATCCGCAGTTCTATGATCCGGCCGCCCTCGAGCGCGAGCTGCAGCGCGTGTTCGACATCTGTCACGGCTGCCGCCGCTGCTTCAGCCTGTGCAACGCGTTTCCAACGCTGTTCAGTGCGATCGACGCGGCGCCCACGCTCGAACTCGATAGCGTCGACAAGGCGCTCTACGCACAGGTCGTGGAGCACTGTTATCTGTGCGACATGTGCTACATGACCAAGTGTCCCTACGTCCCGCCGCATCCCTGGAACGTCGACTTTCCGCATCTGATGCTGCGGGCCAAAGCGGTGCGTGTGCGCACCGAGGGTCTGACGGTGCGCGAGCGCGTGCTCAGCGCGACCGAGGCGGTCGGTCGCATCGCCGGGATTCCCGTGGTCGCGCAGATCGTCAACGCCGCCAATCACAATCCTCTGATGCGCAAGGCGCTGGATCGGGCTCTCGGAGTCGATCCGCGCGCGCCGCTGCCGCGATATCACTCCAGGACTGCGCGGGCGCGCCTCAAGCGCAGCCTGCGCCGGGACCTGCGCGCGCAGCCCGCTGAACAGACTAGCGGCAAGGTGGTGCTGTTCACGACCTGTTACGGCAACCGCAACGAGCCGGACCTGGCGACCGATCTGGCCGCGGTGTTCGAACACAACGGCATCGCGGTGATCCTCGCAAAGCGGGAGCGCTGCTGCGGCATGCCCCGGCTCGAGCTCGGCGATCTGCAGGCGGTCGAGCGATTCAAGCGCGTGAATGTCCCGGAGCTGGACCGATTGATCGCGGCCGGCTACGACGTGGTCGCGCCGATTCCCTCCTGCGTGCTGATGTTCAAGCAGGAATTGCGCTTGTTGTTCATCGAGGATGCCCAGGTACAGCGCGTCGCCACGCACGTGTTCGATCCCTTCGAATACCTGATGCTGCGGCACCGGGCCGGACTGCTGCGCACGGATTTCACGACCGGGCTGGGTAAGATCAGCTATCACGTGCCCTGTCACCTGCGCGTCCAGAATATCGGCCTCAAGACCCGCGACCTGCTGCGGCTCGTACCGGGCACCACGGTGGACGTCATCGAGCGCTGTTCCGGGCATGACGGCACTTACGCCGTCAAGCGCGAGTTCCGCGAGGCTTCGCTGAAGATCGGTGCTCCGGTGTTCGAGCGCGTCGCGAACTCCGGGGCCGATTACTACTCGAGCGATTGTCCGATGGCCGGGGAGCAGATCCACAGCGCTCTGAGGCAATCGCGCGCGCCGACGCACCCGCTCAAGCTCTTGCGTCTGGCCTACGGAATCTGAGCGTGCAAAGGCTCGTCGCCTCGGAGCTGATGTCGCTGGAGCAGTACGCGCGCGAGCGTCCGGCCTGGCGCAGCCGCATGATCGCGCACCGGCGCGCGCGCCAGCTGAGCATCGGGGCGCATTGCAGCTGGAGCTTCGAGGATCGGCTGACCGTGCAGTATCAGGTGCAGGAGATGCTGCGCACCGAGCGCATATTCGAGCCCGAGGGCATCGAGGCTGAACTCGCTGCCTACAATCCGCTGATCCCCGACGGCAGCAATCTCAAGGCGACGCTACTGATCGAATTCGCAGATCCCGAGGAGCGCGCCCAGCAGCTCGTGGCGCTGCGGGGATTCGAACGGCACTGCTGGCTACGGGTGGATGGCTTTGAGCGCCTCTACGGGATCGCCGATGAGGACCTGGCACGCGAGAACGAGACCAAGACCTCCGCCGTGCATTTTCTGCGTTTTGAATTCTCCAGGGCAATGATCGAGCGCCTCAAGGCTGGCGCCGTGTTGGGCGCCGGCGTCGATCTGCCGGCCTACACCCATAGCGTGGACCCCCTGCCCGCGCCGCTGGGCGCCACGCTGCTCGCGGACTTTGATTGATGTTTTAGATCAAGTGTCGTAGACAACTAACTGATTAATAGACTTATTTTATAAGGTCCCTGACGCCAATTTCGAGGTATCCCGCATTCATGCCCTCGTTCGATGCCGTCTCCAAGGTTGATCTGCACGAGCTCACGAACGCGGTGGATCAGGCGCGCCGCGAGCTCGAGCAGCGCTACGATCTGCGCGGCACGAACGCGCGCTTTGAGCTCGAAGGCTACATCGTCACACAGTTCGCGCCGAGCGAATATCAACTCAATCAGCTGCTCGATATCCTGCGCCTGCGTCTGGCCGCACGCGCCATCGACCCGCGCTGCGTGGACCTTGGCGTCGTCGAAGTCAATCTGGCCGGCGCCCGCCGCCAGCTCACGATCAAGCAGGGTATCGAGCAGGGGCAGGCCAAGAAGCTCATCGCCGTCCTCAAGGAAGCCCGACTCAAGGTCGAGGCACAGATCCAGGGCGACAAGCTGCGCCTGAGCGGCAAGAAGCGCGATGATCTGCAGGCGGCGATGGCGCTACTGCGCAAGGCGCCGGTGGACGTGCCACTGCAATTTGAGAATTTTCGCGACTGAATCCCACCCGCCGCAGCTCGGGACCGATGAGAGCTCGCGGCTGAACTTGGGGCGCGGGGCCGGGTAGAATGGGCCACTCACCGCGGAGCCGATTGAGAGTGATTCATGGGAACGTCCTTGCGCGACCAGCTGATTCAGGCTGGTCTGGTCACCGAGCAGCAGGCGAAACTCGCCACGCAACAGCAGCCGCGTCCGCAGCAGCAGTCGCGGCGCAAGACTCCTCCCATGAGCGAGCAGCAGCTCGCGCTCCAGCGTTCGCAGGCGGCGAAGGCGGCGCGCGATCAGGAGCTCAATCGCAAGCAGCAGGCCAAGGCCGAGCGCGTCGCGCGACGGGCGCAGGTGCGTCAGCTGGTGGAACAGAACCGGCTGCCGCGGGTCGAAAGCGAGGATTTCTATCACTTCACCGACGGCGGGAAGATCAAGCGCATTGCCGTGGATGCGTCATTGCGCGCCCAACTGCAGCGCGGCGAGATGTCGATTGTGCGTTGTGACGGTCGCTACGAAATCGTGCCTGCCGCGGCGGCGCTGCGAATCGGGGAGCGCGAGGCCTCCGCCGTGATGGGCATTGCCGCAGCGAGCGCGGCGAGCGATGAGGCCAGCGCGTACAGCGCATTTGTGGTGCCCGACGATCTGGTCTGGTGAATCTAACGACGGATACTCAAACCTTGAAGAGCAGCAGCATGAGGCATTTATTTTTGGCACTCGCCGGCGCGGGCACCTGCGCCTTGCTGGCCGCGGGCTACGTCAGCGCTGCAAGCGCGCCTGCGGTTGCCGGCACGGCCGCCGCGCCGCTGGC
>JBELAR010000160.1:0-4517 GCA_049508555.1 Steroidobacteraceae bacterium
CCAGCGCACTGCGCGCCGCACGGCCGCGTCATCGCCGCCGATGCCCGCGCGCGCGAACGCGGCCAGCACCGACCAGGTGCCGTAGATGTAATTCGTGCCCCAGCGCCCGAACCACGCGCCCGCCGCCGTCTGTTCGCGGCGCAGGAAGTCGAGCGCACGCGCGAGCGCACCGCGATCCTGCGGGCGGCCGACCTGCGCCAGAGCGGTCACGACGCGGGCGGTGACATCGCTCGTCGGCGGATCGAGCAGCGCGCCATGATCAGCGAAGGGAATGAGATTGAGGTTGTAGTGCGTATTATCGACATCGAAGGAGGCAAAGCCGCCGTTGCGGCTTTGCATGCCGACCAGCCAATTCAAGGCGCGCTCGAGGCCATCGTAATAGCGCGCCGGCTCGCTCGCCTGGCGCATGGCCCAGGCGATCACAGCGGTATCGTCCAGGTCGGGGTAAAAGCTGTTGGCGAACTGAAAGGCCCAGCCGCCTCCGAGCAGACCGGGCCGGCTCGCCTGCCAGTCGCCTGCCTCGACCAGCAATTGGCGTGTCTGTACCCAGTCGAGCGCCCGGTCCGCCGCTCGCATGGCGGCCGGACCGCCCACGGCCTGCATCGCGAGACAGGCCAGCGCGCTATCCCATATGGGTGACACGCAGGGCTGGCAGTAGGCGCTCGATGCGTTGACGATCAGCAGTTTCTCCAGCGCGCGCTTGGCCACGACGCGCCGTGGATCCTCACTCGGATAACCGCGCACGACCATCGCTTCGAGTGCATTGACCATGGCAGGGAAGATCGCGCCCAGGCCGTCCTCGCCGTTCAATCGGGCGATAAACCAGGCTTCCGCGCGCCGCGTGGCCCGCTCGCGCATGGCTCGGGGTACCAGCGGATCGATCAGGCGCGCGAGGCGATCGAGCAGCAGAAATGCCTTGGCCAGGCCTCCGGATCGATCGGCCGGGAGTCGGAAATAGTGGCGCTCCTGCTCCGGAGGTGTCGTGAACAATTCGCGGATGTCTATTGCGCGCGGATTGCGGGCGCGCGGTTTATACGTGCACAGAATGAACAAGGGCACCATGACGGTTCGCGACCAGTACGAGACCTTCTCGATATGGAAGGGAAACCAGCGCGGCAACAGCATGATCTCGACGGGGATATACGGCACCGCGCGCCAGGGCAACTGCCCGAACAGGGCCAGAGCAATGCGCGTGAACACATTGGCCCGGGCGGCGCCGCCGCGCTCGAGTATGGCGGCGCGGGCGCGCTGCATGTGCGGGGCCTCGGGGCTGTCGCCGGCGAGCTTCAGCGCATAGTAGGCCTTGACGCTGCAGCTGATATCGAGCTCCCCGCCGTAATACAGCGGCCAGCCCCCGTCTGCCGCCTGATGAGCGCGCACGTACGTGGCCAGTTTCGCTTCGAGCAGGGAATCGATCTCATCGAGAAAATGCATCATCAGAATGTATTCGGACGGAATCGTGCAATCCGCCTCGAGCTCGAACAGCCAGTTGCCCGGCGCGCTCTGCAGACGAATCAGCGCATCGCGCGCATCCTGGATCGCCCGCTCCAGTACCGAGGGGGCCTCGCCGAGGCGCTCGAGTCCATGCGCACGTGGCTGGGCGAGGCTGCCGCCTGCCACGCCCGCGTGCCTGGGAGAACCGCCGTTCAACGCGCTGACCTCCCCTCTGAACGCCGTCCGGCGCTCTCCAGCGGCACGGAGCGCGGGGCCGGAGCGTATTCCGCCGCCGGCACCGGCGCACTCAGATCCGGCCGCGATACGCGCCGTACGGCGAGGGCTGAGGCGAGCGGCAGACGGCCCGCGGCTCGGCCGAACAGGCGCTTGAGCAGCCAGTCATTGCGCACGGATAGGGACGTCAGGATCCGCGTCATGGCCACCCAGAAATGCGACACCTTGACCTGTTTGCCGGAGGTAAAGTCCGGCGTGCGTTCGATGTTGCGCAGGGTGAGCACCGCCAGGCCGATCGCCCACAGACAAAAGCGGCGGATGCCGGTCTCCTTTGCGGGAATCAGCAGCGTGAAGGACAGGGCGTTGCGCAGGTGCGCGTGGGCGACGCTGGTCAGCTCGCGCATCGCCGCGCCGAATCGGGCATCGAGATGCTCGGGAGTGAGCTGCGCGAGATCCAGTCCGTGCCGGCCGAACACGTCCTGCGGCAGCCAGCAGGCCCCCCGTGCCCGATCCTCCCAGACATCCTTCAGAATATTCGTCATCTGCAAGCCTTGCGCAAAGGAGACGGCCAGATCCTGCAGCGCTGTGCGCCGCTGCATGATCCGGGGCGAGTAGGCGCAAAACAGCTCGGTAAGCATTTGCCCCACGACACCGGCAACGTAGTAGCAATAGTCGTCGAGATCGCTCGAGCGCGGCAGGCCGCGCAGACTCGCGGTGCGCTGAAATTGATGCATGCCGCCGCACATGACCTCGATACAGCGCTCAATGGGGATGCGCTGCGCCTGCTCGAATTGCCTCGTGAGCCTCACCACGCGATCCATATTGAGTATCAGCTCGCGCTCGGCCGGCAGCGTCTGCTCCGAGAGCAGCGGCGCGAGTTCCCGTGCCAGCGGCGCAGCCTCCTCCCTGTCCTGCACCACCGCGACAAAGCGCTGCAGTTGCGCCAGTGTCGCGGCCGCCGACAACGCCGGCTCGTCCTCGATCGTATCGGCGATCCGGCATAGCAGATAGGCGCTGGTGACCGGCGTGCGCAGCGCCGAGGGCAGCTGCGGAATGGTCAGCGCGAAGGTGCGCGACACATGCGGCAGTATCCGCTCCTGGTAAACCGAATCGGAAATGCCGGAATCCATTTTGAAAGGGTCTCGCGACATCTTGCGAATAGCACCAGGTTGGCACGGGGCTCCACCATCGAGGATGGTGGCCTGCTCGGGCATGATAGTGCTACTGAGCCTCGGTTGCACTCGCGGCATCGAGCACGGTACGGGCGTGCGTGGTCCGCCTTTAAGACGCGCAGAGCGCGCCCGGCTCAGTGCCGCCGCGCCAGCAACCAGTTGGCCAGGCAGCGCAGCGGCTCGGCGCGCGGCCCGAAGGGCACCAGGGCTTCAACGGCCTGGGCGTGCAGCAGGTTGACCCGCTCCTTCGAAGCCTCAATGCCGATGACCGCCGGATGGGTGGGCTTCGCCCGCTCGCTGTCCGCGCCGGTCGCCTTGCCGAGGGCCGCGGCGTCGCCGATGACGTCGAGCAGATCATCCTGTATCTGGAATGCCAGGCCGATCGGGGTCGCGAAGGCGGCCCGCGCCTTGTGCAGGCGGGATTCCAGCGCCGGGGCGCAGGCTGCGGCCATGAGCACGCTGGCGCGTATCAGCGCGCCGGTCTTCAGCGCATGCATCTCCTCGACTTGTGTCACGTCGAGCTGCTTGCCCTGTACAGCCAGATCAATGGCCTGACCGCCGGCCATCCCGCAGCTGCCGCTCGCATCGGCGAGCAGCTCGATCAGGCGCAGGCGCGTGGCGGGCGACGCGGGCAGCGCAGGATCGCGGGCCAACAACTGGAACGCCAGCGCCTGCAACGCATCCCCCACGAGCAGCGCCGTCGCCTCGTCATAGGCCTTATGGCAAGTCGGTCGACCGCGACGCATGTCGTCATCGTCCATCGCCGGCAGATCGTCGTGCACGAGGGAATAGACGTGGATGAGCTCGATGGCGCAGGCCGCCGCCTCGACCTCCTCTTCCACCAACCCGACGCTGCGCGCTGTGGCAAACAGCAGCGCCGGTCGCACGCGCTTGCCACCGCCCAGCACGCTGTAGCGCATGGCCTGGTGCAATCGCGCCGGCACCCTGTCGGGCTCGGGCAGGCGCGCCGCCAATGCGAGTTCCATGCGCGCGCGCCAGGTCTCGAGCTGCACGCCGAACGCATCGCGCTCTGCGGCCTCCGGTACGGCCTGCCGGGCGCCGACTGCGCCGTTCATGTGTGGCGCGCCTCCCGCTCTGACAAGGCTGATCTCACGCTCTAGAGCCCGGCGGTATGCTGCGCATCCGATGCGCGGGTGGCACGCTTGACGTCGGCTACCGGGACGCTGGCCACGACGTGTCTGGCGTGCTCGCCATACACGATGGGCAGATCCGGCGCCATCGGGCCCGTGAGCTGCGGGCCACGCAGGGCCACCTTGAGTGCCTTGAGCGGATGCATGAAGGCATCATCAACCGCGGTGCCCTCGAAGCCGCAATGCGCCATGCAGTTGTCGCAGGCCGGATTGCGTCCCACGCCATATTTGTCCCACGCCGTATCCTCCATCAGGGAGCGGAACGAGGGCGCATAGCCCTCGTCGGTGAGCAGATAGCACGGTCGCTGCCAGCCGAATATGTTGTAGGTCGGCGTGCTCCACGGCGTGCACTGATAGGCCTGATTGCCGGCGAGGAAATCCAGGAACAGGCTGGAATGGTTGAAGGACCAGCGGCGGCGGGATTCCCCATCACCGGACTTCGGTCCACGCTTGAAGATCTCACGGAACAGACGCTTGCTGGCGCTGCGGCCCAGGAACACATCCTGGCGCGGCGCATGATGGTAGC
>JBELAR010000161.1:0-4510 GCA_049508555.1 Steroidobacteraceae bacterium
ACGCTGCAGCGATCTCGCGCAGGTTGTGCGGCGGAATGTCGGTCGCCATGCCCACCGCTATACCTGAGGCGCCATTGAGCAGCAGGTTCGGCAGCCGGGCCGGCAGCATGAGCGGCTCTTCCATCGTGCCGTCGAAGTTCGGCGCCCAATCGACCGTGCCGTGCTCGAGCTCACCGAGCAGCACGTCCGCGTAGCGGGTGAGGCGCGCCTCCGTGTAGCGCATGGCGGCGAAGGACTTCGGATCATCGGCCGAGCCCCAGTTGCCCTGCCCGTCCACGATCGGGTAGCGATAGGAGAATTCCTGCGCCATGTGCACCATGGCCTCATAGCAGGCCGAATCCCCATGCGGATGGAATTTGCCGATCACATCCCCGACCGTGCGCGCTGACTTCTTCGGCTTGGAGGCGGCCGACAGACCCAGCTCGCTCATCGCGTAGATGATGCGCCGCTGTACCGGCTTGAGGCCGTCGCCCAGGGCCGGCAACGCCCGATCCAGAATCACGTACATCGAATAGTCGAGATACGCCTTCTCGGTGAAGACGCCCATCGGGCGCTGCTCGATGCCCTCGAAATTCATGCCCTCTTCGGCCATCAGCCCACCACCTCGGCCTGATCGCCGTGACGCTCGAGCCACTCGCGCCGATCACTCGCGCGCTTCTTCGACAGCAGCATGTCCATGAGCCGCTCGGTCTGCTCCTTCGCCGGCAGCGTCAACTGCACCAGCCGGCGCGTGCGCGGATCGATCGTGGTCTCGCGCAGTTGCTTCGGATTCATCTCCCCGAGCCCCTTGAAGCGCGTCACCACGGGCTTGAGTCGCGCATTCTCCTGCGTGAGGCGCGCCAGCAGCCCCTCGCGCTCGGCATCATCGAGCGCGTAGAGCACCTGCTTGCCGGCATCGATGCGGTAGAGCGGCGGCATCGCCACGTGCACGTGACCGCCGGCCACGAGCGGGCGGAAATGGCGCAGGAACAATGCGCACAACAGCGTAGCGATATGCTGACCGTCGGAATCCGCGTCGGCCAGGATGCAGACCTTGTGATAGCGCAGCGCCGATAGGTCGGCCGATCCGGGATCCACGCCCAGCGCCACGCTGATATCGTGCACTTCCTGCGAGGAGCCGATCTGACCGGCATCGAGCTCCCAGGTATTCAGGATCTTGCCGCGCAAGGGCATGATGGCCTGAAAATCTTTGTCGCGCGCCTGCTTGGCCGAGCCGCCGGCCGAGTCGCCTTCGACCAGAAACAATTCCGAGCGGGCCGGATCCTGGCAGCTGCAATCGGCGAGTTTGCCGGGCAGCGCCGGACCGTTGACGGTTCGCTTGCGTACCACGCGCGCGGCCGCACGCAAACGCTCCTGCGCATTGCTGATTGCGAACTGCGCCACGCGCTCACCGGCATCCGGATGCTGGTTGAGCCACAGCGCGGCGGCATCACGTGCCTGGCTCTCGACCAATGCCGCGGCAGCCCGTGAGCTGAGCTTCTCCTTCGTCTGCCCGGCAAATTGCGGATCGCGCAGCTTGAGCGACAGCACGAAGCAGGCGCGGCTCCAGACATCTTCGGCCGCGAGCTTGACGCCACGCGGCAGCAGATTGCGAAACTCGCAGAACTCGCGCACGGCCTCGACCACACCGGCGCGCAAGCCGTTGACATGCGTGCCCCCGGCACTGGTCGGAATCAAGTTGACGTAGCTCTCGGCGATCAGGTGCTCGGCATCGCTCGACCAGACCAGAGCCCAATCGACGGCGTCCTGATCACTGGCGCTGCGACCCGTGATCGGCTCGGGCGGCAATCGCTCGGCGGGCCCGAGCTGCTCGACCAGATAGGCGCCCAGGTCCCCGGTATAGAACCACTCGTCCTTCTCACCGCTGAGCTCATTGATGAAGCTGACCCGCAGACCCGCGCACAGCACCGCCTTGGCCTTGAGCACGCGCTTGAGCTCCGGCACCGAGAAGCGGTCGGTATCGAAGAACTTCGGATCGGGCCAGAAGCGCACGGTCGTGCCGGTATTGCGCGCACCGACCGTGCCGATGACCGTGAGCTTGGAGTGCACGCGGCCGTCGCGAAAACCGATGTTGTATTCCCGGCCGCCGCGCCGCACCCAGCATTCCAGGTGCTTGGACAGGGCGTTGACGACCGAGACGCCGACACCGTGCAGGCCGCCGGAGAATTTGTAGGAGCCTTCGGTGAACTTGCCGCCCGCGTGCAGGCGCGTGAGTATGAGCTCCACACCGCTGATCTTCTCCTGCGGATGGATGTCCACCGGCATGCCGCGGCCGTCGTCGGCGACTTCGAGCGACTGGTCCTTGTACAGCGTGACGCGGATCGACTTGCAATATCCGGCGATCGCCTCATCGACGCTGTTGTCGATGACTTCGTGCGCCAGGTGATTCGGTCGCGTGGTGTCGGTATACATGCCTGGACGCCGGCGCACCGGGTCCAGGCCACTCAATACTTCGATGTCGGAGGCGGTATACGATTCAGCCATCATGTTCCTGCGGTAAGGGCGCGCTTCACCAGAGGCTGACGCGCTGGTCCGGAGGCAGATACATCTTATCGCCCTCCTTGACGCCAAAAGCCTGGTAGAAGCCCGGCTGATTGCGAAACGGCACCGTGCCGCGGAATTCCATGGGCGAGTGCGGGTCTGACTTGATGAGCCGAATGGACTCATTGTCGCGTACCTTGCCGCGCCAGACCTGCGCGAAGCCCATGTAAAAACGCTGCTCGCCCGTCAGCCCGTCTATCACCGGTGCCTCTTTACCGCCGAGCGAGAGCCGATAGGCTTTGTAGGCGATGGCAAGCCCGGAATTATCGGCAATGTTCTCCCCCAGCGTGAGCTCGCCGTTGATCGGATAGCCCGGCACCGGCGAATAGGCGGCGTACTGCGCCACCAAGGCCTTGGTTTTCGCCTTGAACGCAGCCAGATCGGCCGGCGTGAACCATCCCGGCGAGCCGAGCAGATTGCCGTGCCCGTCGTACTGGCTGCCCTGATCGTCGAAGCCATGGCTGATCTCGTGCCCGATGACCGCGCCGATGCCGCCGTAATTCACGGCGTCGTCCGCGTCGGCATTGAAGAATGGCGGCTGCAGGATGGCGGCGGGAAACACGATCTCGTTGTGCTCGGGGTCGTAATAGGCGTTGACGGTCTGCGGTGTCATCTCCCACTCGCTGCGATCGATTGGAGTACCGAGCTTGTTGAGGTTACGCTGATACTCGAACTCATTGGCGCGCAGCACATTGCCGAGCAGATCGCCCTTGGCGACCTGCAGCGCGCTGTAGTCACGCCATTTGTCCGGATAGGCGATTTTCGTTTCGAACAGCGCGAGCTTATCGAGCGCCTTCTGCCGTGTATCCGGGCCCATCCAGCTGAGCGTAGCGATGTCAGCCCGATAGGCCGCCAGCAGGTTATGCACCAGCTCGTCGACACGTGCTTTGGCTTGGGCGGGGAAGTAGCGTTCGACGTAGAGTCGGCCCAGAGCCTCGCCCAAGGTGCCGTCCAGCAGGATTACGCCGCGCTTCCAGCGCGGCTGGTTCTGGGCGATCCCGCGCAGTGCCGTGCCATAGAAGGCGAAATGCTCATCGACGTAGCGTTTGCTCAGGTAGGGCGAGAAGCCACTGAGCAGCCGCCAGCGGAAGTAGGTCCGCCACACCGGCAGCGGTGTCGCCTCGATGAGCTTGTCGAAGCCGGTGATGTAGCTGGGTTGGCTGATGATCAGATAGTCGGTCCGGCGCTGGACTCCGGCCTGCGTCAGGTAGCTGCGCCAGTCGTAGCCGGGTGCCAGCCGCGGCAGCGCGCTGAAGTCGTAGCGGTTATAGGCCCTGACCGGATCGCGGTTGTCGACCTTGGTCCATTGCACCCGCGCCAGCTCGGTCTCGAGCGCAATGATCTGCGCGGCGCTGGCACGCGAGCGCGGCGCCGTCTCCCCGGCGAGCTGCAGCATCGTCTCGATGTGCGTGGCATATTGAGCACGGATCTGATTGAGCCGCGCGTCGTTCTGCAGATAGTAGTCGCGATCAGGCAGGCCGAGGCCGGCCTGAGTCAGGTCGAACACGTATTTGCTCGAGTCCTTGGCATCCTGGTGCACCTGCGGCTCATAGGGCGCGTTCACGCCGATGCGATTGAAATGCGCGATGAGCGCGGCGATCTGCGATTTGCTGTGCAAGCCCTCCACCCGCGCGAACTCCGCGGTCAGGGGCTCGAGTCCCAGATGCTCGAGCGACGCCTCGTCCATGAAGCTGGCATAGAAGTCGGCGAGCTTTGGCTGATCGGCATCCGCCGCGTTCATCGACGTCGCCAGACCCTCCACGACAGCACGCAATTGATCCAGTGAAACATCGCGCAATTGATCGAAGGCGCCGTAGCGGGCCCTATCGGCCGGAATCTCGGCGCTCGCGAGCCACTTGCCATTGAGGTAGCGATAGAAATCGTCCTGCGGGCGAACGCTGTCATCGATATTCTTAAGATCGATGCCCGACGCCAGCGGCGCGGCGGCCGTGCCGGCAACCGCAGGCGC
>JBELAR010000162.1:0-4505 GCA_049508555.1 Steroidobacteraceae bacterium
CTGCGGTCGGATCGACCCGCACCCAGCCGCTGCCGTCTAGCCACACCTCGCTCCAGGCGTGCGCGTCCGACTGTCGCACCAGCAGGTAGCGGCCAAAGCGATTCCATTCACCGCCCACATAGCCGGTCACGACCCGGGCCGGTACGCCGCCCGCGCGCATCAGCATGACGAAGGCCGAGGCGTAATGGCCGCAGAATCCCTCGCGGGTCGTGAACAGCAGTTCGTCGACGGAATTGGCACCCAGGCGCGGCGGTGAGAGGCTGTACTGGAAGCCGCCGCGACGCAGGTAGTCGAGCACCGCATCGACGTAGGCGCGGTCCGTACCCGCGCCGGCGCGCAACGCGTGCGCGAGTTCCAGGCTGCGTGGATTGCGCCTGGCCGGGAGGGCGAGATCGAGCCAGCGCGCCCCCGCCTCCAGCGCATCGAGATTGCGATGCCGCGGGAAGGATTCGAGCCGATAACTCACGGCGCTGTTCATCGCCTGGGAGCCGATGAGCTGATAGTCGTAGGTCGTGCCCACGCGCGTGAGCTCCTCGGGCACATCCTTGGGCAGCTCGAGGGCGATCAGCACATGGTGCTTATTCGGTTCGAGCGTGACCTCGTAGCGATAGCCGATGCCTGCAAACTCCAGCGGCGCGGGCGGCCCGAATACGGCCCGGCCCCGCCGCCAGGTCTGGCCGTCAAAATCGTGCAGAACGGGTCCGCGCCAATAGCGCTGCAAAGGCGGGGGCAGCGCCCCGTCGAAACGCACGTGCAGCGCCGGATCCCGCGACTCCACCAGCTGCGAAATGCTGCCTGGATTCATCTCCTCTCCCAGACCCGTTACGGCCTCATCCTCCCTGGGAATGGCCCACAGGGAGCCCGGCAGGCGAGGAAAGAACAGGAACAGCAGGAGCGCGAGCGGCAAGGCGAACAGCAGGCTGCGCGCGGAGGAGCGCAGCAGCGCGCTCGGCGCCGGCACGCCGGCGCCGGCCCCCAATGCGTACAGCCCCGTGCACAGCAGCCACAGCTCGGCGGCATAGAGCGGCGCACGCCAGAGGTCCTGCGCATCCAGGCAGGCCGCCAGCAGCAGGAACAGTGCGGCACCGATCACGATGAGCCAGTCGCGCACGCGTTGCGTTTCCATGAGCTTCAGCGCCGCCATGGCGACCAGCAGGCTCGCACCGGCATCCAGGCCGTTGAGAGTACGGAACCCGAGCAGCACGGCCAGTGTGAGTATCGTCAGGACGACGACCCGCAATGTGCGGCCCATGAGCCGTGCCACGTGCTGCGCCGCCCAGAGTCGCCAGGCCGCCCCGCCGAGGGCCACGGGCAGACACCACAGCGCGGTATGGTGCACATTGAGCAGCACGGCACCGAGCAGCCCGGCGAGCACCCAGCGCAGCGTGGATGCGGGGATCGCGGGGATTGCAGCTGCGCCGGCGGTGGCGCTCTCGGCGCGCTGCTTCATGGCTCGTAGAGTGCCAGGGCTTCGAGGCAGGCACAGCGGTGCGCCAGGCCGCGCCCGGCCTGCACACTGCGGCCGGGCAGCTCCAGCGCGTAGCTCTCGCCTTGGCGTTCGCACTCGAGCACCCATTCGGCGAGCTGCGAGAGCGCGCGCTCGAGCGCCAGCGCGTGCAGGGAGCGCAGCGCGAGCACGCGGTGCGCAGCCGTCGGCGCATCGTATTGCGCCACCAGCAGCGGCGCACCGCGGGCGTAGGCCTTCCAGGCCACGCTGCGCGGCGGATCGCTGTCCTGAAAGGGCCGCAGCCAGGCCCACTCCTCCTCGCCTTGCAATCGACGCGCCCGATCGCTGGTACGAGGCTCGGAACTCGGCGCCGGCAGGGGCTGCAGTGCCACCGGCAGCGGATAGATCAGTGCCTCGAGCGGCAGATGCAGCCAGGTCCAGGCACGAAACAGGCCTAACGGCGCCTCACTCGAGAGCTGCAGCCGGTCGATACGCTGGCGGCCGCGCTGCAGCGCCCGGAAGCCGACGCGGGCCACGAACGAGCTGTTCGCCGGCAGATCGAAGCTCTTCGGCGACACTTCCGGGACGCGCAAGCGCAATCCGCGCCGCGCCCGCGCCGCATCGTTCTCGAATCCCAGCAACAGCTCGCCCTCGCGCTGCGCGAAGGCGGGCTCGGCCCGGGCGCTGATGAGCCGCAGTCCGCTGAGCATGCGGTGGCACTCATGCATGGACACCAGCACGACGCCGCACAGCATGAAGCACAGCAGCAGTGCCAGGCTGTTGTTGTAGTTCAGACCCGCCAGCAGCATGAGGAACAGCAACGCGGCGGCAACGAGGCCCGCTCGAGTGGGCAGGATGTAGATGCGGCGCGGCTGCAGCGTCAGCGGCACGCGGTCCTCGCCCTGACGCGAGCGCGCCCAGGCCGAGACGGCGCGGGCGAGGCGTGCGCGCGGCCTAAATCGGAACCGGGGTGGCGCGGATGAGCTCATCGGCGATCTCACCGCCGCGCTCGGCGGCGTCGCCCTCGCGCGCCACCAGCCGATGGGCCGCGATGGCGGGAAATACCGTCTGAACGTGCTCGGGCAACACCGCGCTCTCGCCTTCCATGAGGGCCCAGGCCTGAGAGGCACGCAGCAGTCCCTGCGCCGCGCGTGGCGACAGACCCAGGCGCAACTGCGTACGCGTTCGCGCCACCAGCGCCTGCAGATAATCCAGCAGCGAATCGGACACGTGCACGGCGCGCGTCCCGCGCTGAAGGATCAGCAATTCGCTCGGTCCGAGCACCACGGGGGTGTCATGCAACAGCTCGCGCCGCTCGCCCTGCAACAGCACGCGCCGCTCGGAGGCATGGTCCGGATAGCCCAGGCTCACGCGCATCAGAAAGCGGTCGAGCTGCGACTCGGGCAGGCCGTAGGTGCCGATCTGCTCGTGCGGATTCTGCGTGGCTACCACGAAGAACGGCTCGGGCAGCGCGTAGGTGACGCCGTCGATGCTGACCTGCCGCTCGGCCATCGCCTCGAGCAGTGCGCTCTGCGCTTTGGGACTCGCGCGATTGATCTCATCGGCGAGCAGCAGCTGGGTGAACACCGGTCCGCGCCGGAACTGGAATTTCTGCGTGGTGCGATCGAAGATCGAGACCCCGACGATGTCGGCGGGCAGCATGTCGCTGGTGAACTGCAGGCGCGACCACTCCAGTCCGAGCACTCGAGCGAGGGTCTGTGCCAGCGTGGTCTTGCCCACCCCCGGCACGTCCTCAATCAGTAGATGACCGCGCGCGAGCAGGCACGCCAGGCACAGCCGCACCTGCGGACCCTTACCGAGGATGACCCCCTCGATGGCGGCGAGCGTTGCGTCCAGTGGGTTCATGCAGGCCCCAACTTGCGCACCTGCTCGATCTGCCGTGCCAGTGCGCCGCGCGTGCGCTCGAACTCGGCGAGCCGCCGCCGTTCCTGCTCCACGACCTCGGCAGGTGCGTTGCGCACGAAGTGATCGTTGGCGAGCTTGGTGCGGGCTCGAGTGAGTTCCTGTTCGAGCTTGTCGGCACGGCGCTCGAGGCGCTGCAATTCGCTCGCCGGGTCAATCAACCCGGAGATCGGCACCAGCAGCGTGAGATTGCCGAGCACGGCCGCCGCGGCCGGCGGAACCGCCTCTTCGGCCTCGAGCGCCCGCTGGCTCTCGAGCCCGGCCAGATGCGTGAGCAGACCCTCGTGACGCTGGATCAGAGCGAGCTCGCGCTCGCTGGCGTGGCGCAATAACAAGGGCAGGCGCCGGGACGGCGGGATATCCATCTCGCCGCGAATCTGGCGGATGGCGAGCACGACCTGCATGATCCAGCGCATCTCGTCCTCGGCGGCCTCATCGGCCGGGAATTCGCGCGCATCGGGCCATGGGGCGATCACGATGCTCTCGCCGGCAACGCCGGCCAGCGGTGCCACCCGCAACCAGATCTCCTCGGTGATGAAGGGCATGAGCGGATGCAGCAGCCGCAGCAGCGTCTCGAGCACTGAGAGTAAAGTGCGGCGCGCGCGCTGGCGCGCGGCCTGGTCCTGGGACTGCAGCACCGGCTTGACGATCTCCAGATACCAATCGCAGAACTCGTGCCAGGTGAACTCGTACAGCGCGCTGGCGGCGAAATCCAAGCGGTACTCGCCCAGCGCGCCATCCACCGCCGCGATGGTTGCCCCCAGGCGCGAGCGTATCCAGCGCTCGCTCGCGGGTGCGGGCCCGTGATCGACGGCCCGGCTCACTGGAGCCTCCTCGAGGCTGCGCAGCACGAAGCGTGCGGCGTTCCAAAGCTTGTTGCAGAAATTGCGATAGCCGGCGACGCGGGACAGATCGAAGCTGATGTCGCGGCTCTGCGTGGCCAGCGAGGCGAAGGTGAAGCGGAGCGCATCGGTGCCGTAGGCCGGGATGCCCTCGGGGTATTGCCTGCTGGTGGCTTGCTTGATGCTCGCGGCCAGGTGCGGCTGCATCAATCCACTGGTGCGTTTGGCCAGCAGCTCCGGCAGGCCGATGCCGTCGATGATGTCGAGCGGATCGATCACGTTGCCCTTGGATT
>JBELAR010000163.1:0-4390 GCA_049508555.1 Steroidobacteraceae bacterium
GATAGGGCGGCGCAATCCAGGCGATGCACCGCCCGGCACGCGTCAGTCCCGACAGGGCTGGTAACAATAGACTCAGCTCTCCGATACCCATTGCTGCCGGCATCAGCTCGGCGATGGCGCCCATGGGCCAGCCGCCGCCGGGCAGGTTCGCATCGAGCTGGGCAAAGCCCGAGGGCATTGCAGGGCGTGGATCCCGGCGCCATTCGCCCTGCCGGTACAGGCGGGAGAGCTGATCGAGCGTCATGGTGCGCGCGTTCACGGTCGGATCTGCCCGGACAGATCAGTACGCAGGATACCGACTACGATGCCCTCGATCCGCCAGGGTTGGGTGCGCAGATCGATTTCAATCGGCGTGAAATCGGGATTGGCAGGCTCGAGCCGCAGCATGGTGCCACGGCGGCGGTAGAATTTTACGGTCGCCTCATCCCCCAGACGCGCCACCACGATCTGGCCATTCAGCGCCTGCGCTGTGCGGTGTACGGCCAGGATGTCGCGGTCGGCGATGCCCGCATCGCGCATGCTCTGGCCATGGACGCGCAGCAGAAAATCGGCGCGAGGGCGAAACAGCGTCCGATCGAGCGCGATCTGCTCCTCGATGTTGCCCTCCGCCAGGGCGGGGAGCCCGGCGGCAACTCGTCCGTAAAGCGGCAATAACATCGCGCGGGGAGAGGTCTGCGGCGGGGACGTCTGCGGCGGCGACTCCTCGCTCTGCAACAGCCGTATGCCGCGGGCGATCCCGGGTTCGAGCTGCAGATAGCCCTTGCGCTCGAGCACGCGCAGATGCTGATCGATACCCTGACGATTGCGTAGACCCAGTGCCCGGGCCAGATCGGCGCGGGTCGGCGGCCGCTTCTGTTGCGCCATGAATTGCGCGATCTGCTGCAGGATCTGCTGCTGGCGAGCGCTCAGGGGAGGAGGGGAGTCCATTACCATACATCCGTATGGTAATGGACCCGTTGGCCGCCGAACAGACGTCCCGTGTAGTGGGTGCTAAAGCTCCCCTAGGTAGCCGGCAGAACGACCGACTGGGCGGGGGCGGCCGGGGCGGCCGCGGCCGGGGTGGCCGCCGCGGCGCTCTCGGTATCGATGTTCCAGGCGCGCAGATAGCGCGCCACGCGCGGCCGCGCGATGAAGGCGGCATCGAGCTCCTCGCGCCGCAGCAGTGGCCGATCCGCGCCGGCATACACCATGGCATCGGCCACGTGCACCGCGGTGAGGATTTCGAGTTCCTGGTGCTCGATGCGGCTGGGCGTGTGGTGATAGGCCACCGCTTCGATGAGCTCGAGCGGCAAGCCCCACAATCCGAGCAGATAGGCGCCGACCTCGGGGTGGGCGACTCCAAAGAATTCCGGCTCGACCAGATGCCAGGGCGCCGCGCGCTCCCGGGCCACGCTTTGCATGCGCTCGAACTGCCAGAACGAGCCGATTGCCAGCACGGCCTGTCCCACATCGGCCAGCAGCGCTGCGGTGAAGGCGGTGTCGGCGTGGCGCGAGTCCCGCAGCAGTTCGTGCACGAACCTCGCCTTGCGCAGCGAGCGGGCCTGCAGGTCACGCAGCAGGGAGTTGGCACGCGGGACGGCATCGAGCGCGTTGAATACGCAAGCGCATAGCGCGAGCGACCTGATCATCTCGAGACCGACATAGTTCACTGCCGCGGGCAGCGAGGTGATCGCCGCACCACGACGGAAGAAGGCCGAGTTGACGATCTGCAGGATCTTCACGCTCAGCGAGGTGTCCTGGGTCACGATGTCGGTGATCGCCGCCGTGTGCGCGTTGGGCCGGTCGATCGCCTCGGCCAGCACCGTGAAGGTTTGCGGCGTCGCCGGCAGCGACTTGAGTTTGCTGACGAATCCGCGCGCGGCCTCATTCTCCAGAATGGAGCGCAGCGAGCAGATGCGCTCGACGACCTCGTAGAGCGTCTCGGGGCGGCAGGGCTTACTCAGGAACTGGTGCGTGACCGGTACCGCGCGCACGAATGCCGCCTCATCGAGGCGATCCGTGAGGCACAGGCGGCAGACGTCCGGGTATCGCTCGCGCACGCGGGCGAGCAATTCGGCGCCGTCGATGCCGGGAATGTCCAGATCGCTCACGAGCGCATCGAAGCGTGCGCCAGCGAGCTGTTCCAGCGCCGCTTCTGCCGAGGGCACGCACACGACGTCCCAGGGCATGCGCTGCGACCACTCCCGGGCGGTCCGGCCGTTCGTAGCCGCCGGCTGGTCGATCAACAGCACCCGGCGCCGCTCACGCGTGACGGGGCTCGGCGGCGCCGATTCGGGCTCATCGTGACTCATATCACCAGCTATCGGCCGCGCCAAAATCGACTTGAGGGGCGTTTGGAAAAACGCAAGTGCCGGTACCGCTTGAATAAAAACCCCCTGGAGGCGGCCCGGCGCGTGCTAGGCTAGCCGCGTGCCTGATAGCGGACTGTGCAATCGATCGGTGGTTTACGCCCGGACCGGCCTCATCCTGGCGGCGCTGGGAGCCTGGCTCGCGCTGGCCGCCCCCTGCTACGCCACGGTCTACCCGCTCTCCAGTCCGACCGACACGGTCGTCGGGGACGATCAGACGGTCGAGACGGTCTATGAGGACACGCTCTATGACCTCGCGCGCAAATACAGCCTGGGCTCCGAGGAGCTGATTCGGGTCAATCCGGAGGTCGACCCATGGCTGCCGGGGGCCGGCAAAAAGCTCATCATTCCGGGCCGCCACATCCTGCCGACGGGACCCCACGAGGGCATCGTGGTGAATCTGCCCGAGCACCGGCTCTACTACTATCCCCCGCGCAAGCGCGGCGAGGGGCTTGAGGTCATCACCTATCCGGTCAGCATCGGCAAGATGGACTGGCACACGCCGATCGGTCTGACCCACGTGATCGGCAAGGAGAAAAACCCCACCTGGTTCCCTCCCGCGTCCGTGCGCAAGGAACACGCCGCGGCCGGGGATCCGCTGCCGGCGCGCGTGCCCCCGGGACCGGACAATCCGCTGGGCGCCTATGCCATGCGTCTGGCCGCCGGCGATGGCACCTACATGATTCATGGCACCAATAACCCGATTGCCGTCGGGCTTGCCGTGACCCACGGCTGCATTCGCATGTACCCGGACGACGTGTCGCAATTGTTTCCGCTCATTCCAGTCGGCACCGCGGTGCGCCTGGTCAACGAGCCGGTCAAGGTGGCCTGGGTCGACGGCGAGCTGCTGCTCGAGGCGCATCCCCCCGTGGACGCGGAAGGCCAGAGTTTCGAGCCGAATGTGGATCAGTTTGCCGATTTGTTGCGCGTTGCGGTCGGCGACAGCACGGTCGCGATCCACTGGGACTATGCGCGCGAGGTGCTGCAGCGCGCCGATGGGGTGCTGGCCACCGTCGGCCTGGAGGCCGACCTGTCGGCGCTCAGCACGGAAAGCGCCACGCCCACGGCCACGGTCAGCGCCGCCGCCACCGACGGGGGCGCCAACAGCAAATAGTGGGCCACAGGGGGTGGAGAGGCCGGGAGTGGAACGCGCGGCCACAGCGCGGGTCGATGTATTGGCGCGACCTTGAGTAGGACAGGTCACCGGACTGTTGAACCACGGCGCAAATCAGCTATAGTTCGCAGCCTACAGTGCCCTGTGTCCTGTTAAGCATCTGATTACAATACATTTATTCAACGAAACTACGATGTCTGAACGCGATAACGAGAACTTCGATCTGGATGAGGAATTCATCATCGAGACGGAGGACAGCACCGACTACGACGGTTTGCTGGCCCGCGTCGACAAACGCGTGCGAGCACAGGGCAAGCGCGGTAAGGCCGCCTGGAGCCGGCTCGAGGAAGTGCTCGCCGACCGTAAACTCGAGAAAGACTTGCGGGAAGTCTTCGACGACGATCTGTAGCGATCGCCCCCGGCGCAGCGGCGCCGCCTGCGCGGTGGCGCCACGCCCACGCGCCTATACACACGGATAGCCATGGCTCCAAGCCGCGAGTCTCCCTGGGTCGTGCTCAAGTTCGGCGGCACGAGCGTCGCCAATCTGCACAACTGGCGCAACATCGCGGCCGTGGTGCGCTCGCGCCTGGCCACCGGTGCGCGCGTGCTGGTCGTGCACTCGGCCATCAGCGGTGTCACCGATCGGCTCGACAAGCTGTTGGCCGCGGCGCTCGCCGATGCGCATGAGCCGATCCTTAGCGATATCGAGCAACGTCATCGCGCGCTGGCCGCCGAGCTGGGTGTGGGTGTGAGTGCTCAGCTGCAACACTATTTCTCCGAGCTGCGACAGCTGGCGGCCGGTATCGCGCTCATGGACGAGGTCAGCGAGCGCACGCGGGCCCGCGCCCTGGCCACTGGCGAACTCATGGCCACCGAGCTCGGTGCCCGCTACCTGGGCGCACAGGGTATCGAGGCTACCTGGTGCGAC
>JBELAR010000164.1:0-4370 GCA_049508555.1 Steroidobacteraceae bacterium
GAACCGTTGAGTGTGTGTACCGGTTCCGGCTTGCCGCTGTCCGGATTGCGCCATCGCGCCTGCATGCGGCGCGCCTGAAACGCTTCGCAATTGCTGCAGGATGAGATCTCGCGGTACTGACCTTGCGAGGGCAGCCAGACCTCCAGATCGTAGGTCTTGGCGCTGGCGAAGCCCACGTCACCGCCGCACAGGGCGATGACCCGATAGGGCAACTCCAGACGCCGCAGGACTTCCGTGGCATGCGCGCGCAGTGCCTCCAGAGCATCGTAGGAATCCGCCGGTCGAACGATCTGCACGAGCTCGACCTTCTCGAACTGGTGCTGGCGGATCAGCCCGCGCGTATCGCGCCCTGCGGCGCCGGCCTCGGAGCGGAAACACGGCGTCTGTGCAACGAAGCGCAGTGGCAACGCACTGGCCTCGAGTATCTGATCGCGTACCAGGTTCGTCAGCGGCACCTCGGCGGTCGGAATCAGATACAGGTTCTGCTCCCCACGCAGCGCGAACAGCTCCTGCTCGAACTTCGGCAGCTGGCCGGTGCCGGTCAATGCGTGCGCGGCCACCAGGTACGGCGGGTAGATTTCGGTATAACCGTGCTCGCGCGTGTGCAAATCGAGCATGAATTGCGACAGCGCGCGCTGCAGGCGCGCCAGAGCGCCGCGGATCACGGCGAAGCGAGCGCCGGCGATACGCCCGGCGGCCTCCAGATCGATCTGCCCGAGCGCCTCGCCGATCGCCACGTGATCGCGCGGCTGAAACACAAAACTGCGCGGCTCGCCGTGGCGCTCGAGCTCGACGTTGGCGCTCTCATCGCTGCCCTCAGGCACCGACTCATGCAACAGGTTCGGCAGCTCGAGCTGCCAGCTCTCGAGCGCGGCCTGCACCGTGCTCAGCTGCGTCTCGGCGCCCCCAAGCTCCTGCGCGAGCGCCTCGCCCGCGGGCACCAGCGCAGCGATGTCCTCGCCACGGCCGCGTGCCTGACCCACAGCCTTGGCATGAGCGTTGCGCGCGGCACGCAGCCGATCCGTTTCGATCTGCCAGCGCCGTCGTTGATCCTCCAGCCTCTGCCAGGCAGGCACATCAAGCTGGTAGCCACGTCGCGCGAGATTGCGGGCGATGAGCTCGGGGTCCGAGCGCAGTAATCTCGGATCGATCATGAATGACCCTGCCCGCTCTCGGTGCTGTCCGCTGCCGGCGAGGGCGCAGCGGGCGCGTTTCCCGCGCGCAGGCGCTCGAGCGCCTCGCCGATGCGCTGCTCGAGTCCGCGCGCAACGGGCTGATAATAGCGGCGATCAGGCATGTCGTCGGGCAGGTAACGCTCGCCTGCGGCGTAGGCCTGCGGCTCATCGTGTGCGTAACGATAGCCGCTGCCGTAGCCGAGATCCTGCATCAGGCGCGTGGGCGCGTTGCGCAATCGCAGGGGCACCTCGAGCGAGCCATAGCGCTCGACATCGGCACGCGCCTCACCCCACGCCTTGTAGAGCGCGTTGCTCTTGGCCGCGACCGCGAGATACACCACCGCCTCGGCCAGCGCGAGCTCCCCCTCCGGACTGCCCAGCCGCTCATAGGCCTGCCAGGCCTCGAGCGCGAGCTGCAGGGCACGCGGATCGGCGAGCCCGATGTCCTCGCTGGCCATGCGCGTGATGCGGCGTGCCAGATAGTGCGGGTCGCAGCCACCATCGAGCATGCGCGCGAGCCAGTACAGCGCCGCGTCAGGGTCGGTGCCTCGCACCGCCTTGTGCAGCGCTGAGATTTGATCGTAGAAGTACTCCCCGCCCTTGTCGAAGCGCCGCCGACCGCCGCTCGCGATCTCCTGCGCGGCGCTCAGGGTGATGCGCCGCACGCCGGCGGCCACGGCCAGTCCGGCCGCGAGTTCGAGCATATTGAGCGCTCGACGCGCATCGCCATCGGCGGCCGCGGCAAGCAGCTCGAGCGCCGGCTCCTCGATCTCGAGCTCCTGGGCACCGAGACCGCGCTCGCGCTCGTGCAACGCACGCTCGAGCAAACCGCGCAGCTCGGCCACGCTCAGCGATTTGAGTACATAGACGCGCGCGCGCGAGAGCAGCGCACCGACGATCTCGAAGGATGGATTCTCGGTCGTGGCACCGATGAATGTCAGCGTGCCGTCCTCGACGTGCGGCAAAAACGCGTCCTGTTGCGCCTTGTTGAAGCGGTGTACCTCGTCGAGAAACAGTACGGTCGCCGCGCCCCCGGCGGCAGCCTCGCGCGCCTGCTGCACCGCCTCGCGAATATCCTTGATGCCGGCCTGTACGGCCGAGAGGGCGATGAAGTGGGCCTGTGAGCGCTGCGCGATCAGACGCGCGAGCGTGGTCTTTCCCGTGCCGGGCGGGCCCCAGAGAATCAGAGAATGCAACTGCCCGGCCCCGATCGCCTCGTACAGCGGCTTGCCCGGGGCCAGCAGATGCGATTGGCCGACAAACTCTTCCAGCCGCTGCGGGCGCATGCGGTCCGACAGCGGCCGCCAGTCGCGCGCCGTCGCGTCGAGCGCCAGCGGCTGCTGACTGTTGTTGCGGCGGACCATGGCTGAGCAATCGTGGGTTGGCGTATCAGCCCTGCGGCGTGCCGATCACGTCGACGCCGGCCGGAGGCTGAAAGTGCAGCGCCTTGGCGTCGATACGCGCATTGCGCTCGCTGTGCGAGAAGTCGAGCTCGACGGTCTGACCCAAGCGATCGTTCACGACCATGCGCTCGAGGCGATCACCGGCAAATCCGAGCTCGGCCCGAGTGAAATCCGACTGATCGCTGCGCGGCTTGACGGCGACCCAGTCGAGCCCGTCATGGGCGGCCTCGGCGCTGATCTCGAAACTCTCATGCAATTGTTCGGCCGAACCGGACAGCAACATGATCGGCGTGGAGGATAGCGCGGATTCGACCGGCTTGACCGTGACCTGGCTCAGTTCGCGATCATAGAACCACAGGTTCGTACCATCGGCGACCAGAACCTCGCCGCGCCCGGCCGCATCGCTCTGGGTCCCTCCGGCCGGCTTGGGGGTCGCGGCATTGGGCGCATAGTCCCAGCGGAACTTTCCGGGACGCTGCACCAGCAGCTGCCCTGAGCCGGCACCGAGTTGCGCGCCATGGCTATCCGTCACGCTCTGGGTGAAAGCGGCGCTGAGGCTGTTGAGGCCGTTCAGGTAGCGGTCCAGGGCCGTGCCCGGCGTTGCGGCAGCGCCCGCAGTGGCGATGGCGAGGATCGCCCAGAGCGGCCCTGGCGGCGATCGTGCCATCAATCCGCCGGCGGCAGCGGCGCGAGCACTTCCCGTGCGCCGTTGGATTGCAACGGCCCGACGACGCCGGCGTTTTCCATCGCCTCGAGCATGCGGGCCGCGCGGTTGTAGCCGATCTTCAGCCGCCGCTGCACATAAGATATCGAGGGCTTGCGCTCGCGCGTCACGATCTTGACCGCCTCGTCGTACAGCGGATCCTGCTCGGCATCGACTTCTGCGAGCCCCCCGGATTCGTCCTCATCGTCCGTCAGGCCCGGAATCGGTGCCGCAGGGCCCTTGAGTACCTCGTCGATGTAATTCGGTGCGGCGGCTTGCTTGAGTGCCTGGACCACGCGATGCACTTCCTGATCGGAGACGAATGCGCCATGGATGCGCGTCGGCATTGAAGTCCCTGGCGGCAAGAACAGCATGTCGCCATGGCCGAGCAGGGACTCCGCACCCATCTGATCGAGAATGGTGCGCGAATCGACCTTGGCCGAAACTTGAAAAGCGATTCGGGTCGGAATGTTGGCCTTGATCAGGCCCGTGATCACGTCCACCGAGGGTCGCTGTGTCGCCAGCACCAGGTGGATGCCCGAAGCGCGCGCCTTCTGGGCAAGCCGGGCAATGAGTTCTTCGACCTTCTTGCCCACCAGCATCATCAGATCGGCGAGCTCATCGATGATCACGACCACGAAGGGCAGCGGCTCGAGATTGGGAATCGCGCTCTGATCGATGCTCGGATCGTTGGCCGCACGCTGCAGCATCACCGGGTCGCGGATCGGCTTATCCTCGGCGATCGAGTCCTTCACGCGGCGGTTGTAGCCGGCTATGTTGCGCACGCCGAGCGCCGACATGAGCTGGTAGCGCCGTTCCATTTCAGCGACGCACCAGCGCAGAGCATTGGCCGCCTGCTTCATGTCGGTGACGACCGGAGAGAGCAGATGCGGAATGCCCTCATACACCGAGAGCTCGAGCATCTTGGGGTCGATCATGATGAGCCGCACATGCTCGGCGGTCGATTTGTACAGCAGGCTCAGGACCATGGCATTGATGCCGACCGACTTGCCCGAGCCGGTGGTACCGGCGATGAGCAGATGCGGCATGCGCGCCAGATCGGCGACGACCGGCAGGCCGCCGATGTCC
>JBELAR010000165.1:0-4361 GCA_049508555.1 Steroidobacteraceae bacterium
GCGCGGCTCGCGCTTCGGCGGCCCGGCCGATGTGCTGGCGGTCGATGGGTAGCCCTCGGGTAACACTCGGCACTGATGCCTTGTGGCCGGCGAGTATCCCTGCTGCGTGCGGCCGAGTCAGTGCCGCAAAAGGACCGCGTTGTTAACGCAATGCGCGCGAGCTCGGGCCCGAGTTCGAGCTCAGCGCGCTCGCGCGGCTTATTCCACCGTCGTGCCGGCGAGCCGTCTGGGCTCGCCATTGCGAATCTGGACCCAGAGCAATTCGCGCGATACGCGCCGCTCCGCATCGAAGCGCAGCTCTCCGGTCAGGCCCGCCACCTGCGCCTCGACCGGGTTGCGCCCGGCGCCCGTCATCGCGAGCATGAGCTGGCAGGCGTCGTAGCCGAAGGCGAACAGGCGGCTGCGCCAGGCGGCACGGCTCTGCCACGCCTGCGCGACCCCGCTGCGGATGGCGTCCATGTCGCTATCGCCGCTGATCATCCACGGCATGTCCGGGTACATGAGCCCATCGATATCCTGGTTGGAGGCCGTGGAGTCTGGCTCGTAGGCGTTGGAGAGCGAGTAGCTCGGAATGTCGCCGGCGTAGAAGTACTTGAGCTGTGGGGCGATGAGCCGGGCGTTGGTCGCGCTGGCCGGGGCGATGAACACGAACTCTATGTCGGCACGCCGGCGCGGCTCGAAGTTCAATTTGGTGCCGAGCACGCTTTGCAGCCGATCGTGGCGCGCATTGCTGTCGCCGACCCGCAGAATGCTCTGCAGCGCGTCGCCATAGTCATGGCCGGCCGGATCGTAGGCGGCCACGCCGATCAGGCTGCCGCCCCCGGCGGTCAATTCGTTGGTGAAGGCATCGATGACGCGATTGCCCCAATCCCCGCGCGGGACGACGGCGATGCCGCGGTGATGGCCGTCGGCGAGCAGACGGCGGGCCACCAGGCGCGCCTCCTCCTCCGGTGAGAGCGCAAACTGAAACAAGCCGCTCGGCGCGGGGCGCTCGGCGGGCAGGAAATTCAGCGCCAGGACCGGCACGCTTTGCGAGCCGGAGTCAGCCACGGCGGCGACGTCCTCGCGCGTGAGCGGCCCGACGACAAAACTGCTGCCCGCGGCGCGCGCCTGCGCCATGGCCGCGGCCTCGGTGAGCGCCGCGGTGTCGTAGAGCTGCAGCTGTGGGCGAGTGGCGACCGGGAGCTGGTAGTAGGCGCTGAGAAAGCCATCCCGAACCGTGGCGGCCTGGTCGGCGGCCGGACCGCTCAGGGGGAGCAACAGCGCCACGCGGGCCCCTGCCGCGATCGGCGCAATCGGCGCCGGGAAGGCTTGCGCGAGAATCTCGAGTGCCGGATGGTTGGGGTACTTGGCGCGCCAGCGGGCCGCCTCGCTCTCGGCATTCAGGGAGACGCCCCGCGTCGCGATTGCGCCCAGATCGAGCCAGCCGCGCACGATGGGATCCTGGGAGGGCGCGGATTCGAGCGCGAGGCCGCGCTCGCGCGCAGTCCGCAAGGCATCGAGTAGCGCTGAGCGCTGGCTCCTGCGCTCGGCGGCTCCAGGGGCGTAGCGCTCCGAGGCCATTTCGGCGCGCACCGCGTCGGCGGGCCGGTCCGCGGCCAGCGCGATACGCATCCGGGCGGCCAGATAGCGCGTCGCGGCCGGCGCCGTGCTCGGTTCGGGCATCGCGGCGATCTTGTCCCAGGCCTCGCGCGGATGCTGGGCCGCCAGTGAGGTCTGCGCATCGAGCAGCCCTCGCTCCTCGTTCTGCGGCCCGCTCAGCGCAACTCCACGCAGGCTCAGGAGCACGCGCGCGGCATCAACGGGCCGTCCGGCGGCGAGCCACTCGCGCACCGCGGCGAGCTTCAGTTCGCCCTGATCGGCCGGGGCCGCGCTCGCACCACGGCTCTCGTACTGCCGCGCGGCCATGACGTGATCCCCGCTGGGCGCGCTGACGCCGGTCGGGCCGGTCTCAGGCGGCGCCACCGGGGGCAGGGCGGCGCAGCCGCACACGAGTGCCGCGAGCAGTGCGAGCCACAGCGGCCCGACGGATAGCTCTGGCGGTGAAAATCCTTTCAGTTGCATCATGCGTCTTTGGCGATATCAAACGGAGAATTATAGTGCCTTGCGTTCAAGGCCGACTCGATGTCGTCGCCACACCGATCGGCAACCTCGAGGATCTCACGCCGCGCGCGCGCGCAGCGCTGGCCGCGGCCGACCTGGTCGCGGCGGAGGATACGCGTCATACCGGCCGTCTGCTCGCGGCCCTCGGCATCTCCCGCAGCATGATCTCGCTGCACGACTACAACGAACAGCGGCGCTTGAGCGAGCTGCTCGCCGCGCTGCGCTCCGGCCAGATCATCGCCCTGGTCAGCGATGCGGGCACCCCACTGCTGTCGGATCCGGGCTTTGCGCTGGTGCGCGCCGCGGCCGAAGCCGGCATCGAAGTGCGCGCGGTGCCTGGGGTTTGCGCGCTCACGGCAGCCCTCAGCGTCGCCGCTTTGCCTACTGACCGTTTCGGCTTTGAAGGGTTCCTGCCGGCGCGCGCCCGCGAGCGCCGCTCGGCGCTCGCCCGGCTGGCGCATGAGACCCGCACGC
Source organism: Steroidobacteraceae bacterium (assembly GCA_049508555.1). GTDB lineage: Bacteria > Pseudomonadota > Gammaproteobacteria > Steroidobacterales > Steroidobacteraceae > FEN-1191. Next base: position 2,578 of record JBELAR010000165.1, read on the forward strand.
TGGTGTTCTTCGAGGCCCCGCATCGCATCGTGGCCACATTGAGCGATCTGGCCGACAGTTTCGGCCCCGAGCGCCAGGCTGCGATTGCCCGCGAACTGACCAAATTACACGAGCATGTCTATCGCGGCAGCCTCGCGCAGTTGATCGTGGCCGCCGCGGCAGACCCCAATATTGCGCGCGGAGAGATCACGCTGCTCGTCGCGGGCGCGCCATCGCGCGACGTTAAGGCCGGGGATCGAGAGCTGCTCATGCGCACGCTCGAATTGCTGCTCGCGGAGCTGCCGCCGGCCCGCGCCGCGGCCATCGCCGCGCAGCTCTCCGGCGCGAGCCGGCGCGAGGCCTACGAGCTGGCGCTGCGGCTGCGGGGCTCGGCGCCGTGAATACCGAATAGATTGAGGCCGCGGTCTGCAACCGTTAAGGTGGGATCGGGAGAGTCGGCTGGGCAGTCGCTGCATTCATTGGAATGTGGAGGAAAGTCCGGGCTCCTGGGGCCAAGGTGCCAGGTAACGCCTGGGGGGCGCGAGCCCACGGAAAGTGCAACAGAGAGTAAACCGCCGAAGCGCCGGCAACGGCGCTGGTAAGGGTGAAACGGTGCGGTAAGAGCGCACCGCGTCGGTGGCAACATTCGACGGCATGGCAAACCCCACCTGGAGCAAGGCCAAATAGGGAAGTAGCGGTACGAAAGTGCCGCAGCGCCAGCCCCGCGCGCTTCCGGGTAGGCCGCTTGAGGCACGCGGTGACGCGCGTCCCAGAGGAATGGCTGTTCTAGACAGAACCCGGCTTACAGGCCGACTCTCCCCTCATTAGTTAATCGAATGTAGGAGATTACTGACTCAAGTCTATGATCCAGAACGGCCAGAATTTTTATGGCTGCGAGTCAGACCTCATTTCAAGCGTCGCCATTAGCGCGTAAGTACCTACCGCGCTTAATAAATTTACCACCGGACCGTTGACATGCTGCCATCAGCATTTCTATAGTGGCGGCGAGTGGGAGAAAGTGGGAGGGAATGGGCGATTTCGCCCAGTGCGATGTTCCGCGGCGCAGCAAGAATAACTTTGGATGACAAGGGGCGCCTCGTGATTCCCACGCGCTATCGGGAGCGCTTGCTCGAGCGATCCGCAGGCCAGCTCGTGGTCACGGTCGATCGGGACGGGGAGTGTCTATTGATATACCCACTCAATGACTGGGAGCTGGTCGAGCGCCGGCTCATGGATTTGCCCAGCCTGCACCCTCAGTCGCGCCGACTGCAACGGCTGATGGTCGGTCACGCGACCGACCTCGCTCTGGACAGTCATGGACGCATGTTGTTGCCGCCGGAGCTGCGCGAATTCGCTGCTCTGGGCCGACACGCGATGTTGATCGGTCAAGGCAGCCGCTGCGAACTTTGGGACGAGGCCCGCTGGTCGGAGCGGCGCGCCGCCTGGCTCAAGCACGAGGCAGCGAGCACCGATCTTCCCGCGGAACTTGATTCGCTGTCGCTTTGAAGCGGCGGCTGCAGCGTTCGCGAGGATCTGGAGGAGTTGGATGAGCACACGCCGGTGCTTGCCGAGGAGGTGCTTGCGGCTCTGGCGTTGCGCCCGGCCGGCCTCTACGTCGATGCCACCTTCGGTGGCGGTGGTCATACTGCGCGCATTCTCCAGGCGCTCGGGCCGCAGGGGCAAGTCATTGCACTCGACCGCGACCCGCACGCTATCGCAGCCGGGCGTGTGCGCTTTGCGCAAGAGCCGCGACTGCAGCTGCTCCATGGGGAATTCGCCCAGCTCGCGACGCTCGTGCGCGCGCA
>JBELAR010000166.1:0-4930 GCA_049508555.1 Steroidobacteraceae bacterium
GCCGAGATTGCTGGGTGCGAGCGCGACGTGCGGCTCAACGGTGAAGCGCCCGTCATCGCGTTTCAGGCGGTCCTGCCCCTGAAGTTGCATCAGGGCGAGCGTCTGCCGTGGCGAGAAGTCCAGATCCGCACGATAGCCGCAGTCGACGAGAATACGGAGTGTCGCTGAGATATCACGGGGGCGTATCAAAAAGTCGATATCGCGACTCGGACCGGCGGCAACGTCCCCGAACAGGCGGCGCCTGAGCAGCGGCCCCTTCAAGGGGATGATCTCGATGCCCCGCTGCGCGAGTGCCAGGCCGATGCGTCGCAGCTCCTCGAGGCCGGCGGCGCGATTGCGCAGAATATTTTCGGCGTGGTTATCGAGTTGAATGATGACGGGTGCCGGCGCGATGCCGGGAAGGCGCTTCAGGCCGGCGAGCGCGACGCCACCGGCGTGGTGCTCGAGAGCGAGCTGCAGAAAGGCGATCCACCGAACCTTCTGAAAGCAGGACGTCGGTGGCAGGGGCGAGCCGGGATCGAGCGCGGCTCTGAGCGCGCTCAGAAGCAGGCGCAGCTCCGGCGAGAGAAGCTCTTCGGACAGAGCGTCCGCGAAAATGGATCCCACTTGAGGTCGCGTCTCAGCGCGTCGTTGCGGCGCGGCGCTCGTGTGCCTCTGCGAGCATCCGTTTCGTGCGAAACTCGAGCGCATTGGAGCATGTGTGTTCTGCGACTCCGTACCAGCGTGCGGCCTCCTGGTACGTTGTACCAAATATCTTTTTGTCGTACGCGTGGTCGGCTAAGAATGTGTCGGGATCGATCTGTGCCAGCGCGGCAAAGAGCTGCACGGCCTCGCCGAACCGTCCGCGCTTCATCAGCTCCCGGGCCTCGAGATGCCGCAGCAGATGATTGTCGGGTCGCAGCCGCCGACCTTCCCCGATCAGCGCGACCGGATCCTCGCCGCGCTGCGTCTCGAGCGCGATGAGTTCGATATGGCATAGATTCGCATCAGCGCTCTGTCGGTGCTCGGTGACAGCCAGTGCAGCACCGTGGCGCCAGCAGCTCTCCGCCTGCGCGATCTCTCCGCGATCGCGATGGACGCATCCGAGGTGCCACCACAGGTACAGTCGCTGCGAATTGCTTGCCAGCGCCCGCTTAAGCAGCTTCAGGTAACGCTCGCTCTTGTGAGTCTGCGGTCCGTCATATCCGATATGATCGATCGTGAGGTCGCAATCGAGGATCAACGCGCCTTCAGCGGCGACCAGCCGCTTGAGCGCCGGCAGAATGCTCTCATGCACCACGCCTTCGAAACGCACCTGCGGATGGCGCCGGAACAAGCGGTACTCCGGGTAGGCAGTAAAACCCGAGCGAGGATAGAAGCGCACTCTCGCGGCGAGCGCCCGCGGGTCGCTGAGCGCCACCCGCGTCCGCGCGTGATCGCCATCACGCACACGCTCATCGGCGTCGATGTAGAGAAGCCAAGGACAGGATGCCCGCTCGATGGCGAAGTTGCGGGCGGCTGCAAAATCGTCACACCAGGGGAAATGAAAGACCTTGGCGCCTTGCTCGAGCGCTAGTTCAGCGCTGCGGTCGGCAGATCCCGTGTCGACGACGATGATCTCATCGACCAATGATTTGAGCGACTGCAAACAGGCAGCCAACACCCGCTCCTCGTCGCGAACGATCAGCGTCGCGGAGAGCAGAGATTCGCCGCCGGTGAGCGAGGATCGGCGTTCGATCGACCGCAATCAGCCCAACTAGCCGTTGCTCACGTAGCTCGACGCGTGCGCTTCGTTCACTTTCAGTCCACTCATCGCAAAAGTGGCAACTACGGGAACGGCGAACGCGAGCTTTGCCATCGTGCGGATCGAGGAACGCTTGGTCTCGTCAACGCGTTCGAGAAGTTCCGAGTTGATTTGGTGTTCTTTCATGATTCTCGATCTCCGGAGCCGACGCTGTAGGAAAGTGCAAAAATCGCGCTATGACTCGACGCTTAACAACAACAAGAGCTTACCCGACGCTGTCTCTGAAATCTGTAAAATAAACCGACGGCTATATCATAGCTTAGCGTATTCGATTGCAGCAAACCTCGGACTGTGATTATGTCCAATTCGAACTCGCTTACACTTAAGTTACCAGGCAATCACCCTAGAACCTTGCAGCAACGAGCGCTTAGCGGCTACCGTTCTGGGCTGTAAAATAAATCGACACGTGGATCAACCGCTCGTCGGACCGGTTCGTAGACAATCTCGGACCACGGCTACAGCTGAACCGAGCTCGCCCACGGCGAGCCTGTACGCACTCGCACCGTTCACCATTGCGCAGAGATCGCCGATCCAATCGCTGCGCCCGGATCGGGGCGGTGCACACTGCTCCATGACCAGGCGCGCCATGTCGACCTTGGAACTCGGGGAAGCGCTTGTCCGGCCGCCGAAATTGGGATCGAGGTAGAAGATCGTACCGACGGCAAGTCGGGCGATTTGCCATGGGCGGTTGAACGTCAGTGGATCGACGGCCATTCGCCGCCCGCCGTCTGCGCTGTACACCCGCGGCAGCGACGGCGCGATATCTTTGAGACCGGGTAGCAGGTCAAAGCTGATCTCGCGCGGATAGAACTTGCGCGGGTAGGCCGCCGCTAATCCATTGCGCAGAACTACGAGCTCGTCCCCCACGATCTGCATCCCGCTCGCCAGCAGCGCGAGCGCGAGCGTCGTCTTGCCTGCGTGCGGATTGCCTACCAGCAGAAACAGGCTGCCGGCATAAACGCCGCTCGCCGCATGAATCCGGACATATTCGGGAACCGCGGCAAAGGATCGCTCCTGTATTCTCTTGAATAGCGTCTCGAGGAGCGCTTTGGTGCTGTGCTCGGTCGCGATCAGCACACCGTCCTCGCGAAGGAGTAGGTCATTGCGTTGCGAGGCGATCTGATAGACCACTCGATCGGTGATTTCGTGGTCCTGGGAGGCGTGCTGGACCACGTAGCGCAATCGATCGGCGATCGCCTCCGAGCCGGTCTCGATGCGGAACTCGCAGGCGAGAATCTGAAAGGTCTCGACGTAGTTCAGCGGATCAGACCCTCTCTCAGCAGCTGATCGAGGCACTCGCGCACCTCGGCGGCTGGCGGCGATGAGAGGTCGAAGGTTTCGCGCAGCAGTTGCGGCAGCTCGGAAAGCGCGCTCTTGCCATTGCAGAGCTCCAGAAGAATCGCTGCCGTATGGTTCAGATAGTGGACCCTGTCAGCGGCTCGCTGATAGACGATGTAACCATCCGCGACCTCGTTGATTTCGATGTCGCTCACTCTGGTGGGTCGCCAAGTGGGATTCTCGATCTGTGAGGTGTCGGACATAATCCGGTGTACGAGGTGCGGCGGTCGCCGATCAGAGCTGATCATATAGTGCGAGTAGCATCGCCTCAACACGCTCGATCGAATACACACTCTGCGCCAGCTCCAGCGCCCTTGCCGCTGTTCGGTCGGCCAGCTCCGGCGTCGTGAGAAGCGCGTGACACGCTGCGGCAAACTCTGCGGGCCCGTCGGCAACCATCGCATGCTCGCCGGCGGTGGCCGCAATTCCTTCGATGCCGGTGGACGTGGCGACCACGGGGATGCGGTGAGCAAATGCCTCGAGCACCTTGATCCGCGTGCCACCGCCTGCCCGCAGCGGCACTACGGCAACATCAGCTTCGGCGTACAGCGGGGCAAGATCCCCGACGTAACCGAGCAAGCTCGCGCCAGCCGTCTCGGCAATCGTCGCAACCTCTGCCGAGACTCCACCGCCGGCGATCATCAGCTCGACGGGGCGCGGCAGGCTGGCGCGCAGCTGTGGCAGGATGTCGCGGCACAGGAACACGATACCGTCGCGGTTCGGCGCGTAGTTGAGATTTCCGACGAACAGCAATCGATGTCGATTCGCACCGCCCGCGCGACGTCGGCCCGACACGGCAACGCGTGGCGCCGCGTTCGGCAGCACGGCTGTTGGCAGATCCGGGACAGTCGAACGGATCCGCTGGACTTCAATGGGTGAGCTGACGAGGGCCCGATCGAACGCGCCAGGCATTCGCGCCAGCAAGCGCGCATATTTGTTCGCTTCCTGTTCTTCCTCGGCCGCACGTTCTGCGTCGCCCTGCCGTCGATGAAGCGCGGCCAGGCTGCGCCGTGTCGCGACCTCATCCTCATCGAGGTCGAGCACCTTGAGCGGACGCTGGGCGGCGTTCCTTGCGGACAGCGCCTCCACGAAGGGCGCCAGATAGAGCCGCATGACGTGTATCGCGCGGATGCCCTCCGCGTCACACCACTCAGCTACGGTAGCCGCACTTCGACTCGTACAGAATCGGCAGAGGAAGGGCTTGGGATAAGCCAGGCGGGAACGGCGCCGCTCATCTTCATCGACTATGCGCTCGATGAGCCCAAAGTGCGGTTCGAGATGTTCGCTGAGCGGCAACGATCGCACCGACGCTGCGCATCGGCCCACCAGGGGCGAAGTCCCTTCATTCGTCCCGGCAACCGGGACCAGGCCAAGATGAACGTCGAAGCGCTGTGCAAGCGCTTCAAGGGCGACGCCCGCCCGCATCGCGAGTCCGTTGCCAGTCTCGTCGGGCATGATGGGAGACAGGAACAGTAACGTCTCGCGTCGCATAGACCGATGTTTGCCTCGACGAACATGGCGCCGCCGCAGCGGCGCGTGACGCAATGATGGCAGCGAGTGGCGCGCAGGGGTAGGCGCTCGCTCACCATCAGCCCGCCGCAGTCGCTGCAACGGCCAAGTTGTGCCTCGATACCGGCCGCGCGATGGGCGATGCCCATGCGCCCGGCCTCCTCGGCATCTTGCGAGGTATAACTTAGAAATACGGCCCGCGACGGCTCGGTCATCAACGCGTTGCTCCCTCAGTCTCAGTGCGACGGTCCCGGCGACCGCTGCTGGCAATTGGCACAGCTTTGTTTGCGTCTCGCCAGT
>JBELAR010000167.1:0-4349 GCA_049508555.1 Steroidobacteraceae bacterium
TAGTCCGTCAACAGCGGCAGCAGCGCGCCGCTGGCCAGATCCTCGCTGCATACCAGCGTCGGCAGGCAGGTGATGCCGCCGCCGCTGAGCGCAAAATCGCGCAGCAGGTGCACAGAATTGCTGCGCAACCGTGCGGGCAGCTCGATCGAGATCTCCTCCTCGTCACGCTGGAAATTCCAGCGGTTGCGGGTCGGGTATGCAGAATAGACGCCAATGTCGTGCTTGAGCAGATCCGTCGGCCGCCGTGGCTTGCCACGGCGCTTCAGGTAGCGCGGCGAAGCGCAGAACACCCGGCGCACGTTGAACAGCCGGCGCTCGATCAGTACTTCGGCACCCGGGCGGAAGATCTGCAGCGACACGTCATAACCCTCATCGACCGGATTGACCGGGCGATCGCTGACCGTGATGTCAAGCGTGATGTGCGGATAGCTGAGACTGAAATCCTTCAAAGCACGGCCCAGATGTCCGAGCGCGAACCCGGGCAGCACCTGTACCCGCAGCAGACCGAGCGGGGTGTCCTGGACCGAACGTATGCGGTCGGTCATAGAATCGACTCGCCCCAGCAGATCGGCGCACTCATCGAAGAACATTGCGCCCACCTCGGACAGCGCCACCTTGCGGGTGGTACGGTGCAGGAGGGTCGCCTGGACGAGACGCTCGAGTTGCTTGATCCGACTCGTTATGACCGAGGGTGCCACGCCGATCTGGCGTGCCGCGGCGGCGAAGCTCTGGCTCTCCGCCACGCGCACGAACGCCTCCATGGAAAGGAATCTGTCTATGTCTCGATCTCAGTATTTGGATATCGCGAATAATAGCGCAAAGCACAGCAGGCTAGAATAGCCGCCGGGGTGTGGCAGCAGACGGACAGTCAACGGCAGGGGAGGCGCAGCCGCTGCCGAATAACGCCAGAACACGAGTTCGCGCCCGCACGCGGCGATGTCGCTGGCGGTTCCGCTCGCTAACTTTTGATATGAACAGCAGCACCAGCATCAGTACCACGACCTCAATCGGCACCACCGAGCGCGCGCAATCGGCGGCGGGCCTGAAAACCTCGATCCGACATCAGTTGTTCATCGGGGGCAAATTCGTCGACGCGGCGGGCGGGGAGACGTTGACCTCGGTCAATCCGCATGACAATACGGCTATTGCCGATGTCGCGATGGCCGGCAAGGTGGACATCGATCGGGCGGTCGCCGCGGCACAGGCCGCCTTTCCCACCTGGAGTCGCACGAGTGCGACCGATCGTGGCCGAATTCTGCTGCGGCTGGCCGAGCGGATTGAAGCCAACTTGGAGGAACTGGCCCGGCTCGAGTCATTGGACACGGGACATCCGTTGCGCGACTCGCGTGCGCTCGACGTGCCGCGCACCGCATTGTGCTTTCGTTACTTCGGCGGCATGGCCGACAAGTTTGAAGGCTCGGTGGTACCGGTCGAGAGCGGTTTCCTGAACTATCTGACGCGCGAGCCGGTCGGCGTCGTCGGCCAGGTCGTACCGTGGAATTTTCCGCTGATGTTCACCAGCTGGAAAATGGCTCCGGCGCTGGCAGCCGGCAATTGCGTCGTGTTGAAGCCCGCCGAGATCACGCCGCTGACTTCGCTGAAGATTGCCGAACTCATGGCGGAGTCCGGGATGCCCGAGGGCGTCGTGAACATCGTCCCGGGGCTGGGAGCCATCGCCGGGCAGTGCATCGCGGAGCATCCGCAGATCGCCAAGATTTCCTTTACGGGCTCGACCGCCGTGGGCCGCCGCATTGTCCAGGCCTCGGCCGGTAATCTGAAGAAGGTACAGCTGGAACTCGGCGGCAAGGGCGCGAACATCATTTTCGAGGACGCGAATCTGACGGCCGCCGTCAATGGTTCGGCCTGGGCAATTTTTCACAATCAGGGCCAAGCCTGCATTGCCGGGGCGCGACTGTTGCTGCACGAGCGCATCGCGGATGAATTTCTCGAGCGTTTCATCGCGCTGGCGAAATCCATACGCCTGGGCAACCCGCTCGATCCGGGCACCGAAATGGGACCGCTTACCAGCATGCAGCATCGCGATCGCGTGCTCGCCTATGTTGCGACAGCGCGCGAGCAGGGCGGTGCCGTATTGCTGGGCGGTACGCCGCCGCAGAACGAGGCGCTGGCAGAGGGTTTCTACGTCGAACCCACCATCGTGCGTGCGGCCTCATACCGGGACCGCGTCGCGCAGGAGGAGGTGTTTGGACCCTTCGTGACGGTGCTGACCTTCGCCAGCGATGAGGAGGCGCTGCTGCTCGCCAATGCCACGGATTACGGCCTCGGCGGTGGTCTGTGGACCCGCGATCTGGCCCGTGCGCATCGCTTTGCGCGCGACATGCGTAGTGGGATGGTCTGGATCAATTGCTACAAACGCGTGCACCCGGGCTCGCCGTTCGGAGGCACGGGCCTCTCCGGTTATGGCCGCGACATGGGATTCGACGCCATGCGCGAATACACCCAGGTCAAATCCGTATGGGTCAATGTGGATGCGCCGATCGCGCCTTGGTACCCGCGCTGAGCGCCGGGTTCCACCGAACCGCCAGACATGAGGAACTTCACCTACATCGCGCAGTCCATGCGCGTCGTGTTCGGTGCCGGCGCGCTCGCGCAGCTGCCGCGCGAGATCGAATTACTGGGGGCCAGCCGGGCGCTGGTCCTCTCGACTCCGGAACAGGCGCCCGACGCCAGGCGGGTGGCGCAGCAGCTCGGTGCCATTGCCGTGGGGGTGTATTCCAAGGCCGTGATGCACGTGCCGCTCGAGACCGCCCGTGAGGCGCGGGAACGGGCGCGCGAGTTGGGCGCCGATTGCGCAGTGACCATTGGCGGCGGGTCGACGACCGGGCTCGGCAAGGTCATTGCCTTGGAGTCGGGACTGCCAATCCTCGCCATTCCAACCACGTATGCCGGCTCGGAGATGACCTCCATCTACGGGCTGACGGATGCCGGCGTGAAGCGCACCGGACGGGATGCGCGGGTGCTGCCTCGCACGGTGATCTACGATCCCGAGCTCACGCTCAGCCTGCCGCTGAAACTGTCCATCACGAGCGCCGTCAACGCGCTGGCACACGCGGCTGAAGGGCTGTACGCACAGGACAGCAACCCGATCATGGACCTGATGGCCGAGGAGGGCATTCGCGCCGTCTCGGGCGCATTGCCGCAACTGCGGCGCGACGCCCGGGATCTGGAGGCGCGCTCGCAGGCCTTGTACGGCGCATGGCTGTGCGGGGTCGTGCTCGGCAATGTCGGCATGGCATTGCATCACAAGCTCTGCCACACACTGGGGGGCAGCTTCAATCTGCCGCATGCCGAAGTGCACACGGTCGTGCTGCCGCACGCCATTGCCTACAACGCTCCAGCCATACCGGCGGCGCTCGTGCGTATGCGCCGCGCGCTGCATTCCGAGCATGCTGCCGGTGCGTTGTTCGATCTGAGTCGCGGCAATGACGTTCCGCACTCATTGCGTGAACTGGGTATGGCCGAGTCCGACCTGGATCGGGCCGCGGAGCTCGCGATCTCCAACCCGTATTGGAATCCCCGGCCGATCGAGCGCGTCGCCGTCCGTGCGCTATTGCAGGATGCCTGGGAAGGCACGCGGCCGGCGTGAGCCACCCGGGATCGCCGGCGCCGCGAGGCCGGTTGGAAGAGGAGTGAGAGGGAACCTGTGCTGAATCTGGATGAAAATACGATCACTGCGGAAGTGCTCGGGCGCATGCAGAAGACCTCTGACCCGCGCCTCAAGCGCATCATGACAGCACTGGTGCAGCATCTGCACGACTTCGCGCGCGAGGTCGGTCTGACCGAATCAGAATGGTTCGATGGCATCGCGTTCCTGACGGCCACGGGGAACATGACCAGCGGGAAACGCCAGGAATTCATCCTGCTGTCGGACGTCCTGGGCCTGTCGATGCTGGTGATCGCGCAGAATCATCGGAAACCCGCTGCCTGCACCGAGGCCACGGTTTTTGGCCCATTCCACGTCGACGGCGCGCCCGAGTATCCGCTCGGCGCGGACATCGCCAATGGTGCCCGGGGGGAGGCCTGCTTCGTCGACGCCACACTGCGCGGAGTGCAGGGCGAGCCCGTGCCCGGCGCCACGGTGGATGTCTGGCAAGCCGACGAGGCAGGTTTCTACGACGTGCAGTACGCCGGCAATGATACCCACCGGGCCCGAGGCATACTGCACTCTGATGCACAGGGCCGCGTTTATTTCAAAACCATTCTGCCAGTGGCTTATCCGATACCCGCCGACGGCCCGGTGGGCCGCATGCTCGAGAGCACCGGCCGGCATCCCTGGCGTCCGGCGCATATCCACTTCATGATCGCCGCTCCGGGGTACGAGACGCTCG
>JBELAR010000168.1:0-4329 GCA_049508555.1 Steroidobacteraceae bacterium
AGGGCCGCCGCGGAAGGGAGGGCCCGCGTGCAGCAGCACCTGCGCTGAGAGTTGCGGGCGCACCACGGCACGCGGCAGCACATCGAACCAGAGCGCGCCCGCGAAGGGCCGCGCGTAGTCAATCGTGCTGAGCAGGGACATCGCCCGACCTCTTGACCGTGAGCCCGCACCAGCGCCGCAGGCGCTCGAGGATCATGAGCCAGAGCATGCCGCCCAGATTGAGCGGTGCCGCCGGTGCAGCCGCCGGCGTCGCCGCGACAGGCGTCGCAGCCGCCGGCGTCGCCGCCGCAGTTGTCGCCGCGGCAGCTGTCGCCGCCGCGTCCGGCACGGCCACTGGCGTCGCGGGGATCTCCTGCGCGCAGAGCTTCGCCTGCAGATTGTCTTTGAAGGCCGCCGTCAGTCGCTCGGTGAGTTCGCGCACGATACTCTCGCGCGAGAACTGCGCGAGGGCTCCGGCAATCGAATAGCTGACGAGCACGTCGATGCGCGACGATGCACTCGCCGTACCCGCCTCATGCACGGAGAAGTTGGCCTCACCCTTCAGGCGCGATCCGCTCCTGCGATCATTGCCACTGCCGCTGATGCTGCCGCGGCGCGTGAGATCATCCATGAGCATGTCGCCTTCGCCGCTGAAAGTCGCGACGATCGGCCCGAGCTTGACTGTCATCGAGAGCGCCAGGTGTCCGTCATGCGGTGGCGCGCTCAGTGCCGCGCCGGGCAGGCAGCCGACGATGCCCTCGACGTCACGGAATCGGCGCCAGACCTGATCGGCGGTGAAGGGCACGCTGAAGCTTTGCTGGATTTCCAATCCCGGACTCCTCGAATGCGCCGATATTGCCAGAATACCGCGCATGGCGCGGGCCGCGGCCGGGTGCGCGTGCGCCCTGCACAGCGACGGTGTATAAAAGCAACCCACCATGTCTACTGCACTCCTGAAAGGTGGCCGGGTCATCGATCCGATGTCCGGCCTCGATGCCCAGTGCGACGTACTCGTGGTCAACGATCGCATTGCCGCCGTCGGCGCGGACCTGCCGAGTGCCGGCGCCGAGGTCATCGCCTGCAACGGCAAGCTCGTTTTGCCGGGCATGATCGATACGCACGCTCACGTCTACCAGCACGTCACGGGGCGCTTTGGGCTCAATGCCGATCTGTGCGGCGTGCACTCCGGCGTCACGACGCTCGTGGATCAGGGCGGCGCGAGCTGCATGACCCTCGGAGGATTTCGCCATTTCGTCGCGGAACCGGCCAAGAGCCGCGTGCTCGCCTATCTCTCGGCCTATCTGGTCGGCGGACTCGAAGGTCACTATTACCCCGAGCTCTACCGTCCGGATTGCGTGAACGTCGAGGCCACCGTGCGCGCGGCGGATGCGAACCGGGATCTGGTCAAGGGGATCAAGGCGCACGCCGAGATGGGCGGCTTCGCGCGCTGGGGAATCGCCGTGATCAAATCGGCGGCGGAAATCGGCCGCCGCGCCCGATTGCCGGTCTACGTTCATTTTGGACAGCTCTGGCCCATGCCGAACCAGGGCGGGATCCCGGTTGATCCGGATACCATCCTGCCCCAGGTTCTCGAGCTCATGAAGCCGGATGACGTGCTCGCGCATCCCTTCAGCCGGCATCCCGGGGGCTTTGTCGGCAAGAACGGTGTGCTGCATCCGATCGTGCGCGAGGCGATTGCACGGGGACTGCGCGTCGATGTCGGCCATGGCTCGCACTTCAGCTTCAACACCGCGCGCAAGGTGCTCGACGCCGGAGTCGTGCCGCACACGCTCGGTGCCGACATGCACGGCCACAACACCCACGTGCGCTCGAGCGATGCGGCGTCGGCTGCAGAGGGCGAGCATCTGTTCGCGGGTAAGACCCGCTTCAGTCTGGTCTCGGCGATGACGAGCATGCTGGCTCTCGGTCTCACGCTCGAGCAGGTGGTGCCGATGGTCACCAGCAACGCGGCGCGCATGATCGGCATGCAGGATGAGCTGGGGAGCCTGCGCGTGGGGAGCGTGGCGGATATCTCCGTACTGTCGGACGAACGTGGGCGCTGGATCCTCAGCGACAACGAGGGCACGAAAGTCGAAGCCAAGCGCCTGTTGCAGCCCGTGTTCTGTCTGCGCGCCGGCGAGCGCTTCGACGCCTCGGCAGCCATCCTGCCGAGCTGGCAGGCTGCCTGAGATGGATGCGCAGGCGGGTGCGAACGGCGGCACCGCTGCTTCGGGCAAGGGAATCGGCGCCAGCCTGGCGCGCAAGGAAGACGAGCGTTTTCTGCGCGGCCGCGGCGAGTACGTCGGCAATATTCACCTCGTGGGTATGCGCGATGTGGCCTTCGCCCGCAGCCCCGTGGCGCACGCCCGCATCCGCGAGATACAGAAACCCCCTGGCAGCGAGCACGCGGTGTTCGTGCTGGCCGATCTCGCCGGCGTCAAGCCGATCGTCGCCGACGCGACGCTCAAGGGCTTCAAGACCTCACACCAGACGGTGTTGGCGGGGGCCAAGGTACGCCTGGTCGGGGAGATGATGGCGATGTGCGTGGCCGACACGCGCGCGCAAGCGGAGGATCTCGCGGCACAGGTGCTGGTGGATTTCGACGAACTGCCGGCGGTGGTCGACATGCTGGCGGCGCGAACCTCGGGCTCGCCCCGGGTGCACGAGCACTGGGACGACAATGTATTTCTGCACACCATGATCGGTGGCGATTCGAACGGGGATTTCGACGCGTTTTGCCGCGAGGCTCCGATCCGCGTGCAGCGTCGTCTGCGCACGGCGCGACAATGCATGTCGCCGCTGGAGGGACGCGGCGTCGTGGCCTACTGGGATCAGCGGCAGGGACAGGTGGTCGTGTACACCTCGACGCAGATGCCGCACGTGAACCGCACCGGACTGGCAGCTTGCCTCGGCCTGGACGAGGGACAGGTCCGCGTGATCTCGCCGGACGTGGGCGGCGGCTTCGGCTACAAGGGCATACTGCTCCCGGAGGAAGTCTGTCTCGCCTGGCTGGCGATGCACTGTGGCCATCCGGTGCGCTGGATCGAGGATCGGCGCGAGCAGCTCACGGCCAATTCCAACTGCCGCGAACACGACTACGACATCACCGCGTATGCCGATCGGAACGGGCGGTTGCTGGCGATCGATTGCGAGGCCTGCGTGGATTCGGGCGCCTATTCGTCCTATCCATTCTCGGCCTGTCTGGAGGCCGCGCAGATCGGCAGCCTATTGACCGGTCCCTACAAGTTGCAACGCTATCGCTGCAGCACCTGGTCGGTCGCGACCAACAAGGCGCCGATCCTGCCTTACCGCGGCGTCGCACGCGCGGGCGTGTGCTATGCCATCGAAACCATGATGGACGCGATCGCCGTGGCGGTGGGGATCGAAGCCTATGAAGTGCGCCTGCGCAGCCTCGTGCAAAGCGCCGATATGCCGTTTGACAATATCACCGGCAAGCATTTTGACAGCGGCGACTACCCGGAGGCCGTGCGGCGCGCGGTGCGCGCGGTGGATCTTCCCGCCGTGCGCGCGCGGCAAATGCGCGCTGAGCCCGACGGCCGGCGCATCGGCTTCGGACTTGCGGTCTTCTGTGAGCAGGGTGCGCACGGCTCATCGGTCTATCACGGCTGGGGCGTGCCGATGGTGCCGGGGCGAGAGCCCGCGCAGTTGCGCCTCACGCCCGACGGCATTCTCGAAGTGCGATGCGGGGTGCATTCGCACGGGCAGAGCCTGGAAACCACGCTCGCGCAGATCGCCCACGAGATTCTGGGTATTGATCCCCAGCGCGTGCGCGTATTGCTGGGAGACACGGCGGGGACTCCTTATTCGACCGGTACCTGGGGCTCGCGCTCGATCGTGATGGCCGGGGGCGCGGTCGGCCAGGCCTGCAAGGAACTGAAGGAGCGCCTGATCACGATCGGCGCGGCATTGCTCAAGGAGACACCGGCGCAGGTCCGCTGGGAGCCGGGGGCGGTGGTGGGCACGCGCTCGCGTGTGCGCATCGAGGAGATTGCGCACGTCTGGTATCGAGCCCCGCAGTTGTTGCCGCCGAACATCGAGGCGCGCGGTCTCGAGGTGAGTACGACGTATCAGGCACGGCGTGACACCGGCACGTTCAGCTATGCCTGCCATGCGGTGGTGCTCGCGGTGGATCCACCGCTCGGCCGGATCGAGATTCTCGACTACGTCGTCGTCGAGGATGGCGGCGTGCTGATCAATCCCATGGTCGTCGACGGGCAGGTCTACGGCGGTGCGGCCCAGGGTATCGGCACCGCGCTGTACGAGGAGATGCGCTTCAGTGCCGAGGGCCAGCCCCTGGCCTCCACGCTGGCGGATTACCTGCTGCCCGGT
>JBELAR010000169.1:0-4296 GCA_049508555.1 Steroidobacteraceae bacterium
ATGTACAACTGTATATTTGTACAGTAGTCGGGTATCCTCGCATGCGCCATGGAACCCCTACCCCGCCGCCTTCATGCGCATGCAATAGTGCGTTTTTACTGCTGCATTAGCGCATCTGGAAGCGATCACCCCAAATCGCCGGATGCTTCATGAGTGCGCCAACGCTCTGGCTATGCATCCGTTTGCCGCAACTCGCGTGCGAGGCGATCGCGGGCCCTCCGGCATCGGCCGAGCGGGACAGCGCGGGCGGCCTGCGCGTCCAGCGCGAGGCGCTCGAGCGCCTGGCCGCCTGGGCCTATCAGTGGAGCGCTCTGATCAGTTATGCGCCGTGCGAGCCATTGCTCTGGCTCGAGCTCGGCGCGAGCATCGCGCTCTTCGGCGGCCTGGAGACGCTGCGCGCACGCATCGAAGCCGGGCTGATCGAACTCGGTTACAGCCATGTGTGCGCTCTGGCTCCTTCGCCCAGTGCCGCGGCCCTGCTGACGCACGCGGATGAACCACGCTGCGTGCTCACGAGGGCGCAGTTGCGGCAGCGGCTCGATGCCCTGTCGTTGGGCTTGCTGGATCTGAGTGCATCGACACGGGCCGCGCTGCGGGCCTCGGGCCTGCGCCGCATCGGCCAAGTCCTCGAATTGCCTGCCGCCGCGATCGCACGGCGCTTCGGGCCCGAAACCCAGCTGTATCTGCGGCGCCTGTGCGCGCAGGCGAGCGATCCGCGGCCGGCCTGGCGAGCCCCCGAGAGCTATCGCGCGCGCTGCGAATTCGGCGGCGAGGTGCGCACCACGACCGCGCTGCTGTTCCCGCTGCAACGGCTGCTGCTGGAATTCCAGGGCTACCTTCGCGCCCGCGATTGCTCGGTGCAGCGCTTTACCCTCGAGTTCGAGCACTACCGTCACCCGCTCAGCCGCGTGACGATCGGTTTGTCTGCCCCGGGACGCGATGCGGCCCAATTGCTGGCGCTCGCGCGCGAGCGCCTGCATTCACTGGCGTTCCGCGCACCGGTCAGCGCGTTGCGGCTGGAGGCGCTCGAATTCACCTCGCCGCAGATCGTGCAGGGGGATCTGTTCGGCAGCGATGCGCAGCCGCTGCAGCAATTGCAGCGGCTGCTCGATCGCCTGCGCGCGCGGCTCGGAGAGGCCAGCGTCCACAGCTTGCGGCCGCAGGCCGATTACCGTCCGGAACGCGGCTCGCGCTGCATCGCGCCGGATCTGTCTGCCATGACTTCGAGCCCGAGGATCCGGCCGCCGCAGGGCAGTGCCCCGATGCGGCCCTGCTGGCTGCTGTCCGAACCGCGGCGCATCGAGGCCCCTGGCGAGGCGCTGCTGCGCGGACCGGAGCGCATCGAGAGCGGCTGGTGGGATGGGGGCGATGTCCGGCGCGATTACTACAGCGCGTGCAGCAACGAGGGCGCGCAGATCTGGGTCTTTCACGATCGGCGCGACGGCGGCTGGTATCTGCAGGGCTTATGGGCTTGAAGACGATGAGCGCGAGTGCCCCGAGCCCTTACGCCGAGTTGCACGCCCTGAGCAACTTCAGCTTTCTGCGCGGCGCCTCGCACCCGGCCGAGCTGATCAGCCGCGCGCATGCGCTCGGCTATCGCGCGCTCGCGCTCACCGACGAGTGCTCGCTCGCCGGCGTGGTACGTGCGCACGAGGCCCTGCAGGCTCTGCCGGCGGCTGCCACGCCCGCCGCTCCGCCCTTCAAGCTCATCGTCGGCGCCGAATTCCGCGCCGTCTGTGGCCTGACGCTGGTACTGCTCGCACCCTCGCAGCAGGCCTATGGACAGATCTGCCGGCTCATCACGCTCGGCCGCCGACGCTCGAAGAAAGGCGAGTATCGATTGCTGCGAGCGGATTTCGAGACCGGACTGGGCGATTGCCTGGCACTGTGGGTACCGCCGGCGCAGCCGAGCCAGGCCCAGGCGGCATGGCTGCGGGATTTTTTTCCGGACCGCGGCTGGCTGGCCGTGCAGTTGCATCGCGGTGCCGACGACGCTGAGCGTCTCGCGCAATTATGCTGTCTCGCCGCGCGCTGCGCCGTGCCAGCCGTCGCCGCCGGCGATGTGCACATGCACGTGCGCACACGGCGCGCCCTGCAGGATGTGCTGACCGCCGTGCGCCACGGCTGCACCATCGATCAGGCCGGTGCGCGGCTGTATCCGAACGCCGAGCGCCACCTGCGTTCCCTGACACAATTGCGTGCCATCTACCCGCGAGCGCTGCTCGAGCAGAGCGTTGCCATCGCCGAGCGCTGTGTCTTCTCGCTCGCGCAGTTGCACTATGAGTATCCCGCCGAGCTCGTCCCTGCCGGCCTGACGGCCAGTGCGCATCTGCGCGCCTTGACCGAGGCCGGCCTGCGACGCCGTTGGCCGCAGGGTGTCCCGCAGCCGGTGCGCGAATTGGTCGAGAAGGAGCTGGGCCTGATCGCCGAGCTGCGCTATGAGCACTTCTTTCTCACGGTGCACGATCTGGTCGAGTACGCGCGCCAGGAGCATATTCTGTGTCAGGGTCGAGGCTCGGCCGCCAACTCCGCAGTCTGCTACGCGCTCGGCATCACCGAGATCGATCCGGCGCGTACCCAGCTGTTGTTCGAGCGCTTCATCAGCCGCGAGCGCAATGAGCCGCCGGACATCGATGTCGATTTCGAGCACGAGCGGCGCGAGCAGATCATCCAGTACATCTACCGCAAGTACGGCCGCGAACGCGCCGCGCTCGCCGCCACGGTGATCAGCTACCGCACGCGCAGCGCGATCCGCGATGTGGCGCGCGCACTCGGTATCGGCCAGAGCGACATCAACCGCCTGGCACGATCGCATATGTGGTGGGATCCGCCGGGCGAGATCCAGCACAACAGCGCCGGCGAGGATCCCGGCCTCGAGCCGATGCAGCTGCGCCGCCTCACCACTCTGGTGCGCGAGCTGGTGGGCTTCCCGCGCCATCTGTCGCAGCACGTCGGGGGCTTCGTGATCTCCGGCGAGCCGCTCAGCACTCTGGTGCCGGTCGAGAATGCCGCGATGGCCGAGCGCACCGTGATCCAATGGGATAAGGACGATCTGGAGTCCCTCGGCCTGTTGAAGGTCGACGTACTCGCGCTCGGCATGCTGACGGCGCTGCGCCGCTGCTTCGACCTCATCGCCGGCTATCGTGGCGCCAGGCTCTCGATGCAGGACATTCCGCCCCGGGACACGGCTACTTTCGACATGATCTGTCGCGCCGAGACCGTGGGTGTATTTCAGATCGAGTCGCGCGCCCAGATGAGCATGCTGCCGCGACTGCGCCCGCGCTGCTTCTACGACCTCGTGATCGAGGTGGCGATCGTGCGGCCCGGTCCGATCCAGGGCGACATGGTGCATCCCTATCTGCAGCGGCGCGAGAACCCGCAGGCCGTGACCTATCCGAGCGAGGCGCTCAAGTCCGTGCTGCAGCGAACGCTGGGGGTACCGATCTTTCAGGAGCAGGTCATGCAGATCGCGATCGTCGCCGCGGGCTTCACCCCCGGTGAGGCCGATGGACTGCGCCGTGCCATGGCAGCCTGGAAACGCCGCGGCGGCCTCACGCCCTATCGCGAACGGCTGCTCAGCGGCATGGCGAACAACGGCTATGCGAGCGAGTTCGCCGAGCAGATCTACCGGCAGATCCTCGGCTTTGGCGAATACGGCTTCCCCGAATCGCACGCGGCTTCCTTCGCGCTGCTGACCTACATCTCCTGCTGGCTCAAATGCCACGAGCCCGCCGCCTTCGCCGCGGCGCTGATCAACAGCCAGCCGATGGGATTTTATGCCCCGGCCCAGATCACGCAGGAACTGCGCCGCAGCGGCGTGAGCGTGCTGGGGGTCGATGTGACAGTCAGCCACTGGGATTGCACGCTCGAGTGCGAGCGCATGGGTGCGGCGCGCGCCCCGGCGCTGCGCCTGGGGCTGCGCCTGGTGCGCAATCTGCAGGAGGCCGATGCCGTACGCATCGTGGCCGAGCGGGCCCTGCGTCCCTACGCCAGCATCGATGAGCTCGGCGCACGCGCGCAACTGTCGCCGCGCGCGCTCCAGAGTCTCGCTGCAGCCGGCGCACTCGGTGCCTTGAGCACGCACCGGCATGAGGCCCACTGGCGTGCGCTCGGCGTGGAGCGTCTGCCCGGACTGATCGATGGTCTAGCGGCCGGCGAGGCGCCCGTGGCGTTGCCGCAGCCGACCGAGAGCCAGAATATTCTCGCCGATTATCGCCACCTCGGTCTCACGAGCGGCCGCCATCCGCTAGCGCTGCTGCGCCCGGCGCTCTCGCGCCGGGGATTTCGCAGCAGCCG
>JBELAR010000017.1:0-25461 GCA_049508555.1 Steroidobacteraceae bacterium
AGTTGGAGCGGCCCTTGAGCAACGCCACACTGGCCGGCCTGCCCAGCGCCCCGCAGAGCAAGGGTAGATCGCGGTGATAGAGCTGGTCCTGCAACGTGCGCGTGCCGGTCGAGATCAGCACACGCCGCCCTGACAGCAGCGCCGGCACCAGGTAGGCAAAGGTCTTGCCCGTACCGGTACCGGCCTCCACGAGCAGCACCTCTTGTTGCTTGAGCGCCGCACTGATGCGAGCGGCCATCTGCTGCTGTGCGGGGCGCGCCCGGAAGCCTTCCAGGGCCCGGGCCAGAGGGCCATCCTCCGCGAAAATTGCAGAAATCCCCGTCATATTACATTGTACGGCAGGGGCTGGCGCGCAAAAGACCCGCACGCTCCGCAGTGCCGGTATAATTTCCTCAGCTTTTGCTCCATTCGGCCACGAGGATACGTCATGGCGACCGCCCCCCACACCCTGGCATCCCTGTCGGAAATCTCAAAAAATGTGGCGGATTGGGTGGCAGAAGTACAGGCGCTGACGCTACCGGACAAGCTCTACTGGTGCGACGGCTCGCAACTGGAGTTTCAGCGTCTGCGCGGGGAACTCAGCGCCCGGGGCGAGCTGCGCGAACTCAATCAGAAGACCTTCCCGGGCTGCTTCCTCTATCGCTCCAACCCCAACGACGTGGCACGAGTCGAGCAGGTGACCTACATCTGCACCCGCTCGAAGGATGATGCGGGTCCCAACAATAACTGGATGGATCCGGTGCAGGCGCGTGCCAAGATGCGAGAGCTGTTTCGCGGCTGCATGCAGGGCCGCACGTTGTACGTCGTGCCGTACATCATGGGTCCGCCCGATTCGCCCTACTCCCGCTGCGGGGTGGAGATCACGGACAGCCCCTACGTGGTGCTGAACATGCACATCATGACGCGCATGGGGCGCGCGGCGCTCGAGCGCATCGCCACTGAGCAGAACTTCGTGCGCGGCCTGCACTCGGTGGGCGACTTGAATCCGGCGCGTCGATTCATCATGCAGTTTCCCGAGGAACTCGCCATCGAGAGCTTCGGCTCCGGCTATGGCGGCAATGCATTGCTGGGCAAGAAGTGCCATGCGCTGCGCATCGCCAGCTGGCAGGCGCGCACCGAGGGCTGGCTGGCCGAGCACATGCTGATCGTCGGGCTGCAAAACCCTCGCGGCGAAACCCACTATGTCGCGGCGGCATTCCCCTCGGCCTGCGGCAAGACCAACCTGTCCATGTTGATTCCGCCCGATTCGCTGCCGGGCTGGAAAGTATTCACGATCGGCGATGACATCGCCTGGCTGCAGCCGGGTCGGGACGGACGCCTTTGGGCCATCAATCCGGAGGCCGGATATTTCGGAGTCGCGCCCGGCACCAACGCCAAGACCAATCGCAACGCCTACGAGACGATCCGACACGACACCTTGTTCACCAACGTTGCCCTGACTGCCGAGAACGAGCCCTGGTGGGAAGGCCTGGAAGGACAGCCCGTCATCGACTGGCAAGGCAGAGCCTACGATCCGCGCAATGGCCCTGCGGCGCAGCCCAACTCGCGCTTTACCGTGGCGGCAAGGCAGAACCCGGCCTACAGCCGTGCAGCCGAGGACCCGCGTGGCGTGCCAATCTCGGCGCTGATATTCGGCGGCAGGCGACGCGAACTCACACCACTGGTATACGAGGCGCGCAGCTGGGCTCATGGTGTGCTCACCGGCGCCTCCGTGGCATCGGAGACGACGGCAGCGGCCAGTGGTCAGGTCGGCGTCGTGCGTCGCGACCCGATGGCCATGAAGCCCTTCTGCGGCTACAACTACGGCGACTACTGGGCACATTGGCTCAAGATCGGCGCCGCGCTGAAAAACCCGCCGCGGGTCTTTCATGTCAACTGGTTTCGGCAGAATGCGGCCGGCAAGTACCTCTGGCCTGGCTTCGGCGACAACCTGCGGGTACTGGCCTGGATCCTGGAGCGCTGTGGCGGCCGGATAGGCGCCCTCGAGACGCCCATCGGCCGCCTGCCCCAGCCCGGAGATTTGAATACACAGGGATTGGACATCAGCGCCGAGACGCTGGCAGAGCTCAATGCCGTGCCAACGGAGCCGTGGCGCAAGGAGATCGCGGAGTTCCGCCAGTATCTGCTGGGATACGGTGCGCGGCTGCCCGCGGCCATGCTGGCCGAGCTCGATGAGGTCGCACGACGCCTCAACGGCTGAGACAGCCGGGCGAGTGTGCAGCCCTCAGCTGTCCTCGCAAATGAAATGGATCGTCAGCGGCGAGTCCCGATCGGGGATGCGCCCGAGTCCGATGAGCCCCTCGCCCTTGATCGGCATGCTGTCACGCCGGACGAAGGCTTCCTCCTCGCCACTGATCTGCACGAAGGTGCCGTTGGTGCTCTGGTCCGTCAGCGTGAAGCGGTTGCGGCTGAACTCGATGCGCGCATGCAGCCGGGAGATCAGATTGCCCCGGATCACGATGTCATTGTCATCCGCGCGGCCGATCGCCACATGGGGCCGCTGCTCATCGAGGACCACCTCGCGATCCTGCATCGAGAGCCGCAGGCGCCGCGGCCGACGCGCATCGCGCCCGTTCAAGGCGATCGCCGGCAGCATGCTGGTCACGTCCTCGGTTTGCCAAAGCACCTCGTAGAGCGCGACCTCGCCGCCTTGTCCGCGTATGGTCGCCACGTCAATCTGTCGCACCGAGGCGCGCCATTCAGGCGAGAGCCGCTCGACCGTCGCTGCGGTCGTGATGATCTGACCGGCCTTGGCCTGACTGGTCATACGATTGGCCGTGTGCACGCTCGCGCCAAATACGTCACGGCTCTCGAGCACCACCGGACCAAAATGGCAGCCGATACGGATGGAGACCGGTTGGCCCTCGATGCGCAGCTCGGTATGCGAGGCGATCTGCTTCTGCATCTGACCGGCGGCGTTGAGGGCATCGTCCGCAGTCGGGAAGGTGGCCATCACTTCATCACCGATGGTCTTGATCACCGTGCCGTTGTGGTGTTCGGTGGCTTCGCGCATCACGTCGATACAGGTCGAGACCATGTCGCGCGCGCGCAGGTCGCCCATGGCCTCGAACAGGCGCGTCGAGCCGACCACGTCGGCGAACAGAATCGCAAGTTCGATATCTTTGCCCATGCTTTCCGGATCTTAAATCACGCCGCGGCGGCGCATCAGCGGAAAGTTCATCCATTGACGCAGCGCAACATCATACGCGGACCGAACTGCGCCGCTAGGCATCTGTGTCCGCGCACAACGCCGCGCCCTCGCGCAAAAGCCTGGAGGCTTCGAACGCACTGGCCACGCCCACACCCAGTGCGCGCGAACTCTCGGACAGCCATTGCCGAAAACGGCGCGCTCCCGGGCGGCCCGCACACATGCCCAGCATGTGCCGCGTAATGGCCGACAGGCGCTCCCCGCCCGCCACCTCACGCTCGGCGTACGCGGCCATCCGCTCCATCAGCACCGGCGCATCCGGACAAAGCCAGCCATCATGAAAGATGTTCTCGTGCAATTGAGCCAGAACCTCGGGGCGATGGTAGACCTCGCGCCCGAGCATGACGCCGTCGGACCACAGCAGTGCCGCTTCGCTCTGCGCAGCCGTGCGCAGCCCGCCGTTCACCCCTATCCAAAGCTGCGGAAACTCCTGCTTGAGCCGCCGCACCACTTCGAAGCGCAATGGGGGCACCTCGCGGTTCTCGCGCGGCGAGAAGCCGCCGAGCACGGCCTGGCGCGCGTGCACGATGAAATACCGGCACCCGCTCTGTGCCACCGCAGCCGTGAATTCACGCAGGCGCTCGAAGTCCGCCTCATCGAAACTCGCGAGCCGCGCGCGCCGATCGGCCCCCTCGAGGACTCCGATGCGCATCTTCACGCTCACGGGCACGGTCACGGCCGCCCGCATCGCGGCGACGCATTCGGCGACGAGCCCGGGCGTGCGCATCAGGCAGGCCCCAAAGGCGCCGGCATGCACGCGATCGCTCGGACAGCCGCAGTTGAGATTGATTTCGTCGTAGCCGCGCTCGGCCCCGGCACGGGCGGCGGCCGCGAGCACTCCGGGCTCGCTGCCACCGAGTTGCAGTGCCAATGGCCTCTCGGCGCTCGAGTAGCGCAACAGCCGTTCGCGATCGCCATGGGCGATTGCGGCGGCCGTGATCATCTCGGTGTAGAGCAGCGCACGCGGCGAATAGCCGCGCAGGAAATAGCGGCAATGCCGATCGGTCCAGTCCATCATCGGCGCGACCGCGAGCCTGCGATCGATCGTGGCGGCTGATTTCTCGGCGGAAATGCCTAGTTTCATAGAGCTTTCAGAGCTGCGCGTTGCTGCGGGATTTGCGGGCATTCCGGGGAGTTTAGCGGTTGCTGAGGAGACGTAAAGGAGACAAGAATGGCTTGTCTCCTCAAGACGCCATCATGCCCACTATCAAATCCCGCAAACAAGCCAATGGCCTCACGCGCTATACGTTGCGATTCCTTCCCAGGCTCGCGGACACGTACCCTCTGCAAAAGCTGCAGCGTCAGCTGCTCATCGGTTGACCGTGGTGGGCGCATGTCGCCGATGAAGCCCCAGATCTTCTCGGCGAGCGCACTGTGCCCGGCTTGCAGCAGCGCATCGGCGGTCGCTCGCCAGCCCGCCACCACCGCGTTACGGGTTTCGACAAGCTTTGCTTTACCCGGGGCCGGTCTGACTCCTCCGTCTCGTAGCTCGCGTGCAATACGTGTCACGCGCTCGCGCAGGTATCGGGGCTCTCCGCGCTTCGTCGCACGGTAGATATCGCTCTTGAACGCTAACCGATTCTGACCCCGCACGGCGCGCTCCGTGGCGTTGGCAGCCACACCGTGGGCTCGCAGTTGCAGCGCGAAGTGGCTGCGCCACTCGCGCAGCGTGCCCTTTCGGATGTTGAGTCGTCGCCCCTCCTCCTCGCTCAAAGCCTTGATCACCAGATGCACGTGTGGGTGATCCTGATCCGTGTGCAGGACCATGGCATAGCGATGCTGCAGAGCGAACTTTTCCCGAGCGAATGCTCGCACCGCCAAGACCAGCTTGTCAGGAGGTGTTCCCCTCGGCATTGAGAACACAACGTTGTGCACCAGCTTCACTGGCACCCGCCCCGCCTTACCCCGATAGGGCGTCCGATTTTGAGACGCCGCGGCGTCCAGGTCCCAGGATGATGCAAGTTCAATCGCGGCACCCCTGCCGCTCAGGGTCTGCCCATCGTCGGTCTCGATTTCCAGCCTGCCTCGGCGATCGATGTATTGCAGATCGGCAATAGCACCCTTCGAGGATTTAGCGCCGCCGGAAACCTTCACCATGACCTCGGGCACGCGGCTGACGGTACGCGTTAGCAGCTCGATCTGCGCCGGCGAAAACATGCGCCTTCCAGGTCCCTGCCGACCAAGGGTGCGAATGTCGAGCAATGGCATTCCATCACCGGCCCTAACCCTGCTCGGCATGGCCGACCTCCCAACTGACCAGGTTCGCTTTTATCAGAGCTCGGAAGTGATCCCGGAGGGCCCCGCACACCTGAATCATCGCGTGCAGCTCGCGATCCCCTGGCCTCGACTGAAGAGCACCCTGGTTAAGCATTCTGGCGATCATGTTGAGATTGCGGCCCAACGCTGACAGCTCGCTCACCGCGCCCCGAAGAGCTGAGAGCTCGCGGTCCGGCAGCGGGGCCAGCTGCCGCAAGTGAGAACGGATCAGCAAGGACACGTACGTCGCCGCTCGTATATTTCGAGCCGCTGCCCGCTCACGAAGCAGCGCTCGATCTTCGGCTACCAACCGGACCGTCAGTCGCGTCGTGCGTGCGTCGGTCGGTGCAGGGACCGGCGCGTCCTGCGCACCACTCGCCAACATCCGCTCGACCAACCGCTTGAGTAGGGCCGATTCTGATAGCCCTTGCCCAACAGCCGCGGCTGTGAAGCGCTGCTTCGCCTCAGCAGCAATCCAGGTCGATAGATGTGTGTTGCCAGTCACGCAACACATTTGAAGCGAACAGTGGCCCTTTGAATAGGGCGGGTTTCGGGGAAATTTCAGCGAAATCTATCTCGCCCCATTGCGGCAGTGGACACACCTAGCAGAGGAATTCAGGCCGCGCCGAGGGCGTCGCGTCTCAAGGCTTTATTGTGTGGTTCAGATAGGTTGTAAGTAGCGTCTTTGGATCAAGCAGCAGCCGATAGGCTATCCTGCCCTCAACCCCCTACTCTGTCAGTGTTCCGAGATCCGCGAACTGGGGATCACAGCCGGCGCGAATAGAGCGCGAGCCGTACAGTATCCGGTCAGGGCACCGACGAGCTGCGCGACCACGAAGGCCGGTGCGTCTTGGGGACGAATGCCCGCGAACGTATCCGAGAGAGACCTGGCGATGGTGATGGCGGGGTTGGCAAAGGATGTGGAAGCGGTGAACCAGTAAGCGGCCCCGATCCATCCGGCGACCATCCAGGGAGTGTTTTGCGGGCGCACGGGCCCTAGAACGACCAGCAGCAGCCCGAATGTCGCTACCGCCTCAGACAGCCACTGTGCCGGTCCCGCTCTCACGTGGAGTGACGATTGCATCAGCGGCAACTCGAACATGGCGTGAGCGAGGAGCGCACCGACACAACAGCCAGCGATCTGGACCAGGGCATAAAGGCCGGCGTCCCGCCACGCCATGACTTTCCGTAGAGCCTGGACGAGCGACACAGCCGGGTTGAAGTGCGCCCCGCTGAGTGGCGCCAGGAGGGCGATGAGTACCGCGAGGACGGCGACCGTGGCGCCGGTATTGGCGATCAGGGCAACCGCCATGTTTCCGGAAGCCAACCGCTGCGCCATGATGCCCGAGCCGATCACGGTGGCGGCCAATAGCAGCGATCCCAACCCCTCGGCGGCGAGGCGTCTGCTCAAAGTCATCCGGCCTCCGAGCTCTGCCCGATGGCGTTCACCCGCTCCTTGAGCTTCATGTTATCCAGCGAGGCAAGCGGCAAGCTGAGGAAGAGTTTTATCCGGCTCTGCAACGTCTGGAACGCGTCGCGAAATGCCGCCCACTTCTGCGTGTCGGAACCTTCCACGGCTGCCGGATCGGGGATACCCCAATGCGCTTTCATGGGATGACCCGGCCAGATGGGACATACCTCGCCAGCGGCGTTATCGCAAACGGTGATGACAAAATCGATAGGTGGTGCACCAGGCTCCGCAAATTCGTCCCAGGCCTTACTCCGAAGCTCTTCCGTCGGGAACTGCATCTGCCTGAGGAGTTCAAGGGCGATCGGATGAACGGCACCCTTCGGATGGCTTCCGGCACTGAAGCCGCGATAGCGACCCCGCCCCCAGTGATTCATCAGGCTCTCAGCCAGGATGCTTCGGGCCGAGTTCCCCGTGCACAGGAAGAGGACGTTATAGGGCCGATCAGGCATTGGCCCGCTCCGCGTCGGCGAGGTTGACCAGCGTCTTTGCCATACAGCTCGCCGACGCCGGGCAGAGTGACCGAAACTCAGCGCACTGTCTCATCTCGTCGCTCACGTAGCGACGATCAATGTTCTGGTATCCCAAGCTGCGAAAGAATGTCTCGGCGGTCTGGGTCAATAGAACGAGCTTCCTGACACCCTGTGCTCGTGCATCGGTTTCGAGCTGGGCCACGAGCGCGCGACCGATGCCGCGGTTACGACAATCGGATGCGACCGCGAGCGAACGAAGTAGCCCTTCCGTACCAAAAGGTTCCAGGGCGATGACGCCACAGAGGAAATCGTCCGATTCGATTACCCAAGTGCGCAATCCGGCATTGGCAGAAAGGTCCGAAGTCGGTAAGTCGGTGCTCTGCAGGAGCGCCAAGACGTCAGGGATGTCGGCGGGTTGACCGCGGCGGACCTGAGGTAATGCGGTCATCTTGCGCAGCAAGAGGCCGCATCCGCCTTCGGTTCACTCTTTGCAGCAGGCACACAGCACGCTGCTTTCACGGACGTTGCCTGCATTGGAACCGTCGAGGAGCCATGCTCGAGGAGCGCCGTAGCCTCGCCGTAGACGGGAATCGAAGCCAGCGTGTAGAACGTTTCCCATGCGATGCCAGTGGGATCCGTGACCCAATATTTGTCGGATCGGGCGTAGCAGCACGGCTGCTCGTCCTCCTGAATCATCTTGGCGTCGGCCGCTTGGAGCTGCGTTTGCAGCTCGCGCAGTTCCTCGTCAGTGTCTACCTGGAAACCCAAGTGATTCACACCATTGGGTTGACGGTGGGTTGAGATCGCGAAGTTGATGCGCGGATCGTCCAACATCCATTTGGCGTAATCGGATTTATGCACGGCAGGCTCGCTGCCGAAGAGCTGTGAGTAAAAGCGGATGCTCTGGCTCAGATCGGAAACGGATACGTGAACATGGAAACGCTTCATGAAACCCTCCTCTTGCGCGGTACAGCCGCAGGCATGCAGCTGCGGCCGCCGCAGCAGTTCTCAGTGAGAAATTGCAGCAACGCGTTCATCTGCTCGTAGTTCGCCGAGTAGTAGATAAACCGCCCCTCTTGGCGGGACAGCACCAAATCGGCGTGACTCAAGGTCTTCAGGTGAAACGACAGGGTGTTGGCGGGAACCCCCAAGCGCTCGGCAATCTCGCTTGCGGCCAACCCTTCCGGGCCCGCCTGCACCAGTAATCGGTAAACCTGCAGGCGGCTGTCCTGGGCCAAAGCGCCCAAAGCCTCGACGGCACCCTTTGATTCCATAATCGTAGAATTATAGAAGTGACAGGCTGAAGTCAAGGGCGGCATCGACGTATGTGCTGCCTGCCGAGTGCGGCGCGACCTCGCTAGCCGAGGGCCTGTCTTGGGTTATTATTTAACAGGCTATACCCTGTAATAATCCGTGCAACTACAGCCTATGCCCTGTATATTTGCAGCCCGTGATCCCCACTCGAGCCCCACCATGAACTTGCCCCGCCACCTAATGAGCGCGACTCAGTTTGACCGAAAGCTACCACAGCTGCGAGAAGCTGCCGATCTGCTGACCGCCTCCACACCATCAACGGGGTGGGTCAAAGCGCTGCGGCAGTCTTTAGGCCTCAGCGCTACAGCATTCGGACGCCGCCTAAAGGTAACGCAGCAGAGCGCGGACGAGCTCGAGAACGGCGAGAGGGCGGGCACGATCACACTCGCTTCCTTGCGCCGCGCTGCAAACGTGCTCGATGCAGACCTCGTCTACGCCTTAGTCCCGCGCAAGAAGCTGCGCGAGACCATCGCGGCACGTGCGCATCAGTTGGCGAAGGAGAGAATTGGGCCGATTGCCCATTCGATGCGTCTTGAGGCGCAAGGCTTGTCCGACAAGGAGCTCGCCGAACAGGTCGAAGAACTGGCCCGTGATCTCGAGCGCCGGCCCCGCGAGTTATGGCGCTGACGGGAGCCTATGCGCCCGGCGCCACGCCGCTCAGCGACGAAGACCTGGAGGGCTTGCGGATTACTTCCGTCAAGACGCATGGAGAACTGAACGAGCTCGAGGCAGCAAACATCATTCGCGGCCAGGAGTGGGCGCTCCGTAGCCGAGCGGCTCGCCTACCCGGCATGCTTTCAGACACCTTCATGCAGCGCATCCACCGAGCCATGCTTGGGCAAGTCTGGGCCTGGGCAGGCAAGTATCGACTCGCGGACACCAATATCGGTGTCCCTTGTCATCAGATCCGCGAGCAGTTGCACAATCTCTACGCGGACGCCCGCGCCTGGCTCGAACACAACACCTATTCGCCCGAGGAGTTCGCTGTCCGGTTGCATCATCGCCTGGTGGCAGTCCACCCCTTCCCCAACGGCAATGGCCGGCACGCTCGTATGGTGGCGCACATTGTCCTGGTTCGGCACTTCAACCGTGACCCTTTGCCGTGGGGCAATAGCCCGCTCATCGCCCCAGATGCGCTCAGGCGGGCCTACATTGACGCACTCGTGGCTGCCGACCGTAACGACTTCGAGCCCCTGCTAACCTTTGCCCGATCCGGCGGCTGAGGCGCCGAGGAGACGTATAGGAGACAAGCCTCTCCCGCCATCTGTAACTATCTAATCTGAAAAGAAGTTTGTAGATCGTCGGTCCAATCCATCATCGGCGCGACCGCGAGCCTGCGATCGATCGTCGCGGCTGCTTTCTCGGCAGAAATGCCTAGTTTCACAGAGCTTTCAGAGCTAAGCGTTTCTGCGAATTTTGTGTGCATTCGGCGGAGTTTAGCGGTTGCTGAGGCGACGTAAAGCAGACAAGAATGGCGTGTCGCACCGAGACAGCATCATGGCCGCGGTCGTCGGGATGTCCGAGCTGCCGTCCGATAAGTTCGGGTCGCAAGCCTGGCTGCTTGAAGCCTAGGCGATTCTCGGCTGCACTGCCGTACCGAGGCACTCGATCGAGGCCGGCCTGGCGATGTAATAGCCCTGGGCGAACTCGACCCGCAGGCGCTTGAGCTCGGCAAAGACTTCGGCGGATTCCACTTTCTCCGCGATCGTCGCAATGCCCAGTGTGCGTCCCACATGGCTGATGGCCTCGACCATGCTGCGATCCACCGCGTCGGTGGTGACACTGCCGATGAACTGGCCGTCGATCTTGAGAAAATCGACCGGCAGGTTCTTCAGATAGTGAAACGAGGAGAGGCCACTGCCGAAATCATCCAGCGCGAAGCGGCAACCCCGCTTCTTGAGCTCGCGCATGAAATACACCGCATCGGCCATGCTCGTGATCACGGCGGTCTCGGTGATTTCGAAGCACAGGCCGTGCGCGATGCGCGGATCCTCGATCAAGGTCAGTACGTAGTCGAGGAAACTGCGATCGCTGAGCGACATCCCGGAGAGATTCAGCGCGAACAGAAACGGCGGCTCATCGCCGCAAGCGTGCTCCTTGAGAGCCTTGACCGCCCGCTGTACGACCCAGCGATCGATCGCCGCGACCATGTTGTAGCGTTCGGCGGCCGGAATGAACTCACCCGGCAGCACGAGCTCGCCGCCGTCGTCGCGCAGCCGCACCAGCAACTCGTAGAAGCCTGGCAACGGCGGCGAGGCACTGCTCGTGGGCGCGATCTGCTGGCAGTACAGTTCCAGCCGTCCCTCGTCCACTGCGCGCGTGACCCGGCTGACCCAGTACATCTCGCGGTGACGGCCCGAGACCTCGTTCGAATCGTACAGATGCACTCGATTGCGACCTGAGTCCTTGGCCGCATAACAGGCGATGTCGGCTGCGCTCATCAGGTTGGCGGCGCTTTCACTGTCGCGGGTGATCTCCACCACGCCGATGCTGGCACCAATCCCGGTGGTGTTCTCCTCCCAGCTGAAGCGGTAGTCGCGAATCGCCTGGCGGATATTGTCGGCGATCTTCGCGCCCTGCTCGGCAGTGCAACCGTGTACCAATATGCCGAATTCATCTCCGCCCAGGCGCGCGATCGTATCGGCCGCACGCACATGGGCCTGCAACAGCCCGGTCACGTCGCGCAGCAGGCGGTCGCCCGCGGAATGCCCGCAGGTATCGTTGACGACCTTGAATTGATCCAGATCCACGTACAGCAGTGCGTGCGGCCCCTGGTCCTGCTGGGCGCTGCGCAATGCGTCGGACAGGCGGTTGTCGAACTCGCGCCGGTTGATCAGCCCGGTCAGGGCATCGTGACTGGCCTGGTAGGATAGCGCGCGCTTGAGGCGCCGCTCCTTGGTCACATCCCGGAACACGACTACCGCGCCGACGACAGCGCCAGTGCGATCACGGATCGGTGCAGCCGAATCCTGAATCGCGATCTCCTGGCCGAGCCGATTGAGCAGCACGCTGTGTTCGGCGAAATGCACCAACTGTCCCTCGCGCAGGCAGCGCACCAGAGGATTCTCGAGCTTCTCGCGCGTCAATTCGTCGAGCAGGCACAGCACACTGCTCAGATTCTCATTGCGCGCCTCCTCGCTGCGCCAGCCCGTGAGCTGCTCCGCCACGGGATTCATGTAGTCGATACGGCCTTCCCGATCGGTCGTGATCACCGCATCGCCGATGGACTGCAAGGTGACCTGCGCGCGCTCCTTCTCATCGAACATGGCCTGCTCGACCCGCTTGCGTTCACTGATGTTGGCCATCGTGCCTTCGTAGGCCACGACACGCTGCTCGGCGTCGCGAATCACGCGCGCGCTCTCGAGTACGACCAGGCGCGAGCCATCACGGCAGCGCAACTCGAATTCGGCATTGCGGATCTCGCCGTGCAACTGCAGCGAGCACTCGAATTCGGACCGCTCAGCCGGGGTCCAATAGCAGACCGATAGTCCGGGCAGCGCGTAGATGTCCTCGGCGCGGTCGTAGCCGAGCATTTTCACGAAGGCCGGATTGACCTCGAGCAGCCGGCCATCCGCGGCGCACTGATACACGCCCTCCAGCATGCGATCGTAGAGGCTGCGAAATTTCGCCTCGCTGGCGCGCAGGGCTTCCGCGCCGCGACGCCGCTCGATGGCGATGCCCGCCAGGCGCGCCGCGTGCGCCATCAGGTCGATGTCGCGCGGCTGTGGCATGCCGGCCTGCGGGCGGTAGATGCTGAGCGCCCCGAGCACTCGCCCGTTGGCGGTCTTGATGGGCATGGCCCAGGCCGCATGGAAACCGGCTTCCAGCGCCAGCTCGCGGCGCCGCTGCCAGAACGCGTCCAGCGCGATATCGGCGACCATGACGTGGCGTCCGAGATAGACCGCGGCCGCGCTGGAGCCGTTGCGTATGTCGATCGTCATGCGCTTCTCGAGCGCGCGCCACTGCTCCGGAATGCGCCGGCCAATCACTTCGGCGAAACTCTGGGCGTCGCTGCCGAGCAGACTGATGGCCGCGGTGAAGCTGCTGCTGATCGACTCGATCAGGTCCGCGATCGACTCGAGCGCCTCGGTCAGCGGCGCGTCGGCGGTGATGCGTTCGAACACGTTGCGCTCACCGGCGGTAATACGCTCGGCGCGACGGCGGGCGGCTATGTCCGTGATGCTCGCGCGCAGCAGATGACCAGCCCCAGGCAGCTCCATGAGGCGCACTTCGGTTTCGATCTCGTGCCCCTGGGCATCACGGTGCACCCATTCAAAAACCTGCGGCTTGCCGGCTGCGGCGCGCGCGCACAGGCTGGCGAACAGCTCGGCGGCGTCGGCGCCGCCGGGCTGTTGCGCCGCCGACACGTCGCTGGCGGTCAGTTGCGGCAGCCGTTCGCGGCTCACGCCGAAGAATCGCAACGCGTTGTCGTTGGCATCCACGTAGTGCCCGGTCTGCCGCTCGATCACGACGATGAGCTCCGGCGCGCTCTCGACCAGAGTGCGGTAGCGCGCCTCGCTGTCGCGCAGCGCCTGCTCCGTTCGCACGCGCTCGCTGGTGTCGCGCAGGCAGATCACATAGACGTCGCGCCGTCCCAGCTGCACGCAGCTGACGATCAGTTCGGCCGGGAAGCGGTGTCCATCCTTGTGCCGCGCACGCATCTCGTGCGGGCGCAGATCACCGCGTGATTCATCGGCCCGGGCGGCAAGCGCCTGCAGACCCTGCTCCACCGAATCATGCAGCGGCAGATCGGGCAGCAGCCGATCGATCGATCGACCCACCACCTCGGAGCACGAATAGCCGAAGATGCGCTCGCCAGTGGGGTTGAAGATCTTGACCGTGCCGTCAGCGTCGACGGTGATGACGACGTCCTTGATGTGATCGAGGATCACCTGCCAATGGCCGGCATCCACCCCACCGAGGCTCGCGTCAACGGCGCGAGCTTCATCGGCGATCAGCTGCATCGAACGCACGACGCCACGGCGCTCGACATCGAGCTGCTCGTAATAGTCGCTGATCAGCGGCAGCAGCAGCGCGAGCTCGGGCCGATTGACCCCAGGGACCCAGGCCTGCTCTATTTGTTCACGCAGCCGCGGATGCAGCTCCTCCAATGCCGGCCGCGTCCGAATCCGGGAGGTCGGCTGCAGGACTGGGACGGCGTCTGATGCCGCCGGCTCGTGTGACATAACCTGGAACTGTGGCGAGAGTGGTTCTGATCATACGAAGCGGGCCGGCGAGGCCGCGTGAAGCAGTACCGATTTTCGCAATGGCGATCGAAGTATCGGCCTTCAGGACGGGTGACCGGCGGCAATGAGTGGAATTGAGTAGGTACGGGCCAGCGAGCCGTTGTCGAAATCGATCAACAGGGTGGCACTCAGACTCAGCACGCCATCCTGCTGCGGCACGACGGTCACCTCCTGCCTCAGGGTGACGCCGTCCTGCGGCGAGTTGATATCGAACGTGCGCTGCGACTGCAGCTGCAAGCCCTCTCCGGCCTGCAGCGATCCGTGAATATGGGTGATGCCGGAGTTGGCGCTGGGAACCAGCGCCAGCTCGATCTGCAGTGGCGTCCCCACCACGGGTCGCGCGTCGAGCCGGAATTTCATACCTATTGTCGCATCCGATCCCGTCATGCTCACGGCTGCGACCATGTCCGCATCCTCCGGCGAGCCGCTGGGTGCCGCGTTGGAGGCGGCATGGTGCTGCGAGAGACCGAAATGGGAGCCCACATGGTTTGCGGAAGACCCGCAGGCGCACAGCAGCGGCAGCGGGAGGAGCGGCAGCACCAGAGTCAACAGCGTCTTGAACCGATCCAACATAGGAGTACTTTTACGAGCGGCACAGCGTTGTCGTCGCTGGCGACATTAGCACAATTTGGGCGGGGGCCCGGACAGCGACGGCGGGTCCTCCAGCGCCTCGAATTGCTGCACGAGATCCGCGACGTAGCCTTCCCAGAAGCGGGCCTGTCCGGCCCAGGGAAAGGCGCGCGGAAAGGCCGGATCCTCCCAGCGCTCGGCGATCCAGGCGGCATGATTGAGCATGCGCGAGGCACGCAGGGGCTCGATGAGGCGCAGCTCGCTCGAGTCGAGCGTGCCGAACTGCCCGTAGCCCTCGGCGATTTCACTCCACTGGTGCCGCTGCTCATCAGCGTTGCCGGACAGAAACATCCACAGATCCTGGATCCGCGGCCCGTTCAGGCAATCATCCAAATCGACCAGCAGCGGGCCACGCGCCTGCCACAGGATATTGCCCAGATGGCAGTCGCCGTGCAGCCGGATTCTGGCCACCGGTGCCGCCTCGTCGAAGGCGCCCGCAATCCGCTCCAGCAGCGCTTCACTGACCTCAGCGTAGCGCTCCTGCATGTATTCGGGCAGGAATCCGGAACGCAGCAGACCGCGCCGCGCCCTGGCACCCAATTGCTCGCGCTCGAGCGAGAGGCGGAATTGAAACGGGCGGCGCGCGCCCACGGCGTGGATCCGTGCCAGCGTGCGGCCCAGCAATTCGCGTGCGCCGGGCTGATCGAGCTCCGGGGCCGTACCGGCGCAGAGCGGAAAGGCGGCGAGGCGAAAACCGGCATGTCGGTGCAGCGTGGCCCCTGCCAGTACCAGCGGTGCGGCCACCGGAATCTCCTGCTCGGCCAGTTCCAGCGCGAAGCCATGCTCCTCGAGGATCTGCTGGTCCGACCAGCGTCCGGCGCGATAGAACTTCAGGATCACAGGCGCGCCGTCCGTACGACCGACCCGATAGACGCGATTCTCGTAGCTGTTGAGCGCGAACTGGCGTCCGTCCGGCTCGAGGCCGAGCGCCTCGGCTGCGTCCATCACGGCATCGGGTGTCAGTCCCGCAAAGGGCGCGGGCCCGGCGCGCGCCACCGTGCCCGACGAACTCTCGTTCATCGCCGCCGCGCGTCGCGTGCCATTGCAGGTATCATTTGCAGCTACCTCTTAACGCCTCAGGAACCAAAGCACAATGACGCACAAGGCCATACTGATCACCGGCGGCGCGGGCTATATCGGCAGTCATGTGCTGTTGCAGCTCCAGGCACGCGGCGAGCGGGCGATCGTGCTCGATAACCTTTATACCGGCTTCCGGCAAGCCGTACGCGATGCGCCACTGATCGTTGAAGACGTCGGCAACCGCGCATTGCTCGAGCAGGTGCTGCGGGAGCACGAGATTGACACCGTGATGCATTTCGCGGCGAACACCATCGTACCGGAATCGGTGCGCGACCCTTTGAAATACTACGGCAACAACACCTGCGCGACGCGCAATTTGCTCGAGGCGTGCATGCAGCAGGGCGTGCGCCAATTCGTATTTTCCTCCACCGCGGCAGTGTACGGCATGCCGGCGGGCGGCATCGCCAGCGAGGACATGGCGCTGACGCCCATCAATCCCTACGGCAGCTCGAAGCTCATGTCGGAATGGATCCTGCGCGACCTGGCAGCGGTCAGCGACTTTCGCTACGTGAGCCTGCGCTATTTCAATGTCGCCGGCTCGGACACGCAGACGCGGATCGGACAGGCCACGCGCAAGGCCACGTTGCTGGTCAAGGTCGCCTGCGAAGCGATTGTCGGCAAGCGCTCCCACGTGTCGGTCTACGGCACGGATTACGACACGCCGGATGGCACCGGGGTGCGGGATTACATCCATGTCGAGGATCTCGCGCGCGCCCACATCGATGCGCTGGACTATTTGCGCGGCGGCGGCGCTACCGCGATCTGCAATTGCGGCTACGGCCACGGCTACAGCGTGCGCCAGGTACTCGAGAGCGTGCAGCGAGTGGCCGGCAAAGCGTTGCAGATCCGCGAAGAGGCGCGCCGCGAGGGCGACCCCCCGACCCTGATCGCTCGCGCGGATCGGGTCCGCACGCTGCTCGGCTGGGTACCCCGGCTCGACAACCTCGATGCCATCGTGACCAGCTCCCTGCGCTGGGAGGAGAAGCTCCAGCGCGACCCGTGGTAGCGAATCCGTGACGGCCCTCCCGCAGCATGATGCAGCGCAGTGGCTTAGAATGATTGGGTGCGCTGGCTGCTACCCAAATCGCTGAACGGCTTTCTGCTGCTGGGCCTGAGCGTCCTCGCCGGACCGCTGCTGTTTGCGATTCTCAACGCCACCGTGCAGATGCGGCACCTGGCCGATACCAGCCAGCGTCTGGTTGCCGATAGTGTCCAGACCACGCGCCTCTCACAGGATCTTTACGCCCAGATCGCCCTGCTCGAGCGCTCGGCCCGTCTATACCAGGTGCTCAGGGATGACGCGGTCCTGGCGGCGTTTCGCCACCACGACGAGCAGCTCAGCGTAACCGTGGACGCGCTGCGCGTTCAGCTGCGCGCCGGCAATGCCCACGCGCTGCTGTCGCGGCTGAGCGATCAGCAGCAGCAGATCCGCAGCCTGGTTCTCGATGGCAATAACCCGCAAAACGCGTCCGCGCAGCTCGCGACGGCCTTCGTGACGCTGGGAGACCTGACCTCCGCGGCAGCGGACTTGAGCAATCAGCAGATCGATACCGACGTGGGCGCGCTGCAGGGGCCAACGGACAAGGCCAGGCGCCAACTATGGCTTGAATCCTCGCTGCTGCTGCCGTTGGTGCTCATTGCGGTACTGCTGTTCGCACTGCGACTGAGCAGGCCCCTGCGGCAGATCGATCGGGCGATCGGTGAGCTCGGTCGCGGCAACTTCTCGCGAGCCATCGCCATCAAAGGCCCGGTGGATCTCGAGCGCCTCGGGACTCAACTCGAGTGGCTGCGCAACCGCCTGCTCGACCTGGCCCAGGATCGCAATCGCTTCCTGCGGCACATGTCGCATGAGCTCAAGACTCCGCTGGCCAACATCCGCGAAGGCACGGAATTGCTCATGGACGGCACCGTGGGCGAGCTCAATACGGGCCAGCGCGAGGTGAATGCGATTTTGCGCGAGAACGGCATCAAGCTGCAGCGGCTGATCGAGAATCTACTGGGCTTCAGCGCCTGGCAGAGCAACAGTACGGGGCTCGAAGTATCGGAATTTCGACTGCGGCCGCTGGTCAAGCAGGTGCTCGAGAGCCAGCAGCTCACGCTGGTGTCGCAGCGCGTGCGCCTCGATGTGCAGATCGGTGACCTGACGCTGGCGGCCGATCGCGGCAAGATCCGCCTCATCCTCGAGAATCTGCTGTCCAATGCCATCAAATATTCCCCGCGTGGCGGCGTGATCACGCTGCGCGCGCAGGCAGACGGGGAGGATCTGGTATTGGAAGTGGCCGATTGCGGCCCAGGGGTGCCGCAGGATGAGCGCGCACATATATTCGAGGCCTTCTATACCGGGCGTGCGCCTGGCGGCCACGTTCCGGGCACCGGCATCGGCCTCTCGGTAGTCAACGAGTTCGTCAACGTCCAGCAGGGGACCGTGGAGATCGTGGATGGCGAGTTCATGGGTGCGCATTTCCGCATCCGGATGCCGCTGCGGGTCGCCTTGCCGCTGGCCGCCAAGGAGCAGGCCAATGCGGCATAGCGCGTACGCTCTCGCGCTCGCCCTGAGTCTGTGCGGCTGCGCCAATATGGAAGCGCTGCACTCCCCGCCGCCACCGCAGCGCAGCGAAGCCACGACTGAAGACCGCGACACCGTTGTCGCCGTGCTGATGGCGAGCACATTCCAGAGCATGCAGCACCTGGCTCAGGCCGGGCCGGCCGAACAGGCCGAAATACTGGCTGCGGCTCGCGAGTCCTATACGCGCACGCCGCAGGGCAGCGCACAGCTGCGCTATGCTCTGATGTTGGCGACACCCGGGCATCCGGGACGCGACCCGGTCCTGGCGCAGAAACTGTTGCGGGAACTCGCTGCGCGACCCGAAACGCTGCTGCCCCTCGAACGTGCGGTCAGCTTATTCGAGCTCGGGCAGCTCAACAATGAGCTCGGGCTCAAGGCCGACAATGAGCGCCTGCAGGGCGAGGAGCAGCGCGCGGATCGCGAGCGCATCGGCGCGAACCAGCGGCGACTGCAGTCCGAACTGGACGAGAACGCCCGACTGCGCAAGCAGCTCGAGGACGCGCAGGCCAAACTCGACGCGATCGCCAAGATCGAACGTAACCTGACGCAACGCGAAGCCGGCAACGATGGAGGGCAACCGTGAAT
This sequence comes from Steroidobacteraceae bacterium, assembly GCA_049508555.1. Lineage (GTDB taxonomy): Bacteria > Pseudomonadota > Gammaproteobacteria > Steroidobacterales > Steroidobacteraceae > FEN-1191. The sequence goes on from JBELAR010000017.1 coordinate 18,827, forward strand.
CAGCCCATGAAACGCAAGGCACGGATCCTGGTCGTCGATGACGATCCCGGGCTGTTGCGCCTGCTCACCATCCGACTGCGCGCCGAGAACTATGAGGTCGAGCCGGTTGAAAACGGCGTGCTGGCGCTTGCCGCGGCCAGCCGCTTCCGACCCGACCTGGTGATCTCCGATCTGCGCATGGACCAGCTGGATGGCATCGGCCTGCTCAAGGAGCTGCAAAATCGCTGGCCTGGACTCAAGGTGATTCTGCTCACTGCACACGGCACGATTCCCGATGCCGTACAGGCCACGCAGATGGGCGCGTTCGGCTTCCTGACCAAGCCGGTCGAGAAGCAGGAGCTGCTCGATCAGGTCAACAAGGCGCTGAAGATTTCCGGGTTTGTCGACACGGATCAGGATTGGCGGTCAGATTTCATCACCCGCAGCCCGCTCATGGAGGAAAAGCTCGCACAGGCACATATGGTGGCGGGCACAGATGCACGCGTGCTGATCACCGGTGAGAGCGGCACGGGCAAGGAACTGCTCGCCCGGGCGATTCACAAGGCAAGCCCGCGGCGCAATCGTCCCTTCGTCGCAATCAATTGCAGCGCCATGGCGGAGAACATGCTCGAGAGCGAGCTGTTCGGCCACGCCGTGGGTGCCTTCGCCGGCGCCACCAGCGAGCATCACGGATTGTTCCAGACCGCGGAGGGCGGCACGCTGCTGCTCGATGAGATTGGCGATATGCCGATGCGGCTGCAGGTGAAACTGCTGCGTGTACTGCAGGAGAATCTGATCCGTCCGATCGGCAGCACGCAAACGATTCCGACCAACATTCGCGTCCTGTCCTCCACGCACAACGATCTGCAGCAACTGCTCGCCGGCGGCCAGTTTCGCGAGGACTTGTATTACCGACTCAACGTGGTGCATATCGAGATGCCCTCGCTCAATCGCCGGCGCGAGGATATTCCGCTGCTGGTGGCGCATTTTCTGGCTGCCATCGCCCGCGAGAGCGGTACTCGCAATATCTACGCACCCGAGGCCGTGGAGCTGCTTGCCACCAGCGACTGGCCCGGCAATGTCCGTCAGCTGCAGAACGTGGTGCGCCAGAATGTCGCGCTGTCGCAGGCGCCCATCATCCCGGTGGAACTCGTACAGCAATCCCTGGGCGGCACGCAGGCGAAGCTGCCGTCATTTGACGAGGCACGGGATGAATTCACCCGCAGTTATCTGTCGCAGATTCTGCAGATCACGGGCGGCAACGTCAGCCAGGCCGCAAGGCTGGCCAAGCGCAACCGCACCGATTTCTACAAGCTGCTCGGCCGACACCTGCTGGTGCCGGACGATTTCAAGGGCAAGTAGCGAGCAGCGGCCCGCGATCAGCGGCCCGCAATGAGCGCCCGCAGGAATCGCAGGTCGTGCAGCTTCACGGCGCCGAAGGCCGACAGCCCGGTGGCCATGACGAGCAACATCGCTGGCAGTCGCCATGCCAGGTGCAGCGCGGGAAACAGCAGGCTCGCCGCTCCGGTGAGCGCAGCCGCCGCGGCTGGCGCGAGCAGCGGCGCGGATATGACCGGCGCTGCGTGCAGCCGGTGCAACGACCAGGCATACAGCGCCAGTTGCACGCAATCGCACAGCAACAGTGCCCAGGCCGCACCGACGTAGCCGCCGGTGACAATCAACAATGGCGCGAGTACCGCGAACGCGCACAACCCGGCGAAGCGCGCGCGCGCGACGGTCGCTTGCCGGTGGATCGCCGCCAGTTGCGACCCCAGCAGGAACTGCACGCCGCGCACCGGCAGCGTCCAGGCGAGCACCTGCAATGCCGCAGCCGCACCCAGGTAGGCGCGGCCGAAGAACAGTGCGGTGATTTGGGCGGCGAAGATCGCGGCGAAGGCTGCGAACGGAACGGTCACCACCAGCAGCAGCCGCACGCAGCGGCCGCATAGCACCCTGGCGCCGTCCAGGGATTGCTGTGTGAGCCGCGAGAGCGCCGGATAGACCGCCGCGTTGAAGGCGGCCGGTCCCAGGGATAGGGGAATCATGAGCCGATCGGCTACCGCATAGAGGCCGACCTGCTGGCTGGCGCTCAAGGCGCCAAGCGCGATCGTGGTGCCACGTGTATAGATGGTCGACAGCGCCGACATGCCGAAGAAAGGCGCACCCCGTCGGTACAGTGCCCATGCCTCGCGCGGTGACCAACGCAGGCGCGGGCGCCCGCAACGCCGAGTGGTCTGTATCCAGGCGACGGCGATCAGGAAGCTCGCGCCCGCAATGAAAGCCAGGGCCACGATGCCAGGCTTGGCTCCCAGGCGCAGCGCCACCAGACCGATCAGCAGGCTCAGTAGCCGGTTCGAGACATTGCAGCCGGAGGCGACGAGCATTTGCTCGCGTGCCCGCAGGGGAGTCAGCAATAATGATCCCAGTGGCAGCAGTACCTGATAGCCGCTGGCGGCGACGACCACCAACAGGGCCGCTGTATTGCCAATCAGCGCCATGCTGACGGCGCAGGCTCCAGCCCAGGCAAGCGGCGCCAACACCATTTGCACCGGCAGCAGCACTCCGAGCCGATCGCTCCCGCAGGCCGGATCCTGACTGATGTCCCGGATCAGCATACCCTCGAGCCCCAAGCTGACCAGTACCGAGGCGACTGCGCCAATGGACATGCCGATCGAGTAGTAGCCCAGCACGACGGCGCCAAAGTGGCGCGCGAAGCTCACGATCAACAGCAGGTTCGCCAACTGACCGAGGCCTTCAGAGCCGCTCAGAGCCACGGTGTTGAACAGGATGCGCCGTTCGTTATGCACGCTTATCCGCCGCGATCTCCGACACAAACGCGCGCCGCTTGCCGGATCGATCCGCCGGGATCGCCTCGACCAATCGCAGCTCGCCCTTGCCGTCCCCGAGCGCGGGGAGCTGCCGCGCGCGCGTCGTGGCACTGATCGGCGAGTTTCATCGTCCAACCCCGCCACCCTGGAGCGCGCGTCGATCCGCCGGTGCAATCTCCGCTGCGTCGGTGCGAACGGGTTGTCCGGTAGCATTGCTGAAGATTCGCTCATAGCGCTGGGCTACGGCACGCCAGGAGAATCTTTCGCGCACAGCCCAGCGATTGGCGACAGCGAAGCTATGCCGCAGCGCCGGAGCGTCGGCCAGCGTGCGCAACGCGGCGGCCAGTTGCTCCTCGGCGTCTTGCAGCTCGAAGAGCAGGCCGTTGCTGCCCTGACGGACGATCTCGGCGTTGCCGCCCACGTTGGTGGCGATCACCGGCAGACCCGCGGCCATGGCTTCGAGCAGCGCCATGCTGCAGGATTCGGCGCGGGAGGCCAGCACGAAAACATCCGCCTGAGCATGCAGTTTCGCCAACGCGGCACGATCGACGAAGCCATGGAAGCGCACGCGATCAGCGACCCCACAGGATCGCGCCAATTGCCGCAATTCCGCCTCATTCGGCCCCTCGCCGGCGATATCGAGCGACAGCAGCCCGGGCGCAGTGCGCTGCACGGCCTTGATCAGGGTATCCAGGCCCTTGCGAGCGATGAGGCGACTGACACTCAGCACGCGCAGGCCCGCACGGGTATCGCGCCTGCTCGCAACCTCGGCCGGTAAGTCGATGCCGTTGAGAATCACATCGATAGTCGTGTCGGGACTGGAGATGAGCGCCAGACGGCGCAGATCGGCGCTATTGGCCACGACCCGGGAGGCACTGCGCCAGATGTGCCGCGTGACGGGCAGCAGCATTCGATGCGGCCAGCGCAAATCGCAGTCGTATCCCGGTACGTCTGAGCCGCGTAGCGAAACCACGTAGGGTCGAGAGCGGTGCCTGCCCGGCAAGCAGCTCAACAGACCCGTGGGCAGACTGAAGTAATAGTGGTAGGCGTCGTAGGCGTCGGCCCGCGCCAGTTGCCTCAGGCGCGTCGCTGCAAATCCGAGGAAACTGGCCGCTCCCATCAGTCCGGATTGATGGACGCCGCGGCGAAAGGAGCGCACGCGATGCACGCCGATGCCCTCCGACTGCTCATCAACGGTTCTGCCGCGAGTCCTGGTCGTTAGAAAATCCACCTGATGGCCCATCGCGACCAGCTCGCGGGCGGTCGCAAGTGAGGCATATGCAGCGCCACCGCCGACGGGTGGGAATTCATAATTGACAAACAGGAGACGCATCGATATCGGCGACCCCGCCCAGGTGATCAGCCGGACTATATAGAGCCGTATGCAACGCAAGTGTGACTCCGGTCACCGACGCTGCTGGAAAAGGCCGCCTCCGCCGGGCGCGAATTTCGATTACTCACCTCGATCCGACATGGCGAAGCAACTGTGACGTGCATCACGTCACACGTATCGACCGCAATCTCGGGAGCAGGTCACAGATACCCGGTGGCGTCGAGCCCAACTGCCCGGGTTCTCTTGTATATTGAACGCCAATTCTCCGACTCAGGATTCCGCCTCACGTGCTCAAGCTTCCGGTGATTCATCCGGCTCTTTACGGCGCCATTTTGGTTCTGTGCATGGTTGGGACCTACGTGTACAAGCTGCGCGCGCACGGCATTTTCGCCTGCACGGCCCAAGGCTACTATGCGTCCACCAGCGCATATCTGGGCTACTGCAATGCGACAGCCTACGGCGACTACGATCATGGGGCGTTCTGGTTCGGCTTGGAGCCCGCGGCGCAGCGCGGCGCCATCGATGCGGATGTATTGTTCCTGGGCAGCAGCCGCATGGAGTTCGGTTTCTCGACGCAGACCACCGACCAATGGTTTGCCGCGCCAGCGGTACCACACTATCTCATGGGCTTTACCCACACGGAGAACGTGAGCTTCGTGGGGCCGCTGCTGGCCAGGCTCAAGCCGCACGCGCGGGTATACGTCATCAACGTCGATCAGTTCTTTTATGATACGGAGACCGGGCCCGCCTCGGAGATCCTCCACGACGGCGACGTGGGCAGGCGCTATAGCGAGAAGAAACTATGGCAACGCCTGCACCGATCGCTCTGCACGAAGCTGCGGCGGATCTGTGGTAATGACTTCACCTACTACCGCTCCCGCGAGCACGGCCACTGGAAGACCTTTGGCGCCAACAAGGTCGACGCAGCTCCGGTCAGTGACGGCCCCATCAGCGATCAGGATCAATGGCAGCACTACGCTGCGGTCGCCGAGCAATTCATCTCGAAGCTCCCGGTCGACCGCGCCTGTGTGGTGCTGACCGTCGTGCCCTATCCGTCCACGCAGATCGCCGAAGACAGGGCCATTGCGGATGCCGTGGGAATCGAGCTGGTGAATCCGCAGCTGGAAGGCCTGCACACGTTTGACGGCTCGCACCTCGACTTGCCGAGCGCCGAGCGCTGGTCGAAGGCATTTTTCGACGTCGCCGGTCCGCGGATCCGTCATTGCCTGGATCAGTCCGGAACACCTGTTGCCAACACGGGCTGATCGGGGATGAACTGGCTACCCACTCCGGCCGATTTCCGGCACAGCCTGAACTCAGCGCTCGCAACCAGCGATATCTCCGAGCGCCTGGAGGCTCTGGCCGCACTGGCGCAGTTCCGGCTGGGGTTCGTCGAAACCATTCAACTCGATAGCGCAATCAAGAGCGCCGCGGCGAGTGCGGGGACCGGCTTCGCGCGAGTACGTCTGGCGCTACTTGCTTCGGCCACCGTCGATCATCTATTACCGGGCATCCGTGTTGCTGGCCTGCGCCGCCGGCTGCTCATCGAGATCTATACCGGATCTTTTGGACAGTATCGCCAGGAACTGTTCGATCCCGCCTCCGCCCTTCATGGCTTCAGGCCTCAGATCGTTCTCATTGCCCTGAGCTGCCGCGAGACGCTCGCCGGCGTGCCCCTCGCCGCTACCGCGGCGGAAGCGCAAGACGCCATCGCCTCGAGCATCGCGGATCTGCGCTCGCTCTGGCACCAGGCGCGCGAGAGCTTCGACGCCACGGTGATTCAGCAGTCATTTTTGGATGTGACCGAGCCGATTTTCGGCAGCTATGATCGCCTCGTTCCGGGCGCCCCCGCGCGCCTGGTCGCGCGCTTGAATGACATGCTGGCCGATACGCTGGCTCAGGACGGCGCACTGTTGCTCGACATAGCGCGTTTCAGCGCGCGCGATGGCATCGACGCCTGGTTCGATACGACCCGATGGTTGCACGGCAAGATCGAGATCGCTCCAGCGGCGGCGTCGCTCTATGGCGAACTCGTAGCGCGCCTGATCGCGGCGCAGCGCGGCCAATCACGCAAATGCCTGGTACTCGACCTGGACAATACCTTGTGGGGCGGCGTGGTCGGCGACGTCGGTCTCGATGGCATCGTGCTCGGGGAAGGCAGCGCCGCGGGGGAAGCTCATCTGGCGCTGCAGCGTTACGCCAAGGCCCTCAAGGAGCGTGGCATCGTTCTGGCGGTCTGCTCCAAGAACGAAACGGCGATCGCCGAGTCCGTCTTCGAGACCCATCCGGAGATGGCGCTCAAACGCACCGATATCACGGCATTCGTGGCGAACTGGACCGACAAGGCGGAAAATCTGCGGGTGATCGCCGAGCAGCTCAACATCGGGCTCGACAGCCTGGTGTTCGTCGACGACAACCCCGCCGAGCGAGCGCGCGTGCGTGCCAGTCTGCCGATGGTCGCGGTTCCGGAGTTACCCGACGATCCGGCGCACTAC
>JBELAR010000170.1:0-4270 GCA_049508555.1 Steroidobacteraceae bacterium
ACAATTGGTTCAATTTCTTCGACTTCTGGTCCATGCCACCCTCTCCAGCGCAGACCGCCGGCACAGGAACCGATCCGGCATGAGCCGCACAGTGCCTTGGGGCCGCCTCACAGTGCTCGCCATGCTGTGGTGCGCGGCTGCTGCTGCCGCCGCCGCCGCCGCCGCCGCCGCCGCCGATACGAGCGGGCTCGATGAGCTCATGGCATTGCTCGCACAGCGCCGGCACGGCGTGGCGAGCTTTGAACAGAATCAATATCTCTCGGTCCTCAAGCAACCGGCGCATTCTTCCGGCACCTTGACCTATGACGCACCGGATCATCTCGAGCAGCGCACGCTCGAGCCGCGCGCGCAGAGCGCGGTGCTCGATCACGGCGTGCTCACGCTGCAGGTCGGCGGCCATGAACGGCAGTTTCGGCTGCAGGATTACCCGCAGCTCGCTCCGCTGCTCGATAGCATACTGGCGACTCTCGCCGGGGACCGCGGCACGCTCGAGCGGCTGTTCCGGCTCGAATTCGCGGGGGATCTGGCCCATTGGCGGCTGCTGCTGCGGCCGCTCGATACCGGCCTCGCCGCCCATGTGGCGAGCATACGTGTGAGCGGCGAGCGCGACGCGATCGTGGAGGTCGAGGTGCAGCAGCGCGACGGCGATCGTTCCGTGATGAGCATCACGCCGCGCGAATGAAACCCGCTCGTGCGCTGGCCTTGGGTGTCTGGCTGCTTGCCATGGCACTGGCCGCATTCATCGTCGCGCGGGCCCGCTACAGCGCAGACCTCTCGGCATTCCTGCCGCGCGCGCCCTCCGCTGCGCAGCAGGTTCTGGTCGATCAGCTGCAAAACGGTCTCGCCGCGCGCCTGATCCTGATCGGCATCGATGGCGGGGATGCGCCGCTGCGCGCACGTATCTCCAATGAACTCAGGGCGCGGCTCGGGATGCAAGACGCATTCCTCGCCGTGAGCAACGGCGATGCGCAGAGTGCGGATCGGGACCGCCAGTTCGTGTTCGAACACCGCTATCAGCTCAGTCCCGCGGTCACGCCGGAGCGCTTCAGCATCGAGGGCCTGCGTGCGGCCATCAGCGCCAGTGTGGATCTGATCAGCTCCCCGGCGGGGCTGATGGCGCAGGACATGCTGCGCAGTGATCCGACCGGGGAGACGCTGCAGGTCATGGAGCAGTTGGACTCGGCCGCGGCCCCGCACACTGCGCAGGGTGTATGGAGTTCCGCCGACGGCGCACGCGCGCTGCTCCTGGCCGAGACGCGTGCCCTGGGCTCGGACACCGACGCACAGGCCGCGGCCCTCGCGCTGATCCGCAGCGCCTTTGCCGCGGCGAGCGCACTGCAGCCGCAAGGCGGGGCGAGCCCAGGCGCCGCGCCGCGGCTGCTTTTGAGCGGTCCGGCGGTATTCGCCGTGAACGCGCGCTCGACGATCGAGGGCGAAGCCACGCGTCTGGCGCTGCTCAGTACGACGCTGATCGTCGCACTGCTGCTGCTGGTGTATCGCTCTGCGACGACGCTGCTGCTCGGGCTCCTGCCGGTCGTGTCGGGCGCGCTTGCCGGGGTCGCGGGCGTGGCGCTCGGCGCGGGCGTGGTCCATGGCGTCACGCTCGGCTTCGGCATCACGCTGATCGGCGAGTCGGTCGACTACTCGATCTATGTGTTCATCCAGTCCAGGCCCGGCGCGCTCGGGCGCCTGCAGGCGCCCGAGCGGCTCTGGCAGACGATCGGCCTGGGTATGCTCACCTCGGTCTGTGGTTTCGCCTCCCTGCTGCCCTCGAGCTTCCCGGGGCTCTCGCAGCTCGGTTTGTATTCAATCAGCGGACTGATCGTCGCCGCGGCGGTCACGCGTCTGGTGCTGCCGCAACTGCTGCCGCAGCGCCTCGACATCCGGGATCTGGCGCCCTTGGGCGCCGCGGCCGCCCGCCTGCTCTCGCGTTGGCGCCTGCCAACTTTCGTTTTTCCACTCATCGCTCTGCTGTGCATGGCCGTACTCTGGGAGCATCGTGCGACGCTGTGGAATCGCGATCTGGCCGCCCTCAGTCCCGTCTCCGCGGCGGCCCAGGCACTCGATGCGCAGCTACGCGCTGAGCTGGGAGCGCCGGATATCAGCAGCCTGGTGATAATCAGCGGTCCGGATCAGGAGTCGGTGCTGCAACGTGCGCAGCTCGTCGGCGAGCAGCTCGATCGGCTCGTGGCCGATGGGGTGATCGGCGGCTACGAGAATCCGGCCCGTTATTTGCCGAGCCGCGCGCTGCAGGCGGCGCGACGCGCGAGTCTGCCGGACGCCTTGACGTTGCAGCAGCGACTCGCGGCGGCGACGGCGCAGCTGCCATTGCGCGAGGGCGCGCTCGAGGAATTTGCGACTCAGGTGGCTGCCGCGCGCTCGGCCCCGGCGCTCACGCGCGACGCACTGGAGCATACCTCGATGGCATTGGCGGTCGATGCGCTGCTCTGGCGGCAGGGGCAACAATGGCACGCGTTGCTGCCCTTGCGCGCAAGCCTCGGCGCCGGGCGCTCCGGGGACATCGACATCATGCGCGTGCGCGCCGCCCTCGCCTCCAACGGCACCGATACGGTGCTGGCACTGAACATGAAGCAGGAGAGCGATGCTCTCTACGACAGCTACCTGCGTGAGGCGGCGCATCTGGCACTGGCCGGCTTCGCGGCGATCATCCTGCTGCTGGGCGTCGTGCTGCGCAGTGCCGTGCGGGTGGCGCGCGTGATCGCGCCCTTGGCGCTCGCCGTGCTCGTGGTCAGCGCGCTCATGGTCGGCAACGCGGTGCAGCTCACGATTCTGCACTTGATCGGGCTGCTGCTGATCGTTGCGGTCGGTTCGAATTACGCCTTGTTCTTCGACCGCCGACTGGCTGACCGCAACAGCGCCGAGCTGCCGCGCACGCTCGCCTCACTGCTCATCGCCAACGCCTGCACCGTGCTCGGTTTCGGCGTGCTGGCGCTCGCGCACGTGCCGGTGCTCAGCGCGCTGGGCAGCACCGTCGCGCCGGGCGCACTGCTGGCGCTGTGGTTCGCGGCCCTGCTGATGCCCCCGGCATTGCTGCAGGATGCGGCGCGAGTCGAGGCGCAGCAGCGAGCCTGACGGTGCTCACAACATTCATTGTGGCCCAGCCCCCCGCTTTGAGCGCGACGCGCATCATCATGCTGCCCGGCGCCTACCAGAGTGCCGGGGATTTCATGGTGGCCGGCTTCGACAGCGCCATTCGCGCCCGCTGCCTGGCCCTGGACCTCATGCTGGTCACTCCCGCGCTCACGCACGTGAGGGATCGCAACTGGCTTGCGCGGCTGCACGATGAAGTGGTCTCACCGACTCGCGCCGCGGGTCACACGCTGTGGATCGGCGGCATATCGCTCGGGGCTTTCATGGCGTTACGCTTTGCCGCGCAGTACCCTGCGCAGGTTGACGGGCTGTGCCTGATCGCGCCGTACCTGGGCAGTCGGGTGATCGCGGCAGAGATCGCGCGCCACCAGAGCCTCAAGTCCTGGCAGCCGGGCGAGTTTGGGGAGGATGACGATGAGCGGCACATCTGGCGCTATGTACGGGGCCTGGAGGCGCCGCCGCCGCGCGTCTTCCTCGGTCTGGGCACGGAGGACCGCTTCGCCGACACGCAGGGCCTGCTGGCCGGCGCGCTACCCGCATCGAGCACCCGGCGGATCCCCGGGGCTCACGAGTGGCCGGTGTGGCGGCAGCTTTGGGCGCATTTTCTCGACCGCCACGACGTGGCCCTGACGGGCGCGCATGAGCAGCAACGCATCGACGACAGGTCCGCTCCCTGAGCCCATACATGCCGCGCCGCTGCTGCGCGCGTCGGCCGCCTGGCACTGCGGGGCGCTCGCGCTCACGCTGCTGCACCCGCATTGGTGGCCCTGGACCGGCGCCGCGCTCATCGCCAATCATCTGCTGCTCGCGGGCCTCGGCCTCTGGCCGCGCAGCAGCGCGCTCGGCGCCAACTGGACGCGCCTGCCGCCCGCGGCGGCGGCGCGCGGGGAAGTGGCGATCACGATCGACGATGGACCGGATCCGGAGGTCACACCGCGGGTGCTGTCCATCCTCGCCGCAAGGAACGCACGTGCGACATTTTTCTGCATTGGCGAGCGCGTGGCGCAATACCCGCAGCTCGTGCGCGAGTGCGTGCTGCAGGGCCACGCCGTGGAGAACCACAGCTACCGGCATGCCTACTATTTTTCGCTGCTGCCATTCGGCGCGCTGCGCGCGGAGTTGCAGCGCGCGCAGCGCGGCATCGAACGGGCCTGCGGCA
>JBELAR010000171.1:0-4258 GCA_049508555.1 Steroidobacteraceae bacterium
GCCGCCAGCACCCACCACAGGCTCGCCACCACCATGGTCCAGACCAGGCGCTCGAGTCCGAGCGTGAATTCGAGACCTGCCAAGGCAAGCAACATCAGCGCCAACACGTAGAGCATACGCCAGAGCAACGTCACGGCCAGGAATGCCGACCACTCCCATGCTCCGATGAGCAGAATCAGTCCGAGCAGCGCCGCCGTTACATTCGGCGGCGTGTACAGGATGGCACCGACCAGAAGCAGGGCCAGAGCCAGGGCCGTCAGAACGCGTGCGCGCAGCATCGCAGTGGTACCGCCTCAAGGCGGCACGGCGCCCGCGTCGTCGCCATCGCCGTCGAGCTGCGCCTCGGTGAGCCCAAAGCGCCGCCGCCGTGTCGCGAAGTGTTGCAACGCCGCGGCAAAGCCTCCGGCATCGAAATCCGGCCAGAGGCATTCCGTGAAGTACAGCTCGGTGTAGGCGAGGTTCCAGAGCAGAAAGTTGCTGACGCGTTGCTCGCCGCCGGTGCGAATGAAGAAGTCCGGATCGGGCAGGCCAGCGAGCGCGAGCGCGGCGGCGAAAGTCGGCTCGTCTATTTCCTCGAGCTTCAGTTCGTGCCGCTCGACCTGGGAGGCAAGCCGGCGTGCGGCGCCGACTATGTCGCTGCGGCCGCCATAGCTCAGTGCGATCTGCAGGTGCAGCCGCGCGTTGGCGGCCGTGGTCTGCTCGGAGCTGGTCATGCTGGCGCGCAGCCGGGCGTCGAGCTCGCTGCGCTCGCCGATGAATCGCAGACGCACGCCGTTGCGGTGCAGTTCGCTGATCTCCGCTTCCAGCGATTCGACGAACAGTGACATCAGACTCATGACCTCGTCGCGTGGCCGGCCCCAGTTCTCGCTGCTGAAGGCGAACAGCGTCAGAGCGCCGATATCCCGCTGCACGCACTCCTCGATGACCATGCGCACGGGCTCGACGCCGGCACGATGCCCGTCGACGCGAGCATCGCCACGCGCACGCGCCCAGCGCCCATTGCCATCCATGACGATGGCGATATGGCGCGGCAGCGGGGCAGAACCGTTAGCTGAGACGACGCTGCTCAAACCTGGAGAATTTCCTTTTCCTTGGCCGCCAGATGCTGATCAATCTCGGCGCTATAGCGATCCGTGAGCTTCTGAATCTCATCCTGACCGCGCCGTTCATCGTCCTGTGAAAGGAGTTTCTCTTTGAGCATTTCCTTCAGATCGGCGATCGCATCGCGGCGCACGCTGCGCACGCTGACGCGGGCGTTCTCGGCGTCCTGGCGCACGATCTTCGTGATGTCCCGCCGGCGCTCCTCGGTCAGCGGCGGCAGCGGCAGGCGAATCACCGCGCCGGCGGTATTGGGTGTGAGTCCGAGCTCGGATTTGTGGATCGCCTTCTCGATCGGCCCGACCATGGCTTTCTCCCACGGCGAGACGACGAGCGTGCGCGCGTCCTCGACGCTGATGCTCGCGACCTGCTGCAACGGTACATCGGAACCGTAGTAGTCGACCTTCAAGTGCTCGATCAGACTCGGGTGCGCCCTGCCGGTGCGCAGCTTCTTCAGATCGCCCTGAAAAACCTGCACGCACTTCTGCATGCGAGCCGCCACGTCTTTCTTGAGGTCCTCGAGCATGGGTCCTCTCGCCTTCAGTCGTTGGTCACGAGCGTGCCGATGTCCTCGCCGCGCATGATGCGCAGCAAATCGCCCGGAGTGCCCAGATTAAATACCCGCAACGGCAGGCGATAGTCGCGGCACATCACGATCGCGGTCGCATCCATGACGTTGAGCCGCTCGTCGAGCACGCGGTCATAGGTCAGCCGCGGATAGTGTTTGGCCGCGGGGTTCTTGATCGGATCCTCGGAATAGATACCACTGACCTTGGTGGCTTTCAGCAGCAATTGCGCCTCGATCTCGATCGCGCGCAGGCTGGCAGCCGTGTCCGTCGTGAAAAACGGGTTGCCGGTACCGGCGGCGAAGATCACGGCGCGCCCTTTCTCCAGGTGCCGCACGGCGCGGCGCCGGATGAAGTCCTCGCAGACTTCGTTGATGCGTATGGCGGACATCACCCTCGCCTGCATGCCCTGCTGCTCGAGCGCATCCTGCAGAGCCAGCGCGTTCATGACCGTGGCGAGCATTCCCATCTGATCGGCGGTCACGCGATCCATACCGGAGCGCGCCAGCCCGGCACCGCGAAACAGGTTACCGCCGCCGACCACGATGCCCACCTGCACCCCGAGTGCCTGCACATCGCGGATTTCCCCGGCCACACGCTTGAGGATTTCCGGGTCGATGCCGTAATCCGCCGCGCCCAGCAGTGCCTCGCCCGAGAGCTTGACCAGAATGCGGCTGCAACTCGCGTGGAATTCGTTCATCGTGCCCGTTATGTGGTGGCTGGCGGCGACCCGGTCCAGTCTGCCATAAACAAAGCCCCGCTATCAGCGGGGCGCCCAGCGCTCCGGCCTAGCGTTCGCCTGCGGCGCTGACCTGCGCCATGACTTCGGCAACGAAGTCCTGTGGCTTCTTCTCGATTCCGGCGCCGACTTCGAAGCGCTCGAAAGCCAGTACGCGCGCCCCGGCGCCCTTGAGCAGCTTCTCGACGCTCTGCTCCTGATCCTTGACGTAGGGCTGGCCGAGCAGGACTATTTCGTTGAGCGATTTGCGCAGCCGGCCCTCGATCATCTTGGCCACGATCTCGGGGCTCTTGCCCTCCTGTTGGGCCTGTTCGCTCAGGATCTCGCGCTCCTTGGCCAACACCTCCGCCGGCACCTGCGCGGCGCTGATATAGCGCGGATTACTGGCCGCGACGTGCATGGCCAGATCATGCGCCAGCTCGGCCGATCCGCCCTCGATCGCCACCAGCGCGCCGATACGCGAACCGTGCACATAGGCGCCGAGGGCGCCGTTGCTCTCGAGCACCACGCAGCGCCGCACGCTGATGTTCTCGCCGATCTTCGCCACCAGAGCACGCCGGCGCGTATCGACGCTCTCGCCCGCGGCGAGCTCGGCGGCCAGCAGCGCCGCGACGTCCACCACCTTTCCGCCGAGCGCCAGGCGGGCGACATCCGCGGCAAAACGCCGGAAATCCTGTTCGCGAGCCACGAAATCGGTCTCGCAGTTGATTTCCACCATGGCAGCAAGCCGGCCGTTGGCCGAGCGCTCCACGACAATGACCCCCTCGGCAGCCAGCCGTGCAGCCTTCTTGTCTGCCTTGGCCGAGCCCTGCTTGCGCATGAGCTCCGCGGCAGCGTCCAGATCCCCCGCGGAATCGACCAGGGCCCGCTTGCATTCCATCACGCCCGCGCCGGTGCGCTCTCGCAGCTGGCGCACGGCCTCCGGGGTGACGCTCATGGTGTACCGCCGGGTCGTGGCCGGCGCGCCGTACCGGTAGCGCTGCGCCGCTTGAGTCCCATCGGGGGCACAGCCCCATCGGGGGTCTCAGGCGCCTCATCGAGCTCGGTCTCGAGCCCGGCTTCCTCGACCGCCGCCACTGCGGCGACCGGCGCGACTGCCGGTCGGCGCCGCGCGGGCGTCTTCTTGCGCACTGCAGCAGCGGGTCGCGCACGCGCCGGCCGGCCGCTCTTGCGGCGCGGATTGCCCTCCTCGTCGAGCTCGACGAATTCGTCCTCGCCCACTGCGACCTGCGGTACGGAGGACTTGCCTTCGAGCACGGCGTCGGCGATCGCCGTCGCATACAGGGCGATGGCCCGCATGGCGTCGTCGTTACCCGGAATCACATGGTCGATCCCCTCGGGCGAGCAATTGGTGTCGACCACCGCGACGACCGGGATGGCGAGCTTCTTGGCTTCGTGTATCGCGATGTGCTCATGTCCCACATCGATGACGAACAGGGCATCGGGCAGCGCCTCCATGCTCTTGATGCCGCCGAGACTGCGCTCGAGCTTGATCATCTCGCGGCGCAATTGCGTGGCCTCCTTCTTGCCCCGCTTGTCGAGCGCGCCGGAAGTGGCCATCTCCTGCAGCTCGCCCAGGCGCTTGATCGAACCGCGAATGGTCTTGAAATTCGTGAGCATGCCGCCGAGCCAGCGCTGATTCACATAAGGCATGGCCGCGCGTACGGCCTCCTTCTGCACGGCATCGCGCGCCGAGCGCTTGGTACCGACGAACAGCACCGTACCGCTGTCGGCGACGATCTGCTTGATGAATGCGGCCGCGTCCGCGAACAGCGGCTGGGTCTTCTCGAGATTGATGATGTGGATCTTGTTACGCTCGCCGAAAATGTATGGCTCCATCTTCGGGTTCCAGAAG
>JBELAR010000172.1:0-4190 GCA_049508555.1 Steroidobacteraceae bacterium
GGGTCCAGCGCCGCGCGTATCAGCGCGACCGGATCGTTCAGCATCCACATGCGCCGCATGTGCACGCCATCGAGCTGCCACGGACTTTGCACGAAACGGCGAATGCGGCTCGCGGTGCCATCCGGCGCGATGTCGTAGGCGATGTCTCCATCCAGGATCTGGTTGACCGGCAAGTTACTGGTCAGCGCCTCGAGCGCGAACGTGAAAGACATATTGCGGCGTTCAAACTGCTGGTAGCGATCGTGCTCGAAGTCGAATACCCGCCGCAGGTCGTTGGCCGCCTCGTAGCGTTGCACCGCGTGGATCGACGGGGTCACGTTGCCGCCCCCGAACTGGTAGGCATAGTTGCCATAGCCAAACAGGGTGATATTCCTGATCGCGTGCAGTCGATCGCTGCCACCCAGTGCCTTGGCCGCCGCCTCGACTGCCGCGTGCGCGCTCGCGCTTACCGGCGGGGTGTCCTGGGTGAGCGCCGGCGTCGCACTCCCCGCGAACAGCGCCGCGGCGAGCGCGGGCAGCATGCAATTCCCGACTCGGTTGTGCAAGGTCGATATCCTCGCGTTCCGGATTTCCGCCCGCCGGCATCCGGGTTCCGGACCGACGAGGGGGTAAAGGTGCAAGATGTCGCTCCCGGCACCGGTGGTTCGTTCTTGCAGTAGCCGGCGTGCCAGTGGCCGGCATTGTAATCTGGGAGGCGACATGCGAGCCAACGCGGTGCTGAAATTCTGTCTGCTGATGGCCGCCGCGATGATGAGCCTGCCGGACCCTGCGCAAACCAGCGCCGAGGGCCCGGCCCCGGCGGGCGGAGCGTCGGCGCGCCAGACCATCGAGGCGAGTGCCGCCGCTCTGGGCGGCCTGGAGCGCATCCGCGCCGTCCGGAACATCACGTTGATCGGCTATGGCCAGAATGCCTATATGTTCGGCGGCGGGAACATCGTCGGCTCGATCCAGGCCCCGCAAAAGTACGAGGCCGCGAATGATCTGACGCGCGTCTACGATCTCGAGCACGATCGCTTCCAGCAGTTTGAGCGCCGTAACTACCTTTTCCCGTTCGCGATCGCTGCCGGCCACAGCTACGCCCCCGTCAACCAGATCCTGGATGGAGACATCGCCTACGACATCGCGCCGGATGGCACCGCAAGCCGAATTCCGCGCTGGAACGAGAGCGTGCACCAGATCGATGGCATCCACACCCGGCGCATGTGGATGCTGACTAACCCGGTCACACTGGTCCGCGCCGCGCTCGACCCGGCGACCCGGATCGGTGCGATGCGGCAGCAGGACGATGTCGTGGCCATTGAGCTGACGCTCAAGGATGGCGATCGGCTGAGCCTCGCGATCGACCGGGCCACCAGGCTGCCGGCCTGGGTGCGTTGGAGCAACCCGCAGGCGAACCTCGGGCAGGTCACGCTGACAACGCATTTCACCGGCTACGAGCCCTTCGGCGGCCTGGAGCTGCCGCTGGGCCTGCGCACCACACTGGACTGGCGCAACGTCGACTACCTGAAGCTCTACGTCGACAATTATCTGGTCGATACGGCGATCCCTGATTTAGCGGCCCCGGCCGCCGTGCGCGCGGCCGCCGAGCCACAGCCGACGGTGGACGTCAAGGTCACCCAGGTCGGACCCGGCATCTGGCGCCTCGTGCCGTATGGCAGTACCGTGTTCGAGTTCAAGGATCATCTGGCGATCTTCGAACTTGGCGGCAGCCAGGCGATCGCACAGGCCGACATCGATGCCGCGCGCAGGCTCGTGCCCGGCAAGCCGCTGACGCAGTACATTCCCTCGCACAGTCACTTCGATCACACCGCGGGCCTGAGAGTCGGGGTCGCCGAGGACCTCACGATCATCTCGCGCCGCGGCAACGAAGGCATCTTCCGTGAGATGGCCACCCATCCGTCGCCGGATTACCCCGATTCACTCGAGAAGAATCACCGCCCGCTGCACTTCGTGCCGATGGAGGAGCACCTGCGCCTGTCCGATGAGTCGATGACCGTGGACCTGTACCGCGTGATAGGCAATACGCACATGGCCGATGCCGTATTCGCGTACGTGCCGGCCCAGAAACTCATGGTGGAGGGGGACATCGGCACTGCGGCCGTCGACTACCAGTTCTGGGCCGACAGCTACATGGACAACGTGGAGCGCTATCGGCTCGACGTCCAGACCATCTCGCCAGTGCACCTGAACATCATGACGCATGCGCAGCTGATCGACATGATCCGCGGCGGTGTGCAGCGCGCCCGCGAGCGCTGCGCAGCGGAGCTCGCGAAGGGCAACTACTTCCCCGGCTGCCCGATCGAGTCCAGGCGCTACTGATGCCGGCCGCGGGTACGAATGTCGCGCTGGTGACCGGCGCCGGCACGGGCATCGGTCGGGCGGTCAGCCTTGGACTGGCGCAGCAGGGCTACTCCCTGGTACTGGCCGGACGGCGTGCCGGGATGCTCGAGCCGCTCGCCGCGACCATCGCGCAGAGCGGCGGCCGGGCGCTCGCGCTGGTGACCGATCTGACCGACGAGTCCGCAGTGCGCGCGCTATTCGAGACCACGCAGCGCGAATTCGGCCGGCTCGATCTGCTCTTCAACAATGCCGGAGCGCGCGCCCGCGAGGTGCCCATGGAGGAACTGAGCGCCGCGGAGTGGCGGGCAGTCATCGACGTGAACCTGACCGCGGCATTCCTGTGCGCACAGCAGGCAATCCTGCTCATGAAGCGACAGCGGCCGCGCGGCGGCCGCATTATCAACAACGGCTCGGTCGCGGCGCAGGTTCCACGTCCGCACTCCGCGCCGTACGCGGCGAGCAAGCATGCGATCACCGGGCTGACGAAAGCCATCGCGCTCGACGGTAGGGACTTTGACATCGCATGCGGTCAGATCGACATCGGCAACGTCGATACCGGCTTCCGTCCACAACTGCCCCGCGGCAACCTGCAGCCTGACGGATCGCATCGCGCCGAGCCGAGCATGGCCATGGACGGCATCGTGCGCGCCGTGCTCTACATGGCGAGCCTGCCACTCGATGCGAATGTGCTCTCCCTGACGATCATGGCGACCGGGATGCCCTTCGTCGGCCGCGGCTGAATCACCGCGCTGCCCCATTTCATAGCGTTCAGCGGCCGCGCTTGTGGCTACGGCCAGCGGGCGGCAAGCTGCTGATACCAAATCAGTTTATGCTGAAAGCCGGGGTACGCACAGTTACGGCCGCTGGGGTTCGGCAGCACGAAAACGTCGGAGGCTTCAAGACGGGTCGTTTTCCAGCCCACTCCAGTGCGCTCATGGGACTCCAGAAAAAGAGGAGCGATCGTTGGCCCCAGCAGCGCCACCACCTCCGGTCTAACCCTCCGGATTATTTCGCGAACCCGCACCGCACCGTCTTTGCGTTCATGGTGGAAGACCTCTGACGCCAAACGCGTTGCTCTCTCGGCCAGGCTGATCAGCCCGCAACCGAACACCAAAAGCTTCCGCGATTGCTCCGGGGCGATGAGTACCGGAGTCAGGCCGCTGACGAATAGCAATCTCCAGAAGGCGTGGGTCGGGCTCGAGAATGGTCGCAGCGTGGCTGCGGAAAGCGGCGAGGGATTGATGGCAACAAAGAGCAGCCGCAGGTTCGGCGCCAGGATGTCCGCGGCAGCCCCGGTACGCAGCGCCAGGCCTTCCGAGAAGCTCAGGTCCTCGAGCACGCTGACTGCGGACTTGCCAGGCTTTGGTGGTGAGGCGTGGGATGGCTTGGCGAATCGCGATCGTGACGTCATCAAGTTTTAGCCGACAATCCGTGAGAGGTGTTCAATGACGTCCATGCCCGGAGTGTTCCATTCTGCACTCCGTGGAGCACCAATACCTACGTTCAATGGATGCCGCCTATGGACTGGCGCACCCTGGTGTTGTCGCGGCCGAGAGCCGGTCTACCAAGAGACCACAGATGCTTTACTTGTTCGACACGCGCGGGGCTGTGCGGGCGGGTTTGCTCGCCGCTCTTGTATTGGCACTGTGCAGTCCTCACACCGCGTCAGCGCAGGAGCACCCCGCCGGCACGACGAATGCGGCGCTGGTGCGATCGCTGAAGGGGTTCCAAAGCGGCGACGCCGAGGTCAATGGTGTCCACTTACACTATGTTGCCGGAGGTACCGGGACGCCACTCATCCTGCTGCCGGGATGGCCGGAGACCTGGTGGCAGTATCACAAGATCATGCC
>JBELAR010000173.1:0-4155 GCA_049508555.1 Steroidobacteraceae bacterium
GAGCGCAGTATCAGCCGATGCCTCGGGCCGGGCAAGCGCCCGTCAGTACCCCACGGCCTGACCGTCACGGCGGCGTTCCGAGGCGGCCAGATAGCCGTAATCCAGGCACTGGATGAGCTGCGCGGCACCAAACTCGGTGCTGTCACGAGGGGAGAGCTCGAGCCGATGTCCCCGCTCGCGCAAGGCCTCGAGCACGTCCGGCTCGTAGCCGGGCTCCACCATGACGCCGAGCAGATCCTCGGTAATCTTCCAGCGCGGCGCATCCGCAGCGGCCTGGATGTTCTGGCCATAATCGGCCAGGCGCACGAGCATCTGCAGGTGTCCCTGGGGTTGCATGTTGCCGCCCATGACGCCGAAGCTCATGACCGCTCGGCCCTCGCGCGTCACGAATCCGGGAATGATGGTGTGAAAGGGCAATTTGCCGCCCGCGACAACGCTCGGATGGCCCGCTTGCAGACTGAATCCGCTGCCACGATTGTTCAGGCTGATTCCCGTACCGGCGACGACCACGCCCGAGCCGAAGCCGCGATAATTGGATTGTATGAATGAGACCATCATGCCGCTTGAGTCGGCGGCCGTCAGATACACGGTGCCCTCGCCACGCGGCGAGCCGCCAACAGGCCATTGAGCCCGGCGCATATCGATCAGGCCGGCGCGTTGGGACAGATAGGCGGGCGCGAGCAGCTCGCGGCAGTCGATGCGCATGGCCGCGGGGTCTGCGACGTAGGCGTAGACGTCCGCGAACGCGAGCTTCATGGCCTCGATCTGCGCGTGCAGGCTGTCGGCGCCGTCGACGCTGAAACGCCGCAGCTCGAGGTGCTCGAGGATGCCGAGCGCGATCAGGGCGGCCAGACCCTGGCCGTTGGGCGGTATCTCATGCACCCTGTAGCCACGGTAGTCGTGCTCGATCGGCTCGACCCATTGCGGGCGGTGCGCTGCCAGGTCCGCCTCGCTCAGCGCGCCGCCGCCACGGCGCGCATCCTCGGCGATACGCTGGGCGAGGGAGCCGCGATAGAACGACTCGCCATGACTCGTGGCGATCTGCTCGAGCGTATCGACCTGCTCGGTGTGCACGAAGCGAGTGCCGGCCTCGGGGGCCTTGCCGTGTCGTAGGAACGCGGCGCTGAAGCCCGGCTCGCTCGCGAGCGTCGTGGCCTGTTCCTCCCATTGGCGCGCGATGATCGGCGCGATGAGAAAGCCATCGCGTGCGTAGTCGATGGCCGGGGTGAACAGCCGCTCGAAGGGAAGTTTTCCGAAGCGCTGCGACAGTGCCGCCCAGGCGGACACGGCCCCTGGGACGGTCACCGAATCCCACCCGCTTTGCGGCATGCGCGCTCGCCCGGCAAAGCGCTCTGCATTCCACGCCGCCGGGGAGCGGCCCGAGGCGTTCAGGCCGTGCAGACGCCGCCCGTCCCAGATGAGGGCAAAGGCATCCGAGCCGATGCCATTGGCCACGGGCTCGACCACGGCCGCCGCGATGGCCGTCGCGACGGCCGCATCCACCGCGTTGCCGCCTTGAAGCATCATGCGCAGGCCCGCCTGGGCGGCCAGTGGTTGACTCGTGGCCACCACGTTGCGCGCCAGGACGGGCATGCGCTGTGAGGTGTAGGGAAAGCGCCAATCGATCACGTTCATTCGGCTATTGTGGCGCAAAGTGAGGGCGCACGGAGTACCCATGAGCCCTCGGGGCTCCGAGCGCCGCCGAGCGCACGGTGCTGCTATTCTAGAGCGATAAGCGCCTGCGGGGAGCGTGGAGCAGCCCATGATCGACAACGACCGAACTGACCGACCTGGCCGATATGCGCTGGCCATGCGGGCCGGGATGTCAGTGCTGCTTGCGCTCTCGGCCTGCTCGAGCCTGCCGCCGGCGCCTCGTGCCATCCTGGATGAGAAAACCGGAGTCACGACGACCGTGGTCGCGGCGCCGATGTCCTTCGCCCGCGTGCACAACGATGTCGGCGCCTCCGCGCGCGACTACGTGACGCTCGTGGCGGTGGAGAGGGATGCCGCGGGTCACTACACGGATCTGTTGCTGCTCTACCGCTGGTCCGTCATGGTCCGCGGCGATATGCCGGAATCCCCAACGAGCGTCGGGCCAGTGCTGATCCGGGCCGACGCGCAAGAGATCCCGCTGCAGCCGCTCGATCAGGTGCCCGTCAATCTCTCGCCGCGCGAACAATTCTTTGAGCCCTTTGACATCGGCGTGGCGGTGGCGGCCTATGCCGTGGATTTCAAGACCCTGCGCTCGATCGCGGGGAGCCATGAGCTCCACTTGAGCCTGTCGCAGGATGTGCCCGATGAGCCCTTCACGCTCTGGCGCGACGGCCGGAGCGCGCTCGATCAGTTCGTGAAGCAGTTGAACGGACTGTGAAGCGGGCCGATCGTAAGTCCGACGATGTGTAACTACTCGACATATTGACGACGCGGTGGACTTGGCCGGCCCCGGTTTCGCCGATGAATCTTGAAGAGCTTGATCTCATGTAGTGGCTCGACGGCCAAACCGGCCGCCAGATGAATCACGGCGGAAACTTCATCCGCGCCAGAAGAGCCTTGAACTGCGGCTCATTGCGGATCGGATCGAGCAGCAGATCGACCTTAAGATATTGCAGTCCACCTGCGCGCAGTCGCTCGGCTTTGCTTAACCACTGCAGTGCAGCGGGCGCATTGCCCCACTGGGCGTAGATTTCCACGTAGTTATCTGCAGCGGTTTCTCCATCCAGTTTTCTGAGTTCATCAAGCTCATGTTCGGCGTCCGTCTGGCGACCGAGGGCGTGGTAGACCAGCGCCAAACAGTCGTGCCGGTCATCTTCGTGCATCGGTGTCGCGGGCGCTTCACACAGCTGCCGCGCCTGCTCCATATGGCCCATGAGGAAAAAGGTCCATCCGAGCCAGCTATCTATCGCGAGTGCGCCGGGCCTGAGCACCAGGCCGTGCTGGTACGCCGCGACAGCCTCGTCGTATTGCCTTGAGAGTAAGAAGATTTGCCCTTGCCAGAAATACGATCGCCAATTTTCTTGATCAAGACTGACGGCGCGCCGCATCGCGGCGAGCGCGGGCTCAAAATGACCTATCAAAGCCGCATAGGTTCCGAAAGCGCGTTGAACGTCCGCGCTACCCGGTGCCAAGGCCAGGGCTCGATCAAATTCGGCGGCGGCGCCGACAAAATCATAAGCGATGTCTTCACGGACACGTCCCAGTGCTGCGTGGGCCTCGCCGTAATCCGGCGCCAGCGCCACCGCACGCTCCGCTGCCGCGATAGCTTGATCGCCCAGGTGTTTGACTGTGTCCGCGTTAGCTATATACCAAAGGCTCAGGAGTGCGGCCGACCGGAGCACATACGCCGCAGCGTAATCGGGATCGAGCGCAATGGCCTTATCGACCGCCGCCACCGTCGCGCGATTGCCCAGCTCACCCTGCCCCTCTTGGTACACACGCTGGGCGCGCAGGTAGTCATCATAGGCCGCTGGATTCCTCGTACCCCCGACCTCGAGTCTGGCGGGCTCATCGCCGGCCAGTCTAGTCTCCAACTGTTTTGCTACGGCCGTGGCCACCTCGGTCTGCACCTTGAAGATGTCAGTGAAGGGCCGGTCATAGGTTTCGGACCACAGATGAAAGCCGGTGACGGTGTTGATCAACTGCGCGGTGATGCGCACAGTGTTTCCGGCTCTGCGTACGCTGCCCTCCAGCACGGCCCCGACATTCAATTTATGCGCGATCGTGGCGACATCGACATCTTTCCCCTTGAATGAGAATGACGAGGTGCGTGCCACGACCTGCAGATCATTCAGGCGTGAGAGCGCATTGAGCAGCTCCTCACTGACGCCGTCCGAGAAATAGTCCTGCTTGGGATCCCCGCTCATGTTCACGAATGGCAGTACCGCGACGGAGTGCGCCGGCGGAGAGAAGACGGGCGTAGCACTTTGCTCCTTCTGGGCGAGATCCTGGCTCGTTGCCTGAGCTCTGCCCGGTGCGGCAGGCTGGAGCGATCGCCACAGCAGCCACGCGGCGATCCCGGACACTGCGATGACGAGAACCGCGGCAGCGGCGATGATCGCCGGGGTACGCGTCGATTTCCGCGCCGCCGCAGCCGGGGTATGCCCGCCGCCATCCGCGCGCTCGATGGGCAGCACGCTCTCGTCCCGCGCCCCGGTGCGC
>JBELAR010000174.1:0-4150 GCA_049508555.1 Steroidobacteraceae bacterium
GGCTGACGCATCGTAGCCCGCGCCCGCGGCAGAGGGGCGGGACCAGAAGTAGCCGGGGCCGGCGAAGGTCTGGCCGATGAGGTGGGAGCCGACGATGACGCCGTTGCTCTCAATCAGCGAGCCGGCGGCCTGTGCGGGGAACAAAAGGCGCGCCAGTCCGGTGACCACCAGCGGATAGCCGATACCGAGCAGCACGGCGGTGATGACGGTGTAGAGCAGCGCGGTGACAATGTGCTTCTTCATGGCTTGCCTCTTTGGTTGCGACTACGCGAGATGAATCGCGGCGATGAGCATGTCGATGAGCTTGATCCCAATGAATGGCGCGATGATGCCGCCCAGGCCGTAGATGAGCAGATTGCGCTGCAACAGCGCGGCCGCGGACATGGGTGTATAGCGCACGCCGCGCAGCGCGAGCGGAATGAGGGCGACGATGATGAGCGCGTTGAAGATGACGGCGGAGAGAATGGCCGACTCCGGCGTGCGCAGGTGCATGATGTTGATCGCAGCGAGCACAGGGAAGACGCCGGCAAACATGGCGGGAATGATGGCGAAGTATTTGGCGACATCGTTGGCGATGGAGAACGTGGTGAGCGCGCCGCGCGTCATGAGAAGCTGCTTGCCGATGCCGACGATCTCGATCAGCTTGGTGGGGTTGGAGTCGAGATCGACCATGTTGCCCGCCTCTTTGGCGGCCTGGGTGCCGGAGTTCATGGCGACGCCTACGTCGGCCTGGGCGAGGGCGGGGGCGTCGTTGGTGCCGTCACCGGTCATGGCGACGAGCTTGCCCTGGGCCTGCTCGCGCTTGATGAGGTCCATCTTGTCCTTGGGCTTGGCTTCGGCGAGAAAGTCGTCGACGCCGGCCTCGCGCGCGATCGCGGCAGCGGTGAGGGGGTTGTCGCCGGTGATCATGATGGTCTTTATGCCCATGGAGCGCAGCTGGTCAAAGCGCTCCCTCATGCCGCCCTTCACGATGTCCTTGAGGTGAATGACGCCGAGAGCGCGGCCATTCTCCGCGACCACCAGCGGGGTGCCTCCGGCGCGGGCGACGGTGTCGACGGTGGCGCGCACTTCATCGGGAAGGAAGGAGCCGCTCTCCTTGAGGTAGTTTGCGATCGCGTCGGCGGCGCCTTTGCGGATGCTGCGGCCCTCCATGTCCACGCCGGACATGCGGGTGAGCGCGCTGAAGGGGATGTATTCGACGTTGAGGCTGGCGAGCTCGCGGCCGCGCAGGCCGTAGAGGTCCTTGGCGAGAACGACGATGGAGCGGCCTTCGGGCGTCTCGTCGGGCAGAGAGGAGAGCTGGGCCGCGTCGGCGAGCTCTTCGCTGGTGACGCCGGCAGCGGTGAGGAACTCCGATGCCTGGCGGTTGCCGAGGGTGATGGTGCCGGTCTTATCCAGCAGCAGCGTGTCCACGTCGCCGGCGGCTTCGACTGCGCGGCCGGAGACGGCGAGAACATTGTGCTGAACGAGGCGGTCCATGCCGGCGATGCCGATGGCGGAGAGCAGGCCGCCAATGGTGGTGGGGATGAGGCAGACGAGGAGCGAGATGAGGACGAAGACAGTCTGCGGCGCGGCGGAGTATATGGCGAAGGGCTGCAGGGTGACGACGGCGAGCAGGAAGATGATGGTGAGGCCGGCGAGCAGGATGTTGAGGGCGATCTCGTTGGGCGTCTTCTGGCGCTCGGCCCCTTCTACCAGCTTGATCATGCGGTCGAGAAAAGTCTCGCCAGGGTTGGAAGTGATGCGGACGATGATCTGGTCTGAAAGCACGCGCGTGCCGCCCGTGACGGCGGAGCGATCCCCACCCGATTCGCGAATCACCGGCGCGGACTCGCCAGTAATCGCGGATTCGTCGACGGAGGCCACGCCTTCGACCACCTCGCCGTCGCCGGGTATGAATTCGCCGGCAACCACCCTTACGCGATCGTTGGAGCGCAGCTTCGAGCCGGAAACCTCTTCGATCGAGCCGTCCTGCCGGATGCGCCTCGCGATGGTCTCCGCGCGGGCCTTGCGCAGGGTGTCTGCCTGAGCCTTGCCCCGGCCTTCGGCCATAGCTTCGGCGAAGTTGGCAAAAAGCACGGTGAACCACAGCCATAGCGTGATCTGAAGCTCGAACCCGAAACCGCCAAGGTGCATGATGCGGTCGCGGATCAGATCGTAGGTGGTGATCACCGAGCCCACTTCGACCACGAACATGACCGGATTTTTCATGAGCGTTCGCGGATTGAGCTTCCTGAAGGACTCTCGTACGGCGCCGCCGACGATTCCGCCCGTCCAGAGAGCCTGCTTGCGCTCCCGCGTCACTGCCTCGTAACCGGATTCCGGAACATTGGCGGGCGTAGGCACGTTTTCTGGCTCGATCGATTGTGTGGTCATGGAAGTCCTCAAAACACCTTTCCGGCGTTCATCAGCAGGTGCTCGAGAATCGGGCCCAGGCTGAGCGCGGGGAAAAACGTGAGTGCGCTGACGATCAGGATCACCGAAGTCAGCAGGAACGTGAAAAGGGGCGTCGTTACCGGGAAAGTGCCGGCCGAAGGCGGCACCAGCTTTTTGCGCGCCAGGTTACCGGCAATCGCCAGGATCGGGATGTGCTGAATGAACCGCCCCATCAGCGCGGCGAAAGCGAACGAGACGTTGAACCACAGCGTATTGCCGTTTAATCCGGCGAACGCAGAACCGTTGTTGCCGGTGTTGGAGGTGTAGGCATAGAGAATTTGCGTCAGGCCGTGAGGACCGGTGTTGGAAATGCTCGAGGTGCCGAATTTGTTGACCACGGAGATGCCCGTAAACACGAGAATCGACAGGCAGAAGATCAGCACGGAGAGCATGGCCATCTTCACGTCATACGCCTCGATTTTCTTGCCGAGGTACTCGGGTGTGCGGCCCACCATCAAGCCCGCGATGAAGACTGCCAGAATCACGAAAACGATGATGCCGTATAGACCCGCGCCGACGCCTCCAAAGACCACTTCGCCGAGCATGATATTGATCAGCGGCACCATTCCCCCGAGCGGCGTGAAGGAGTCATGCATGGAATTCACGCAGCCGCAGCTGGCATCGGTGGTGATGGTTGCAAAGAGCGCGGAGTTGGCGATCCCGAACCGCACTTCCTTGCCTTCCATGTTGCCGCCGGATTGTGCGGCGCTCGCTGTCTGGTCGATTCCATGGAGCAGGGGGTTCCCTTTTGCCTCGGCGTGGTAAGCGATTAGCACGCCAGCGAGAAACAAAATCGCCATGCAGCCCCAGACGGCCCAGCCGTGCTTCGGCGATCCCGTCATGCGGCCCAGCGTGTAGGTGAGCCCGGCAGGAATGGCGAAAATCAGTAGGAGCTGCAGGAAATTCGTGAAAGGAGTGGGATTTTCAAACGGGTGGGCGCTGTTGGCGTTGAACGGCCCGCCGCCGTTGGTGCCGAATTCCTTGATGGCTTCTTGCGAGGCGAAGGGCCCTTGCGCGATCACCTGGTCGGTCACTGTTTGCGTCGTCGTTTTGCCGTCGGCACCCGTGGTCTGCACGGTTTGCGGATTCAGAAGTTTTGCGGTGTCGTACGGTTTGAGGTTCTGAATCATGCCTTGGGACACGAAGACCATCGCGACCACGAGGCTGATGGGCAGCAGCACCCAGAGGAAACACCGCGTCATATCGACCCAGAAATTGCCGATAGTTTTCGATTCGCGCCGCGCGATTCCGCGGACCACCGCGATGGCGATCACGATGCCGACGGCCGCCGAAGCAAAATTGTGATACGCAAGCCCGGCCATCTGCGTGAAGTAACTCATCGTCGATTCGCCGGCATAGTTCTGCCAGTTGGTGTTGGTGAGGAACGATGCCGCGGTATTGAAGGCCAGGTCGGTTGGAAGTTTCGCAAAGTGCTGCGGGTTCCAAGGCAGCAACTGCTGCACGCGTTCGATCAAGTAAAGCAGCAGCATGCCCACGCAACTGAACAGCAGCATCGAGATGGTGTACTCCTTCCAGTCCATCTCGCGCTTGTCGTCAATTCCCGAGACCCGGTAAAGCAGGCGCTCGATGGGGCGCAGCGCAGGATCGAGAAACGTTTTCTCCCCGGCGAATACGCGCGCCATGAAAACGCCCATCGGCTTGGTAATCGCCAGGAGAACGAGCAGGTAAGTTCCGATTTGCAGCCAGCCATTCG
>JBELAR010000175.1:0-4140 GCA_049508555.1 Steroidobacteraceae bacterium
GCAACAGCAGATCGACTTGCTGCAGGCCAAAGCCACCGATCGCGGCCTGGTACTCACGCTCGGCGATGTGTTGTTTGAGAGCGGCAAGTCCGACCTCAACCTGAATGCGGGCGGCAACCTGAACCGGCTGGTTTCGTTCATGGGCAAATACCCGGATCGCACCGCCAGCATCGAAGGCCATACGGACAGCATAGGCACCGAGGATTTCAATCTGGGTCTCTCGCAACGCCGTGCCGACGCCGTACGCGCCTACCTGGTGAATCAGGGCGTGGAGCCGCAGCGCCTCGCGACAGCGGGGCTGGGTGAATCGGGCCCGGTCGCCGGCAATGATTCCGCTGCCGGCCGGCAGCAGAATCGGCGCGTCGAAGTGATCATCAACAACCCGGCCAAAACACTGCAATAGCGGTGATCGAGCCGGCCGGCGCAGCAACCACTGCGCCGGCCGTTCAGCTCAAGACCTTGGCGTAGATATTCCTGTCCTTCGCATAGCAGCTGCAGGCCGCCGCCTCCAGACCGCGCTCATCGACTATCGTGATATTTCCGCGGCTGTAGCGGATCAGCTTGCGCCGTCGCAATGAACTCGCCGCTCGCGTGACGCCCGCGCGCCGCGCACCGAGCAGGACCGAGAGAGTCTCGTGCGTGAGCCGAAACTGGTTGGCATGAGCCCGATCCCGCGTCATGAGCAACCAACGCGCCAGGCGTGCCTCGACCACATGGTAGTGCGTACAGAACACCGCGTGCGCGAGCTGGTCCATGAGCACGTAAGCGTAACGCTTCAATCCGCGGCTGAGCGCACTGTTCCTGCCGCATTGACGTTGAAACACCAGCGTACCCATCCGCAGAGCAGCACCCGCGCCCTGCACCACGACCGCGTGCGGCGCCACCGCCACTCCGAGCATGACGGATACTCCGAGCATGCCCTCATCGCCGACCATGCCCACTTCCAGCCGCTGTCCGTTGTCCGCCCCTGCCACCAGGAACATGTAGCAGTCGAGCGGGAAATAGACATGCCGGATCTGCTCGCCCGAGCGCAATACGACCTGCGCCGTGCTGAGTTCGACGCGGTCGCAGCCCGAGAGAAACGCCTGCCGGCTGCGCGCGGGCAAAGTCGCCAGCAGCAGATTGATCGGAGCAACGTGGGTCGGAGTCATTCAGAGCCTCTCGCGCATATCGAGCGGACTATACGCGCGCCGCTGCGGCCGTTTCGTGCGCCGCCGTACACTCGCTGGCCGCCGCACAGTTCGCTTGCCGCACCGTTCGCTGGCCGCCGCGAAGTTGGTACGTTGGCGTACGAAGGACCTGCGCTGTGTCGACTACGCTCGCGATTCGTGGCAATGACAAAGGCTCGACGTGCGCCGGGTGCTGCCGGTGTTCCGCCGCCTCTGGCAGCCGATCGCCGCTGCCACGCTCAGGGCAGGTGTTTGTTGAAGAAGGCCCTGACCTGTGCAATGGCCTCATCGCGCGTGATCGCGTAGCGCTCCTGAATCAGGCCGCTGAGCTTCTGCTCGTGCCCCTCGAGCGTCAGGAGTTCCGCCTCGCTGATCCTCGCCCAGGTGAGCTTGGCGGCGCCGAGCCGCTGCTTCCACCGACCCTTGATCTCATTGGCGCCGGATAGTGTGCGTGTGCGCACGATCGGTCGGTGCATGCTGACCTCTGAATCCTGCACATCAGGATCTGCGCCAAAACGTAGCAACGCCCTGGGGGCAGCGTCAGTGCGCTGCCCCGCTTTGGGAGCCGGGATTGGTGCGCCGGAGGCTCCGGCGCGGGAGAATCAGGGCGGGCAGCGCGTCCTGGCGCTTGAGGCCGCGGCGTCAGGCCTTGTGCAGCTTGGCGGTAGCGTTCTCGTAGTTGGCCAGCTTGCTCAGGAAATTGTCGGTGAAATCAGGGCGGCGATTACGGTAATCGACGTAATAGGCGTGCTCCCAGACGTCCAGCACGAGCAGGACCTTGCCCTCCCCGGTGGCCAGGGGCGTACCGGCATTGGGCGTCTTGGTGACCTTCAGCTTGCCGTCGCGCGCGAGCACGAGCCATGCCCAGCCCGAACCGAACTGACCCAGCGCCGCCGTCTTGAAGGTCTCCTTGAATTTATCGACGCTGCCGAAGTCCTCGACGAGCTTGCGCTCCAATGCCCCAGGTATGCTCCCGCCGCTCGGCGAGAGTGACTCCCAGAATACGCTGTGATTCCAATGTTGACCGGCGTTGTTGAACACCGGCTGCAAGTCTTCGCGACCGTAGGACAATCGAATCAGCTCCTCGAGGGATTTGCCTTTGAGCGCGTCGTTCTTTTCCACCAGCCCATTGAGCGCGTTGACGTAGGCGAGGTGGTGCTTGCCGTGATGCAGCTCCAAAGTCTCCTGAGACATTCCGTGCGCGGCCAAGGCGGCCGGCGCGAACGGCAACGGGGGCAAAGTAAAACTCATAATTGAATCTCCGGTAGTGCATCCCCGTCAGCGGCAACGCTTGCTTTCTCCAGCGGCGCCCTGCGCGTCAGATGCTGATGCTCGTCCATGGGACAACATTATCACAATGATGGCGATCGGCTTGTCGGCGGATGCCGCTACAGACCGCTCCAGCCGCGGCACCAACCCGCGGCCTTGACCAGCTTGCCTTGAAAGATCGAGCAGGCACCCTGTCCATCGGCGCTCTGGCCACTGAATACCGAGCAATTCGCGCACGTCGAGCCCGGCTGCGCCTCTTTGGAGCGGCTCGCGTCCTCGACGTAGCCCAGTGCCTTCGCCGACGGATCGCTCTCGCTCAGCACTGCGGCTTCTGCACTGACTCCTGGCGTCGTCGCGGCCAGCGGTGCGAGCGAGAGGCCCAAGGCGAATCGCCGCAACAGGCCGCGCCGCGCCGGATCGGTGAGCTGACTCATTCTGCGTTTCATGATCGAGACGAGCCTACCCCGTTTGCCGCTCACGGCCAAGCCGGTCCGGACCCACTGAGGGCCCCGCGCCCTCGCTCGGCGCGCGGCCGGCCAGCGCCTGCGCCAGATCGTCCAGGAGTTCCTCGGTCGCCTCGATGCCCACTGACATGCGAATGAGGCCATCCGTGATGCCAATGCGCGCGCGCTCCTCGCGTCCCAGACCGGCATGGGAGGTGAGTGCGGGTCGAGTCAGCAGGGTCTCGACGCCGCCGAGGCTCGGCGCCACGATGGGAATCGTGGTTCGCTGCATGAACTGCTCCGCCTGCTCGGCCGGCCCCTTGAGCTCGAAGCTCAGCACGCCGCCGAAGCCGTCGAAGAGCGCGCGCGCGCGTTGATGCCGCGGATGGCTCTCGAGCCCCGGGTAGTTGACTCGTGCCACGGCCGTGTGGCCCTCGAGAAAACGCGCGATCTGCAGCGCGCTCTGATTCTGCGCCCGGACCCGCAGTGCGAGCGTCTTGATGCCGCGCTGGAGCAGAAAGATCGCGTGCGGATCCATGGTGCCGCCGAGGCGATTGAGGTGGTGCGTGATGCGCTCGATAGTCTCGGCCGGCCCGACGATCGCGCCGCCGACGATGTCCGAGTGGCCGTTCAGATACTTCGTGGCGCTGTGTATGGCCAGATCGAAGCCCACATCGAGCGGACGGAAGTTGACCGGGCTCGCAAACGTGCTGTCGATGATGGCCAGCAGGCCGTGCTCGCGCGCGAAGCTGACCACCGCGGTCAAATCGGCGACTTCGAGCAATGGATTGGTCATCGCCTCGACATAGATGGCTCGCGTATTGGGCCGCAGCGCTGCCGGCCAGGATGACGCGTCATCGCCATCGATGAAGCTGCAGGCGAGCCCTAACGCCGGCAAGTCGTGCGTCAGCAACTCGTGGGTACCGCCGTACAGGCAGTTCTGTGCCAGCAGATGCCCACCGTCGGCGAGCACGCTTAGCAACGTGGTCGAGATGGCCGCCATGCCGCTGGCCGTGACCAGCGCGGCTGGCGCATTCTCCAGCGCCGCGATCGTGCGGTGAATCGCCAGATGGTTCGGCGTGTTGTTGAGGCGGATGTACTTGAGGTCGTGGTAGCTGGTCTCGCGCGCGTACTCGAAGTTCGCCGATTGAAACACCGGCATGGCCACCGCACCCTCGATGCGCGGGTGCGGCGTGCCGGCATGGATCGCCTGTGTTTCTATGCGACGATAGCGCTTCACGCTCTGCTCCCCGGCTGCC
>JBELAR010000176.1:0-4137 GCA_049508555.1 Steroidobacteraceae bacterium
GGCGCTCCGGCCGCGACTGCCGGCGGGCTCGCCGCCGCGCTGGAGGTCTGCACGGCCGGGTCGGGCGCCGGCTCCTGGGCTCGAACGTCCGCCGCGAGCAGTATCGCGCACAGCATTGAAGTTGCGCTTGAGCCTCGTAAATTCATTTCGAACCTCCGTTATCGCCCGCCGCCAGCTGTCCCGTGGCCGGGGCGGGATCAGCCGCGCCGTCGGGGGCGGAGGCTGCCTTCACTCCGGTACGAGTGCGCAATTCCGCGATCCAGGTGCTCACCGGCTTGTCCTCGCCGGATAACTGCTGGTAGCGCTCAAACTCGGGTAGCGCCGCCTTCGGCTCGGCCAGGTAGAGATCGAGCAAGACCGCAAGGTTGCGGTGCGCCGGGGCATAGTCGGGGTCGCGCTCGAGCGCCTGCGCGTAGGCGGCACGCGCGTCGCTGAATTTCCCTTCCTGCCGGAGCGTCACGCCCAGCTCGCTCCAGGCCAGGGCGCTGCCGGGATCGAGCTGCGTGGCCTCTCGCAGCGCCGCCTCGGACTCCGGCAGTTGCGCCAGCTTTCGCGCCAGCAGGCCCCGATCGATCGCGGGCGCCGCAAACCCCGGGTACTGTAACTCGAATTGCGGCAACTGCTGCTGCAGTTGCGCGTCGGCGGCGTTACCGGTCGCCGCGAGCTGCCCCATGCGCTCGTAGTCGGTCTGGGCCGCGGCGCTGGGCGCGGCACTGGCGCCCGGCGCCGACAGCGTGGCCACCCAGGCCTCGCTGCGCTCGATCTTGCCATAGCGCGCCGGCTTGAGCTGCGCGAGGGCGGAGAGGCTCTGGCGCACCGAGTCGTCGTAAACGCCCTCGGAGGTGCGCTGCGCATTGAGCTCATGGATTGAAATCGACTGCTCTTCGAAAGGGAAGGCCTGCTCCTCGAGCAGCGAGTCGTATTGCTCGAGCTCATCGGCCGAGAGCTTCTTGGGCCGCTCGGAACTGATCAGATCGCGCGCCAGCGTACGATAGAGTTCCGCGGTCTCGTAGGTCGCCGCGGTGGTCGTCTCCGCGACCTGATACGCCGCGACTTCCTTGTATGCCTGTACGGCAGCCTCCATGGCCGCCTTCTTCGCGGCCAGGGCCTGCTTGAGCGGCGCGACCAGCTTGATGCGGCGAAAGGCATCGCGGCTCGGCTCGGCCAGCGCCAGCTGAGCGCGGGCCGCCAGGTATTTGCTGCGCTCCGTGCGCGCAGCGCCCGCACTCGCATCCGCCTTGACGATTTCCCGCCGCCAGTAGCGCTCGCGGTCCACATCGCCGGCCTTCGCGGCTGCCTCGAGCAGGCGCTGGCGCACTTCCATCGCATCCCCGAGCGGCGCCGGATACTCGCGTACCAATCGCTCCAGCATCGCCACGCTGCGCGCCGTGTTACCGCTGCTCGCGTACAGATCCGCGGCTTTGGCGATCGCCTCGCGCACCACGGCGCGATCCTCGTGCGTATCCTCGGCGATGCGTTCGAACTGGGCTGCGGCCGGCCCGGCCTGACCGGCGCTCTCATAGGCGACGGCGAGCTTGCGGTCGATGTCTGCGCCATACTGGCTGCCCGGGTAGTCGTGCCGGTAGGCCTCGAGCACTGTGATCGCCTGGGTCCACTGCTGCGCATTGATCAGGGCGGCGGCGGCGTCATACTGCGAAGTCGCGACGACCTTAGATCCCGGCGCCACGCGCCCCACGCGCAGGAAATCCTCGGCCGCACCCGCCTCATCGCCGGCGCTGCGCTTGCTGTCGCCTTGTTTGTAAATCGCGGCCGCAAGCCGCTCGATGATATCGGCGCGTTCCGGGTCGTTTGCTGCCGCCACCGCGAGCGCGTGCGTGTAGGCGTCCTCGGCCTGCGGGAAGTCACCCTGATTGAAGCCCACCTGGCCAATCAGGGTCCAGGCGATGCGCTGTTGGGCTGCATCGACGGCGGGCGTTCGCGCCAGCAGTACGTGCGCGGCCTGCGCCGCCCGAACCTGATCGCCGGCCGCGTAGAGATCCTGGGCCGCACGCGTGAGCACGACCGCGCTCTCGGGGTGCTCGGGGAAGGCTTGAGTGAACTTCAGACCCGATTCCAGCGCGCGCTGATGTATCGCTGCGCGTGCCTCCGCGCTCTGAGTGTCCTCGTACTTCTGATAGGCCACGAGCGCGGCATAGGCGGCCTCGGCCGAACGCGCACTGGGCGGATAGTCATAGGCCGTGTGCTCGTATTCGGCCGCCGCGTCGAGATACTGGCGGCTCTCGAACAGCGCATCAGCCAGCAGATAGTTGGTCGCTGCGGACTGCGGGTCGTCTGGAAAGGAGCGCAGGGTGCTGCGATACCAGCGGGCCGCCGCCACATAATCCTCGCTCTTGTGAGTCTTCTGAGCGCTGGCGTGATAGTACTCGGCCACATCACGCAGATTCGTCTTGAGCTCATCGATGAGCTGCGGATAGGCCGCGTGTTCGCGGTCTTTCCAGAAGGGCGAGTCGAAGCCGTAACGCTCGATGTACTCGATCTTGGCCTGCAGCATGAGGTCAGCGAAACCGCCCTTACGGTAGGCCTCGATGGCCGCGGTCGAGAGCGTCGGCGCATGTTCATCGAGGGGGTCGCGGCTGACAAAGGCGCGATACGTCGTGGCGGCGTCCTGGAAGCGCTCCTTCTCCACGTACAGATTCCCAAGACGCGAGTACAGCAGCCAGGCATACAGCAAGCGGCCGCGATGCGTCACGAAGTCATCGAGTGATTTCGGGCCATCCAGATAGGAGAATGTGATGGCCATGACGCGCAGCGTGTCCTCCGCCAGCTCCCGGTCGGCGCGTCCGAGCGATTCCCACGGCCGCAGCCGCGCGCTGTCCTTCGGTTCGCTCAAGGTCAGATCAAGCAGGTCGGCAAATGACTTCAGGCTGTCCTCATTCATGCCCTGCTTGAATTGCGACCAGCCATGCTTGTAGAGGCTCTGGGCATAGAACGTCGAACCGTTCCGGCCGCGGGCGAGCACCGCCTCGTAGGCCAGTTGCGCCTCTGGGTAGCGGCGCGCCGAGAACAGCAGCTCGCCGCGCCTGAACTGCACCTCGCCGAAATCCCGCCCCTGCGGATAGCGCGCCACGATCGTATCGAGCGTCGCGAGCGCCAGAGGTTGCTGGCCCGTGGTCTCGTAGGCACGGGCGAGCTGATAGAGCACCTGATCGTTGCGCGAGTAGTCCGGATAGGCCTTGAGCAGCGTCGTGTACAGACGGATTGCCTCGGCGCCCTGCAGATCGAGCTGCGTGACCTCGTTGGCCATGCGCTCGAGCTCACCGGATTCGAGGCTGAGGTCTCCGAGCCGTCGCAGCGCCTCGGCACGCAGCGCCGGATCCGCGTTCTGCAACTGCAGAAACTGCCGGTAGTTCTCCATCGCCTGGCTGGAACCGCCGACCTTCGGTCCTCCCTTGCGCACCGTGACGGATTTGGTCGCCAGATCCCCGATGGTTGCCGGAGCGCTGGCGGCAGCCTGCGCCGCCAGAGAGGGTAACTGCCACCAGGCTGCCACCGCGCCGAGCAGCACCCAGCGCAGCGCAGGGCTCGAGCGCCACGTCACTTTCATGGCCGCTCCGGGCGCCCGGCGGGCGCTCCCGGCGCCGCGGGGGCATCGCCCGCCTGGTCGGCGGCCCGGTCGTAAATCCCTGCGAGCGCGAAGCGTGCCTGGATGGCGTAGTCCTCCAGGCGCTGCTGTTGCGCACGCAGCTGTGCGACCGCGACGCCCTCGAGATACTGATCCTGTGCCGATGAGGCCGCGGCCAGTCCCTCGCGCATGTCGTGCACGCGGGCGGCCAATGCCGCGATGCGCGCGGCGAATTGGCTGGTATCGCTCGGCACCGTGGCACGCGCCTGTTGCACACGCACCCACCGGTTCTGCAACTCCTCGAGCGCGGCATCGAGTTCATGCAGCGAGTGGCGCTCGTCGTAGCTGCGGGCCTTGAACTTCGCGTCGAGCTGCCAGGACAGAACCCCTTTGATCAGCCGCAGCTTGTCACGTGCCTCATCGCGCTCGCGGCTCGCGGGCAAGGTCGCGACTTGCTCCTCCAGGCCGGCGAGGCGCGCCCATTGCGCCCGCTCGCTCGGTGTGCCCAAAGCAGCCACGTCATCGGCGGTCTCGACCGCATCCAGACGCGAGCC
>JBELAR010000177.1:0-3880 GCA_049508555.1 Steroidobacteraceae bacterium
TCGGCTCTGCAATCACCGCACTCCTGCAGGGCATTATCGTCGGCATCGGCTTTGCGATCGCGGGCCTGCCCTCGCCGGTGGTGTTCGGCGTGCTCGCGACCATTGCCGCATTCCTGCCCGCGGGGGCGGCCATCGTGCTGCTGCCGGCCATCCTCTATCTTGCCGCCACCGGCCACTTGGGCGGGGCGATCTTCCTCGTCTTCTGGACCGCGCTGCTGTGGGTGACGGAGAACGTGCTGCGGCCGCTGCTGACTGCGCATCACGCGGAAGTCTCGACGCTCGCCATCTTCGTGGGCGCGATCGGCGGGGCCTCGGCGTTCGGGATCCTCGGTCTCGTGCTCGGTCCGGTGCTCCTGAGCTTCGTTGTGGCGCTGGTGCGCTTCGGGGAAGATCACACGCCCGCAAGGACCTGAAAAACAGGCATTTTTTGCATCTTCCGGGGCTGCGCCTTCCCGTAGAATGCGCCCCCCTATGGATCTCTCCCCGATCTTGAATCCGCTCAACGATGCGCAGCGCGCGGCCGTTACCGCGCCTGCCGGTCCGGTGCTGGTGCTGGCCGGCGCGGGCAGCGGCAAGACGCGCGTGCTCACGCATCGCATCGCCTGGCTGATCCAGACCGGCGAGGCTTCCGCCTACAGCGTGCTGGCCGTGACTTTCACCAACAAGGCAGCTGCCGAAATGCGCGGGCGTGTCGAGCAACTGCTCGACGTGCCGGGCAGCGCCCTCTGGCTCGGCACCTTCCATGGCATCGCGCACCGGCTGCTGCGCCTGCATTGGCGCGAGGCCGGGCTCGTGCAGAGCTTTCAGATTCTGGATGCCGAGGATCAATTGCGTGTGATCAAAAAACTGCTCAAGGCGCAGAATCTGGATGAGAGCCGCTGGATTGCGCGCGACATCCAGTACTTCATCAACAAGCACAAGGATGAGGGTCGTCGGCCGCAGCATCTCCGGAGCGGCGCGGATGCGGCCGAAACGCAGCTCCTGAAGCTCTATGCGCTGTATGAAGAGACCTGCATGCGCACGGGCGTCATCGATTTCGCCGAATTGCTGTTGCGCGCCTACGAGCTCTGGCGCGATCAGCCGGAGCTCTTGCGACACTACCGCACGCGCTTTCGTCACGTGCTGGTCGATGAGTTCCAGGACACCAACGCCATACAGTACGCCTGGATCCGGCTGCTGGTAGGCTCGCAAGGCGCGCCGTTCGTCGTCGGCGATGACGATCAGTCGATCTATCGCTGGCGCGGCGCGCGGGTCGAGAACCTGCACCAGTTTCGCGAGGACTTCCCGCACGCTCAGCTCTACCGGCTCGAGCAGAATTACCGCTCCAGCGGCTCGATACTCGAGGCCGCCAATGCGCTGATCGCCAACAACTCCGGCCGCCTCGGCAAGACGCTCTGGACCAGCGGCGCGCGCGGCGAGCCAGTGCAACTCTACGCCGCATTCAACGAGCGCGATGAGGCCGATTTCGTGCTCGCGCGCATTCTCGAGTGGACGCGCCGGGGCGGCCTGCGCCGCGACGCCGCGATCCTCTACCGCTCCAATGCGCAGTCACGCACGTTCGAGGAGGCGCTGATCAGCGCGCGGGTGCCCTACCGCGTCTATGGCGGCCTGCGCTTCTTCGAGCGGGCGGAAATCAAGGATGCACTGGCATATCTGCGCTTGTGCGTGAACCGCGACGATGACGCATCCTTCGAGCGCGTGATCAATCTGCCTGCGCGCGGCATCGGTACGCGCACCCTCGATACGATCCGTGAGGCAGCTCGTGCCGCCGGCAGCTCCCTGTGGCGTGCAGCTGCGGATGCCCCGGACGCCGCGCTCGGGCGCGCCGCGACGGCTGTGCGTGCCTTCCTGCAGTTGATCGAGAGCATGAGTCGGGCCATCGCCTCGCTGCCCTTGCACGAGCAGGTCGATCACGTGATCAACGCCAGCGCTCTGCTGTCGCATCACCAGAAGGAGAAGGCCGAGCGCGGCGAGGCCCGGGTCGAGAACCTGCTCGAGCTCGTCAGTGCAGCGCGCGGCTTCGATCCCGAGGCCGATGTGCCGCCGTTGCAAAGCTTTCTTGCTCACGCAGTGCTCGAGTCGGGCGAGGGTCAGGGCACGCAAGCCGAAGATTGCGTGCAGATGATGACGCTGCACACGGCCAAGGGCCTGGAGTTTCCGCTCGTGTTTCTCTGTGGCATGGAGGATGGCCTGTTTCCACATCAGCGCTCCCTCAATGACCTGGAGAGCCTGGAGGAGGAGCGCCGGCTCTGCTATGTCGGCATGACGCGCGCGATGCGGCAACTGTATTTCACCTATGCCGAGCAGCGCCGGCTGCATGGCGTCGATAGCTACAACGCGCCATCGCGTTTCATCCAGGAAGTGCCGCCGGCGCTGCTCGAGGAGATCCGGCCACGCATCCGTCTGGCGCAGCTTTCGGATCTTGACGCCTCGGACGTGGCCGCGGCACGTGTCGTGTCGCTGCGCGTGCGCGCGTCGCGCCAGTCCCCGTTGGCCGAGGTACTCGCCGAGGGCGTGCGCCTGGGCACGCGCGTGCGCCACGGTAAATTCGGCGAGGGCACCGTGCTGAATATCGAAGGCCAGGGCCCGCACGCGCGCGTGCAGGTGAATTTCGAGCGGCAGGGCTCCAAATGGCTCATGCTGCAATACGCAAACCTCGAAGTGATGCAATGAAAATCTTGCTCCTGGGTGCCGGTCAGGTCGGACGCACGGCGGCCTATCACCTCTCGCGCGAGCCCGCCAACGAAGTCACGGTGGTGGACACCAACGAGGCGGTGTTGCGCGATCTGCAGGACCGGCTCGACATCCGTGCGGTGGGCGGCAACGGCGCTTACCCATCGGTACTGGAGTCGGCCGGCATAGCGGATACCGATATTCTGGTCGCCCTCACCAACAGCGATGAGGTCAACATCGTCGCCTGCGAGATCGCTCATACGCTGTATCGCACGCCAACCAAGATCGCGCGCATCCGCGCCTCCGAATATACCGCCCGCGAGCAATTGTTCACCGAAGGAGCGCTGGCGGTGGATGTCTGGATCAGTCCCGAGCAACTGGTCACCGATTACATCGCCCGGCTGCTGTCCTACCCGGGCGCGCTGCAGGTCGTGGACTTCGCCGATGGGCGCGTGCAATTGGTCGGCGTGCGGGCGCGGCGCGACGGTCTGCTCGTCGGCCGCGAACTGCGCGCGCTCAGAGAGCACCTGCCCGACACCGACGCGCGCGTGGCCGCGATCTACCGCAACGATCGCCTCGTGCCCACCGCGGGCGATACGGTAATCGAGGAACACGATGAGATCTTCTTCGTCGCGGCGCCGGACGATCTGCGGCGCGTGATGGCGGAGCTGCGCCGCAGCGAGGATCCGGTGCGACGCCTCGTGATCGCCGGCGGCGGCAATATCGGCCTGCGGCTGGCGCGCGCGCTCGAGAAGAGCAACCAGGTCAAGCTCATCGAGCGCGACGCAACCCGGGCGCGGCGCATCTCCGAGATCCTGGAGAACACGATCGTGCTGCATGGCGATGCGGCCGATGAGGAGCTGCTGGTCGAGGAGAATATCGACAGTGTCGATGTGTTCTGCGCGCTGACCAACTCAGAGGAATCCAACGTGCTCGCGGCCATGCTCGCCAAGCGCCTGGGCGCCAGGCGCGTGATGGCGCTGATCAACCGTCCCTCCTACGGCGAGCTGATGGAGAACCACAGCATCGATATCGTGGTGTCGCCGCAGCAGATCACGATAGGTACGCTGCTGGCGCATGTACGCCGCGGCGACGTTGTGCGCGTGCACTCGCTGCGCCGTGGCGCCGCCGAGGCCATCGAGGCGGTCGTGCACGGCACGCAGGAGCGCTCGCAGCTGATCGGTCGCTCGCTCGAGCAGATCTCGCT
>JBELAR010000178.1:0-3819 GCA_049508555.1 Steroidobacteraceae bacterium
GCGCGCGCTTCGGGCTCGAGCGCGCCTGCTGTGCGCACCGGACCGGCCTGCTGCAGATCGGCGAGCTCGCCGTGTGGGTAGGCGTGAGTGCGGCGCATCGCGGCGAGGCCTTCGATGCCTGCCGCTATATCATCGATCACATCAAGCACCGCGTCCCGATCTGGAAAAAAGAATACTACACGGATGGAGATTCGGGCTGGGTCAACTGCGAGCGCTGTGCGACGGCGCCAGACACTGAAGGCCATAGCCTCGCTCACGATCACGGCTGAGCGTAGCGCCCTTGCGCCACGCCTCAATCAACGAACTGCTCGATTGATTCGCAGATCGTCGGGCGACATTAGGACGCCGATTCGGTGACATTTGCCCGGTGATAAGCTGCTCCTATGAAGGTGACCGACATCCTGCGAATGCTGGATGATGAGGGTTGGTATGTGCATTCCACTCGTGGCAGCCACCGTCAGTTGAAACATCCGACGAAGCGAGGTCGGGTGACGGTGACCGGCAAGGCGAGCGACGATTTGGCATCCGGCACGCTCAACAGTATCCTGAAGCAGTCGGGCTTGAAGAAGTAGGTCAGTTTCATGCGCTACGCAGTCGTTATTGAAGCAGCCGGTGAGAACTATTCGGCCTATGTTCCGGATCTGCCCGGTTGCGTAGCGACTGGCAGCACGCCTGCAGAGACGGACACCGCCATTCGGGAGGCGATCGAATTCCATCTCGAGGGTATGCGCGAGGACGGCACCCCGGTACCGCCGCCCTCCAGTCGGGTCGAATACGTTGAGGTCGTCGCGTAGCGCCTGTAGTTAAGGACCTGTCAGGGGCGTATCTGCCCGGTACCACGCACGCGGTAATTGTAGCTCGTGAGCTGCTCGACACCGACCGGCCCGCGGGCGTGAAAGCGATCGGTCGAGATACCGATCTCAGCACCCATGCCGAACTCCCCGCCGTCGGCGAATTGAGTCGAGGCGTTATGCAGCACGATGGCGCTGTCGACCCGCGTCAGAAAACGCTCGGCAGTCGCGGCGTTGGCGGTCACGATCGCGTCGGTGTGCGAGGAGCCGTAACGCGCGATATGCGCGATGGCCTCATCCACACCCTCGACGACCCGCACTGCGATGATGGCGTCCAGATATTCGGTCGCCCAGTCGGCCTCGGATGCCGGCCTCACACGTGGGTCCATCGCCTGTGTGAGCGCGTCGCCGCGCACCTCGCAGCCCGCAGCGAGCAGATCGGCGATCAATGGGCCCAGATGGGTCGCAACGCAGGCCCGATCGATCAGCATGGTCTCGGCCGCACCGCACACGCCGGTACGCCGCATCTTGGCATTGAGCACGATGCTGCGCGCCATCGGTAGCTCCGCGTCGCGGTCGACATAGACGTGGCAGTTGCCCTCCAGGTGGCCGATGACCGGCACTCGGGCCTCCGCCTGCACGCGCGCCACCAGACTCTTGCCTCCGCGCGGCACCAGCACATCGATGTAGGGCTGCATGCCGCCGAGCATCTCGCCGACCGCCGCGCGATCGCTCGTGGGCACGAGCTGCACGGCAGCGGGCGGCAGAGCCGCCGCCTGCAGCCCCTGCAGCAGGCAGGCGTGTATGGCCGCGCTCGAGCGGCGGCTCTCGCTGCCGCCGCGCAGGATCGCCGCATTGCCCGATTTCAGGCACAGGGCGCCCGCATCGGCCGTGACGTTCGGCCGGCTCTCGTAAATGATACCGATGACGCCGAGTGGCACGCGCACCCGGGCGATCTGCAACCCGTTGGGCCGCGTCCAGGCAGCGATCACACTGCCAATCGGATCGGGCAGCGCGACGATCTCCTCCAGTCCGCGCGCAATCGCCTCGACCCGGCCCGCATCGAGTCTGAGCCGCTCGAGCATGGGGGCGCCGGCCGCCGCCGCTTGCGCGTCGCGCATATCCTCCGCGTTGGCCGCGAGAATGGCGGCTGCCTGAGCGCGCAGCGCGCCCGCCGCGACACTCAGCGCGTAATTCTTCACGTCGGTCGATGCGGCAGCCAGAATCTCGGCCGCATTGACTGCGGCGCGTCCGATGCCCTGCATGAGCTCGCGCACGTCGCCCTCGCCCGGACGCGACGGTATGCTCGAGACGACACTGCTCATTTGTACTCCTGGACCTGCGGTGAGACGCCGGAAGGTCGAGCCGCTTCGGGGTCTGGCTGGAGAATGACCAAATCGTCGCGGTGGATCAACTCCTCGCGCCCGCGAAAACCGAGCACCGCCTCGATATCACCGCTCTTGCGGCCCATGATGCGGGCCGACTCGCTGTCGGAGTACGCGGCAATGCCGCGCGCCACCTCCGCACCGGCCGGGGACAGGACGCTGACCGTGTCGCCGGCGTCGAAGCGTCCGACCGTGCCGGTCACTCCTGCCGCCAGCAGGCTCTTGCCGCCGTGCAGGGCGCGCAAGGCCCCGGCATCGATGCATATCGCGCCGGCCGGGCGCAGCGTACCGGCGATCCACTGCTTGCGCGCCGCCAGAGGGGTGGAGTGCGGCGCGAACCAGGTGCAGCGGGCGCCGCCTTCGATGCGCCGGATGGGATGGCGGTGGTAGCCCGAGGCAATACACATATGGCAGCCGGCGCTCACGGCGATACGTGCGGCGGCGATTTTGGTGCTCATGCCGCCCGAGCCCAAACCGGACGTGGCGCGCCCCGCCATCGCCTCGATCTCGGGCGTGATATGCGGCACGTGCTCGATGAACCGTGCCTTCGGGTCGCGATGCGGGTCCGCCGTGTACAGCCCGTCGACATCCGAGAGCAGCAGCAGGCAGTCGGCGCTGGCCATCTGCGCGACGCGGGCTGCCAGACGATCGTTATCGCCATAGCGAATCTCAGCGGTCGCTACCGTATCGTTTTCGTTGATGACCGGAATCGCCTCGAGCGATAGCAGCGCTTCGAGCGTGGCGCGCGCATTGAGATAGCGCGTGCGCTGTTCGCTGTCCTCCAGTGTCAGCAAGATCTGCGCCACGGTGACACCGCCGTCCTCGAGCAGCTCCTTGTAGGCGTGCGCCAGGCGGATCTGGCCCACCGCGGCTGCGGCCTGACTCTCCTCCAGGCGCAATGGCCCGGCCGGCAGTTGCAGCCGCCGCCGTCCCAGTGCGATGGCACCGGAAGACACCAGAATCACCTGCTGCCCGCGGCGGCGCAGCCGCAACAGGTCCTCGATCAAGCTCTCGAGCCATGCGCGGTTGAGGCGCCCGGTACGCCCATCGACCAGCAACGCAGAACCCACCTTGACGACGACGCGGCGCGCCTGGGTCAATGGTGTGGATGTGGCCGGTTTTTTGCGTGCGCTCATGAACAGCATTGACATTGTAAGGGCAACGGCCCGCGGGCGATTGCCTGACCGCGGCTGCCGCCCTAAACTCACTGCGGCGCTCCACAGAGGCGCCCAAACCATTCGAGGGTTCTATCCGGTGGCAAGAGAGTACGAGCCCGTTGCGGGCCAGTGGTACGAAAACATCGACGAGAATGACAGCTTCCGTGTGCTTTCGGTCGATGAAGATTCAGAGTTGGTAGAAATCGAGTACCTCGATGGCGAAATCGAGGAGCTCGATCTGGACGGCTGGCGAGAGCTCGACCTGGAGAAAATCGATCAGCCCGAGGGCTGGTCGGGTGGCGCCGAGGAGGAGGAGGACGAGGAGGAGGACGAACTCGACGAAACCTGGGACGAGGATGACGATGAAGACGAGGAGGAGGATGAGGAGGATTGGGACGAGGACGAGGAGGGTCGCAACAGCTGATGAGGGCGACCCCCCGCCCACCCGGTGCCGACGCTGCGCCGCCATGACCACGGCTCGGGCGT
>JBELAR010000179.1:0-3799 GCA_049508555.1 Steroidobacteraceae bacterium
GCATGCTCGAGCGAGATGTGAACAACATGCGCGCGAGCTTCGCCCGCGCCGCGCCCGAACTGCTCGAGACGAACTACGCGCGTGAGATCTGGCAGCTCTATCAGGCCACCGTATTGAGGCCCGACAGCCCGCTCACAGGCCATTTTGCCCGTGATACCTCGATAGTCGACGTCGATGCCGTGCTCGATCAGATCGAGGTCGAGCGCGAGGAGGCCGAGGCGCGGGCGCGTGGCCGGGAGCGGGC
Organism: Steroidobacteraceae bacterium; assembly: GCA_049508555.1. GTDB lineage: Bacteria > Pseudomonadota > Gammaproteobacteria > Steroidobacterales > Steroidobacteraceae > FEN-1191. The sequence goes on from JBELAR010000179.1 coordinate 245, forward strand.
GGAATCGGCCTGAGCGCGCTTCAGGCGCGGGTGAAGGCCCAGTCCATCCAGCGGCTGATCAGCCCGCCGCCAAGACTCGCCCCCGTGACCCCATCGAGCGCGTAGGCGCTGCCCGTCAGGATGGACTCCGCGGCACGCTGACCGCTGCGGATGGCCGGGCCGATGCCCTCGCACAGATCGCGTGTGGCCAGACCCGCGGCATCCCCGGTCAGAAACGCATTGCCCAACCGCGCCGGATGCAATGCGCCGCGTACGTAGTAGCTGTAGCCGGAGGGCGCCTCGGGCAATCGGATACCGAACTGACTCTGGAGTTTGCCGGACAGGTGCTCCCAGTGCTGTCGAATGTCCTCGCCGCGACGCTTCAGGCGCGCCGCCATGCCGCCGATGCCCACGTTGAGCCAGCCGCGCGCCTTCGGCACATACCAGCTATAGCCCGGCAATCCATGCTCGAAGAACCACAGATGACAGTCTGCGTCGCGCCAGTCCCAGGGGAATTCCAGCTCCAGTGTCACGGTCTGCAACGCGCGGTCGCGACCGAGCTGATCGCGAAACAGCGTGCGATAGACCGGACAGGAGGTGCCGCCCGCACCGATCAGATAACGGCAGCGCCAGGCCTCATCGATGAGGAAACCCTCCCCGTCGCGGCGGATGTCCTTGACCGTATGCTGCTCGACCGGCGCTCCGGAGCGCTCGAGCAGCCAGGCGTCGAATTCAAAGCGGCGGATGGAATGCTGCACGCAGGGCACGGGCAAGCGCAGCCCCTTGATGTGCCATTGCAGGCGGCGGAAGCTCAGAAAGCGATGCGGGTAGGCGCTGCTATCGAGCTCCAGATCCGTCACGACCTGCGGCGTGATCCACCCGGCACAGAGCTTCGGCCGCGGAAACGCCGCCTTGTCGAGCACCACGACATCGCGCCCCGCCTGGCGCAGGCGCCGGGCGGCCGCGGAGCCGGCCGGACCGCCGCCCACGATGATGACCTCCGCACTGCGCACGCTCATGAGGCTCAGCGCGGATACATGAACTCGCGCGTCAGTGGGACCTGGTTGTTCTCCTGGATCGTGAACAGAACCTGGAATAACTGCATCGTTCCGGTCTCGAAGGCGGCGATGGAGCCGGCCAGGTACAGGCGCCACATGCGCACGAAGAAATCATCGAAGCGCGCGCGCACCTGATCGAGCACATTTTCATAGCGCGTGAGCCACTGGCGCAGCGTCAGCGCGTAGTGCAGGCGGATGTTCTCGACATCGAGCACCGAGAGATCCCAGGGCTCGAAGATCTGCATCATCTCCCCGAGCGAGGGCGCGTAGGCGCCGGGAAAGATCCGCCGCTCGATCCAGGGATGCAAAGGCTGAGGCCGGTTGCGGCCGATCGAGTGGATCAGGCCGCGGCCCTGTGCGCTCAACGCCGCGCGCACCACGCGTCCGAGCTCCGGATAATTCTCGCGTCCCACGTGCTCGAGCATGCCGATCGAGACGAACGCGTCGTAGCGCCCGCTGATGTTGCGGTAATCGTCCTCGATGAACTCGACGCGCCCTTGCAGACCCAGCTCCCGGGCGCGCGCCCGCGCGTAGGCGACCTGTTCCTTGGAGATGTTGAAGGCGCGCACCTTGGCGCCGTAGCGGCTGGCCATGTGCAGCGCGAGACTGCCCCAGCCGCAGCCCGCCTCGACCACGCTATCGGTCGGGCGCAGCCGCAACTTGCGACACACATGATCCATCTTCTCGGTCTGGGCCTGCTCGAGCGTCGCCTCGGCGTTCGGAAAATAGGCGCAGGTGTACGCCATCGTGTCCCCGAGCCACAACGCATAGAAGTCGTTGCCCAGGTCGTAGTGCCGGTGAATGTTCTGGCGCGAACCCCTGAGCGTGTTGCGCCGTGGCCGGCGCAACCAGTTCGAAACCAGCCGCGGCACCGAGGATTCCCCGCCAGGCGGCGCGGCGCTGCGATAGACGAATTCGAGCAGTTGCACCAGATCCCCTTCGATCTCGATACGCCCGGCACTGTACGCATCGCCGAATCGCACGATGGGATCGCGCAACAGGCTGAAGAGGGTGCGGCGGTCGGCGATGCGGATGTGCCCGAGCGGGGCGACACCCTGCGGCACGACCCGCTCGCCGGTCGAGCTCAGCGATATCTCGATCGGTGGCTCACCCAGGCTCAGCATGAGCCGGCGCAGGAGGCGGGCCTCGATCGAAGTGCCAGGTTTCGATGCACCGGCGGCGGCGGCATCGGAGTCTGCAAGCCCCTCGGTGCGGGAGGCGGCGTCCATATCTAGCTCTCCTTGACTGGATAGTCGAATAGTACGAGGGCAGCCGCATTGCTGGCCGCTCGGTTCCGCCCAGCCGCGAGAGGACTGGAGCGGCTAACCGAGCTCCGCGCGCAGCCGTCGCATCCGACGGTATTGCAATTGCAACCCATATTCCAGTTCTTGTAGGCGCGACTGCAGTATCGAACGCTCCCAGCGCTGAATCATGGCACGCTTGGTCTGCGCGAGCCATTGTTCGCGCAAATGCGTCCAGGCCGCGACGGCCTCGCAGAATGCCTCGTATTCCTCGGCGACCCGCCGACGCAGCAGCTCGATCTGCACCATGCCGGGCTGTTGCCCGGCGAGCTGCAGTTCAGCGCGCCGGAACTGCGTGTCGAGCAGCGCGCGCTGAATCTTGAACCAGGGCACACGCTTGAGGTTGCGGGCCAGTCCCAGCCAGCGCATGCCGTTGATGAACCACTTGGACGGGTCCCACTGCCACCAGCGCACGCCGTTGCGGTAGTCATGCGCGAACATGTGATGAAAGTTGTGGTAGCCCTCGCCGTAGGTCAACAACGCGACCACGCCATTGTCACGCGCGGTGTTGTCATCGGTATAGGGCTGTACGCCCCAGATGTGCGCCAGTGAATTGATGAAAAAGGTGAAATGATGACTGACGACGAGCCGCAGCACCCCGGCGAGCAGCAACGTGCCCAGGATATCGCCGCTGGCCCACCCGACCAGTATCGGCAGACCAAAATTCATGGCGAGGGTCAACGGCAGGTAGTAGCGGTGCTGCCACATCAGCAGCGGATCGCGCTGCAGATCGCGCACGCTGCTCAGATCCGGTTCACCGCTCGGATAATCGTGCAGCATCCAGCCGATGTGCGAGAACCAGAAGCCGCGACGCGCGCAATAGGGATCGCGCTCAGGATCATCGATGTAGCGGTGATGCACCCGATGGCCCGCGCTCCAGAGCAAGGCGCTGTTCTGCAGCGCCATGGCGCCGAAGAGCAGATAGCACAAGCGCAACAGCGGATGGGCCTCGTAGCTGGCGTGGGCATAGAGGCGGTGATAGCCACAGGTGATCGACATCCCGTTGGCACCGAGGAACAGCGTGAACCAGACCCAGGCCATGGCGTGATAGCCGTGCGTGAACCCATACCAGGGCACGACCGTCACTGCGACCGCGAAGGTCAAGGCGAACATGAGGGTATTGGTCCAGTTGCGCGGCACGGCGTCCCAGCTCAGGGCTCTCATGTCGAGCTCCCACCGCGACCCTCGGCGGGCGTCCTGCGCGCGGTGCGGTATCC
>JBELAR010000018.1:0-25230 GCA_049508555.1 Steroidobacteraceae bacterium
CAGGGCTTTGAAGCTCACGAGGGATTTGATCTCATCGCAGATCCGATACCGCTCTGCACCCGCCTCGCGGCTGAACCAGCGCCGCACTCGCGCCTCACCCAGCCTCTCCAGGCGCTCGGCGTCATAGCAGCCGGTGCGGGCCTGATCGAGCACGTTGCTGTCGACATCCGTGGCCAGTATGCGCACATCCCAGTCGCGCAGTTCGCCCAGCGTCTCGCGGAGCACCATCGCAATCGAATACGGCTCCTCCCCGCTCGAGCACCCGGCGGACCAGATCCGCAGGCGTCGCGCCTGCGCGCCGCGGGGCTCGAGTGCGGGCAGCAACTGCGTGGCCAGATATTCGAAGTGATGCCGCTCGCGGAAAAAAGAGGTCAGATTGGTCGTGATCGCATTGTGGAAGTGCTGCAGTTCCGCGCCGCCACCGCGCTCGAGCAGGTTCAGGTAGCTGTCGAAGTCCGTCAGCCGCAGCGCGCGCAGGCGCCGGCTCAGGCGCCCATAGACCAGGGCGCGCTTGTTCTCGGCCAGTGCAATACCGATCTGCGCGTACACCAGCGCCCGAACACGCGCAAAATTCTGTTCGGAGAACGGGTAGTCGCGCCGCGCCGAATTTTCGGGGACCGCGTCCATGGCAGTGTACTCAGAACACTTCGAGTTCGCCCGGAGCCCCGGCGTTGCGCAGACCCGTCAGGGCGTTGAGCATCTGCTCGGCGCTCAGGCCGCGCATCATGAAGTCGAACAGCACGCGCTCCTCGACCATGCTGTAGCGCGAGCGCACCTGTTCGAGCAGCGAGTCGAAGTCCGCCGCTGCGCCGCCGAGCTCAGCGGCGGTCGAATCCACGGGGATTGTCAGTCCCTCGCACACGTGCGTGAGACGCTGTATGAGCTTGTCGTAGAACTGCAGCGCATGGATCGTGGCCTGCACATGGCTGCCGAGCGCGTCGGCCAGATGCCTGATGCTGCGCCGTGCCTGCGAGGCGGCGCCGGCATCGGCGCAATCGAGCGCGCGTGCCTGTACGGCCAGTGCCAGGGCATCGGTGGCCACGGCGCTGACCGAGCTCGCGAGCTGCTCGGCACGAGCGTCGCTCTCGCGCATCGCCGCATCGAGCTGCGCCGCGCCGAGTTCCAGGAAGCGGCGCAGCTGCGCTGCGAGACCCGCATCGCCGGCGGCGCGTGAATCCGGCGTGCTCACGGCACGATCTCCGCGATCTCTCGCAGATGCGCACCGAGTCCAAGCATCTCAGCCGCGCCGCTCATGAGCTGCTGTGCACCGAGCAGGCGCAGTTTCAGACCGCGAGCCCGCGCCGCCAGAGCCGTGGCCAGCAGCAACTGCAGGCCGGCGGTATCGATGCTGCCGAGTGCGCTCACATCGAGCTCTGCCGCACCGCGCTCGAGCATGGCTTTGAGTTCGAGATGGCGCCGGGCGACCTCGCGAATCGAGAGCGTATCGAGCGCCAGCGCGCCGCCCGACGGGACGCGCGCGGCGGCGCGCGTGGCTGACAGCGCTCGTCCCTTCGGAGCCGCACGCGCACCCATCTCAGGCCACTTTGGGAGTGGTTGCCGACTCGCCGAGCATCGTGTTCACGAGCTGCGCGACATCGAGCAGTATCAGCATGCGCTCTTCAATCACGACCAGACCGCGCACGAAGGCGCCGTCGAACGCCGATCCCAGCTCCGGCGCTGGGCGCAGATCGGCCGGATCGATGCTGCACACCTCGCACACGGCGTCGACTACGACGCCGGCCGTCAGTCCGCCGAGCTCGTTATCGATTCCCACCACGATCACGATCGCCCCCGCGGCATATCCGCTCTCCCCCAGACCGAAGCGGCGGCGCAGATCGAGGATCGGCACGACGGCGCCGCGCAGATTGATCACGCCCTGCACGTGATCCGGTGAGTGCGGCAAGCGGGTCGGCTTCTCCCAGCGCTTGATTTCCTGTACGCGCAATATCTCGATGCCGTAGTCCTGGCCGTCGAGTTGAAAAGTCAGGTACTGATCGGCCTGCGCGAGAGTGCTCGGCTTCGTGCTGGCCCTGGCGTGTAGAGCATCCAATGACTTTCTCCTCAGACGCGCAGCGTGTGCTGGTTGCTGAAGACGCGCTCGAGCGTCGAGAGCAGCTGATCGGGATTGAAGGGCTTGACCATCCAGCCGGTGGCTCCGGCTTGCTTGCCTTGAATCTTGCGCTCCGGACTCGATTCGGTCGTGAGTACCAGCAACGGCGTGAGCTGGTAGGCCGGCAGAGCGCGCAATCGCGCCACCAGCGTGATGCCGTCCATGCGCGGCATGTTCACATCCGTCAGCACCAGATCGACCGCGTGGGCGCGCGCATAGTCCAGCGCGTCGTCGCCGTCGATTGCCTCGATGACCTCGTAGCCCGCGGCGCGCAGCGTGACGCCGAGCAACTGTCGCATGGAGGCCGAATCATCGACCGCGAGAATGGTCCTGGACATGTGCTGATGCTCCACGGGTCGTTAAGTCAGGCCGCGACCGCATCGATGCGATCCGTGATCGAGCGAGTCAATCCCGCCATGTCGAGGATCAGCGCCACGGATCCGTCCCCCAGAATCGTCGCCCCGGCGATGCCCTCGACGTGGCCATAATTGGTCTCGAGCGTCTTGACGACGACCTGCTGCTGCCCGAGCAGCTCATCCACGCACAGACCGAAGCGCCGGCCCTCGCCCTCGACCACCATGATGAGACCCTGATCGGGCGTCGCGCCGGGATTGGCTCGCGCGTTGAACAACTGCTGTAACCGCACCACAGGCAGATACTCGCCGCGGAAGGACAGCACCTCACCGTGTCCGATCACATGCCGGATCATCGCCGTGCGCATCTGTAAAGACTCGACGATAGCCGTAATCGGAACGATGTATGACTCCTCGCCGATGACCACAGTCTGGCCGTCGAGTATCGCGAGCGTGAGCGGCAGTGTGATGCTGAAGCGTGTACCTTGACCGGTCTCGGAACGCACCTCGATGCTGCCGCCGAGCTCATCGACGTTGCGCTTGACCACATCCATGCCCACGCCGCGGCCGGAGATGTCATTGGCCTGCTCGTTGGTCGAGAAGCCGGCCAGAAAGATCAGATTGCAGATCCCCTCCTCGGACAAGGGCTCATCCGCGCGGATGAGGCCGCGCTCGCGCGCCTTGGCGAGGATGCGCTCGCGTTTGAGACCCCCGCCGTCGTCGCTGACCTCGATGGTTATGCTGCTGCCGCGTTGATAGGCGTGCAGGTGTACGGTGCCGCAGGGTGGCTTGCCGCTCTCGGCCCGCTGCTGCGGACTCTCGATACCGTGATCGATGCAATTGCGCACCAGATGCATGAGCGGATCGCCGATCTTCTCGAGCACGGTCTTATCCAGTTCGGTCTCGCCACCGCTCAGCCGGAGCTCGACCGGCTTCCCCAGCCGCTGCGCCAGGTCGCGGACCATGCGCGGAAAGCGGCTGAATACGAAACTGACCGGCACCATGCGCACGCGCATGACGCTCTCCTGCAAGCCTCGCACATTGCGTTCGAGCTGCGCGAGTCCTGCGCGCAGACGCTCGCCGAGCGGGCCGTCGATGAGCGGGGCGAACTGGCCGAGCATCGAGCGCGTGATCACGAGCTCACCGACGCTGTTCATGAGCTCCTCGATCTTGTCGATGCCGACGCGGATCGAGCTGGCATCGGCCGCCTTGGCCGGCGCGGCGGGCGCGGGAAGCGCGGGCAGCACCCGCGGCGCGCAAACCGCCGTCGACGCGGCGGCCGCTTCGAGCGCGAGTACCTCGAGCTGACAATCCCCCTCGGCCCAGTCGAACACTTCGATGATCGATTGGCGCGGCGATTCGCTCCAGAGCCGCAACGACCAGGCGAGATAGCAGCTCTCGGGATCCAGATCCGCGAGCCCGGGCAGCGCCGAGATGTCGGCACTGAGCTCGAGCTCCCCGAGCTCGCGCAGCTCGCGAAACAGGCGCAGCGGATCATTGCCACGCGCCAGCAGGTGCAGGAAGGGACGAAAGTTGATCTGGTAGCAGGTGCCGCGGCGCGGGTCCGCTCGCGTCGCGGGTGCCGGCCCGGCTGCCGACGGCGCCCGTGCGCTTGCCATGGCGGCCTCACCTGCAGCCGGCGGCGAGGCCGCGGTGCCGCGCTGTGCGACCAGCAGTTCGAGATCGAATTGCAGATCGGCGACCCGCTGGGCGTCCAGCGGCTGCGAGGCCTGCTGCGCACGCAGCATCTCTCGCATGACGTCGACCGAACGCAGCAACAGGTCCGACAGCGCCCTCGTGACCCGCAGACGCCCCCCGCGCAGCTCATCGAGCAGGGTCTCGAGGGAATGCGTGAAAGATGTGATGTCGCCGAAGCCGAAGGTGGCGGCGCCCCCCTTGATGGAGTGAGCGACGCGAAACATCGTGTTGATCAGTTCCGGATCGGGCGTGCCCACGTCCAGGCGCAGCAGCGCCTGTTCCATTTGCGCGATGGCCTCGGCGCTCTCCTCGTAGAAGGCGTCGTGGAACTGCGAGAGATCCATGCTCACGCGCTACATCCCGAGGCCCGAGAGCAGCGCATCGACATCCTGCTGCCCATCGACCGCATCGCCATGATCGATTCCCGGCACGACCGGACCGTAGGCGCTGGTCGCATTGGGGGTCGCGCTCGGGACAGGTGCGGACACGCCGCCGATGCGCGCGAGCTCGCCCAGCGCAGTCTCGAGCTCCCCGATCAGCGTCATGACGCCGCGTACGATCTGCCCGCTGAGGTCCTGGTAGCCCTGTGCCATGAGCACTTCGCCGAGTTTGCTGCGCACCGCTGTCATGTTGCCCACCGCTTGGGCGAGGAACACGCTGATGTCGGCTCGCAATCCCGGTGTGCCGCCGCAACTTGCGTCCAGGGCCATGAGTCGTTCACCCTCGCACACGGTCTGCGCTGCCAGTGGACAGCATTGTTCCACCAGGTCCATGGTCCGATGCGCGGCGTCGTCGGTGAGCCGCAGCACCTGTGCCAGACGGTGGCGCGCGTCGGGAACCTGGCGCTGCGCGAGATCGAGCAGTTTGGATTCCACCTGGAAACGGGCCAGTGCGGTCTGCAGCTCGAGAGTCACCTTACGCACGCCCGTCACGACTTCGCTGTCGCGTATGCGATCGAAGCCGGCAAGGGCGGCGCGAAAGGCGGACTCGTCACCGCTGTTCAGGGCCTGCCCCATGGCGGCCACCGAGCGGGTCAAGGGATTGTCGTCAGACCGAGTGCGGCTCATGCTAGCTTAAGCCGCGACGGCCCGTGCGGCGATGATCTTCTCGATCTTCTCCTTCAGAGTAGCCGGCGTGAAGGGTTTGATCACATAGCCGCTGACGCCAGCCTGGGCAGCCTCGACGATCTGTTCGCGCTTGGCTTCCGCGGTCAGCAGGAGCACGGGCAATTTGGCCAGCCGGGAATCGGCGCGTACGAGCTTGAGCAGCTCCAGGCCGCCCATGCCCGGCATGTTCCAGTCGGTGATCAGGAAATCGAAGTTGCCGTTCTTGAGCAGCGGCAATGCCGTATTGCCGTCATCCGCTTCCGTCACGTTGGCATAGCCCATCTCGTGCAGCACGCTCTTGATGATGCGACGCATCGTGGAGAAATCATCGACCACGAGAAAGTTCATGTCAGGGGCACCCCTTAATCTCGGCGTCACCGGGAGTCGGCTATGCGCGTGCTATCGGCGCGACCGGCGGATTTCTTGAGTGCCGGTACGGCGTGGCGCGGTCGGGATCAGGGCGGCGAGACGCAGTTCACATCGTGCGCCGGGCGCGTTAGCCGGACTGCTGCAGCAACTGCACGTTCCCGCCCGCGGCCGTGGTGTCGATGCTCACGGTGCGTTCGGTCACGAACCGGGTCAGATAATGCGGCCCTCCGGCTTTCGGACCGGTGCCGGACAGGCCCTCGCCGCCGAAGGGCTGCGAGCCGACCACGGCCCCGATCATGGAACGGTTGATGTAGAGATTGCCGACGCGCGAGAGGCGCTGCACGAGTTCGACGTGCTGCGTGAGCCGGGTCTGTAAACCCATCGTCAGGCCATAGCCGCTCGCGTTGATGCGCTCCACGGTTTGCGCCAGCGTCCCGGCGCGCCAGCTCACCACGTGCAGCACGGGTCCGAACACTTCCTGCTGCAGTTCCTCGATATGCCGCAGTCGCACCAGCGTCGGGGCCACGTAGTGCCCGAGCGCACACGGCGCCGGCAAGGCGCAGCGATAGAGGATCCGCTCCGCGGGCAAGCCAGCCAAGTAATCCTCCAGCGCCTGCCTCGCCGGCGCATCGATGACCGGGCCGACGTCGGTGTCGAGCTGGCCCGGATCCCCCAGGCGCAGCAACGCCATCGCGCCGATCAGCATGCGCAGCGCCGGCTCGGCGATATCCTCCTGCAGGCACAGCAGGCGCAGCGCCGAGCAGCGTTGTCCGGCGCTGTGGAAGGCCGAGACGATCACGTCCCCGATCGCGCGCTCGAGCAGTGCGCTGGAATCGACGATCATGGCGTTCAGTCCGCCGGTCTCGGCGATCAATGGCACGAGCGCGCGCCGCTCATCGGCCAACAGCGCCGCCGCGATACGCCGCGCGGTCGTGTTGGAGCCCGTGAAGACCACGCCGGCGAGGTGCGGCTCAGCGGTCAAGGCGGCGCCGATGGCATCGCTGCCGGGCAGTAACGCGATCACGTCGGCCGGGATCCCGGCCTTGAGCAGCAAACGCACGGCGGCCGCGGCGATCAGCGGCGTCTGCGGCGCGGGCTTGGCAAGCACCGCATTGCCGCTCACCAGAGCGGCGGCCACCTGGCCCAGGAAGATCGACAGTGGAAAGTTCCATGGACTGATACAGGCGAAGGTACCGCGCGCGGCCCAGTGCAGCTCATTGCGCTCGCCGCTCGGTCCCGGCAATACCTGGGGCTCGAGCGTTCGGCGCGCGAGCGCCGCGTAATAACGGCAGAAGTCCACGCTCTCCCGCCACTCGCCCAGCGCATCGGCTATGGTCTTGCCCGCCTCGCGCACCAGCAGTGCCATGAGCGCATCGCGCTCGAGCTCGAGCAGCTGCGCCATGCGCTCGAGGCACAGCGCCCGGCCCTCGAGGCTGCGCGCCGCCCAGGCCGGCTGCGCGGCCTGTGCTCGCTCGAATGCGGACCGCACCTGTGACACAGTGGCCTGCACGACCGAACCGACCGTGTGTGCCAGCGCGGCGGGATCACGCAGTTCGAGTTCGGGGCCGGTGCCCTCATCGCCGCCCAGGATCGGCGCTGCACGCTGCGGCGCCGCCCAGCGGGCAGCCAATGCAGCGCACAGTGACTCGGTCTGGGCATGGTCCGAGAAATCGATGCCCGCAGAGTTGCGGCGTTCCGGATACAGGTTCAGGGGATTCACGATCGCCTCGTTCTCAGTGTCGCCGGCCGTTTGCAGTGTGCTCGCAGGGTCGCTCAACAGGGACTGCTCGTCGACGCTCGGGTCGGCGAGCTGATGAACAAAGCCGGCATTCGCGCCGTTCTCGAGAATGCGGCGCACCAGGTAGGGCAATAACTCGGCGTAGGGCCCAACCGGGGCGTAGATCCGGCAGCGCAGCCCCTGTTCGGCCATCAACGGCTCGTACAAGCCCGCGCCCATGCCGTGCAGGCGCTGGAACTCGAACTCGCCGCCCGCCACGCCTTCAGTGCCGATCCACTGCAGAATGCTCGCCACGCTGTACGCGTTATGCGTGGCGAAGGCCGGATAGAGTTGCGGCGCGGCCAGCAAACGGCGCGCGCAGGCGAGATAACTCAGGTCGGTCGCGGCCTTGCGCGTATGGACCGGGAATCGCGCCAGTCCGCGCTCCTGCGCGTGCTTGATCTCGAGGTCCCAGTACGCGCCTTTGACCAGGCGCACCGTGAGGCGCCGAGCGCTGCTGCGGGCGATCTCGGCGATGGCATCGATGACGGCCTCGGCGCGCGGCTGATAAGCCTGAACCGCAAAGCCGAGGCCGTCCCAGCCGCGCAGGCGCGGGTGCGCCGCCACGCGCTCGAGAATCTCGAGCGACATCTCCAGCCGCTCGCTCTCCTCGGCATCGATGGTCAGCGCGATGTGGCCGGCGGCGGCGGCCTCGGCCAGTTCGACCACCATGGCCGCGAGCTCCGGGACCGCATGCCTGCGCTGCAACGGCTCGTAGCGCGCGTGCAATGCCGAGAGTTTCACGGACACACCATCGCGCTGCGCGCTGGCCACACTCCCGGGCGCCGCCGCGCCCACCCTGGCGATGGCATGTTCATAGGCCGCGCGATAGCGCGCCGCGTCGGCCTCCGTCCGTGCCGATTCACCCAGCATGTCGAAGGAAAAGCGCCAGCGCCGCGAAGCCTCCTGGCGCGAGCGCTGCAGCGCCTGCTCGATGTCGCGCGCATAGACGAACTGCGCGCCGAGCGTTCGCAGCGCCATGCCCACGAGCGGCCGCAGCCGCTGCGCGACGCGCAGGGAGCGCGGCTCGCTCGCCCCGAGCAGCGTGCGTGCGAGCATCAGCGCGCGCGTCACGGCGTTGACCTGCCAGCGAGGCGAGGCGCCGCGGTGCGAACGCCAGTCTCCGGCCGTCAGCTTCTCGGCCACGAGAGCGGCCGCCGTGTCCGGATCGGGCACGCGCAGGTATGACTCGGCCAGCGTCAGCAGCGCCAGGCCCTCGGCGCTACCGATGCCGTACTCATGCAGCAGGCCGTCAATCCAGCGCCGCGAGAGGGCGGCGCGCTGCGCGCGCAGCAGCGGTGCCGCGCGCGTGCGCACGGCCTGCGCGGCCAGCGGATCGCTCTGTGCGCGTGCCCCCACGGCACCTCAGACCGAAGCCGACAGATGGGGCCACGCAGCGCGCAGGTAGAGCGCCATGGAGATCAGCGTGAGCACGGCTGCGAGCACTGTGAGCCATTCGCCGAGCATGTAGATGGGCAGCCCGAGCAGCGAATGACGAAACAGCAGCATGGTCACTCCGACCATCTGCAGGATCGTCTTGTACTTGCCGATGTTGGAGACCGCGACCGCCGTGCGCTGGCCGATTCCCGCCATCCATTCGCGCAGCGCCGAGATCGCGATCTCCCGGCCGATGATCACGGTGGCGGTCAGCACCATGACCGGACTCGCATCGCGGCTCACGATCAGCACCAGCGCCACGGCCACGATGAGCTTGTCGGCCACCGGATCGAGAAAGGTGCCCAGACGGGTCGTCTGGCCCAGGCGGCGTGCCAGGTAGCCGTCGAGCGAATCGGTGATGGCGGCGGCTGCGAACAGCAGACCGGCGAGCGGATCGGCCAGATTGTCCGCGCCGTGGCCACCGAACAGGAACAGCAACACGATCAGCGGTATCGCCAGGATGCGCAGCCACGTCAGGATATTCGGCAGGTTCCAGTTCATCACGCCCCCGGGTGCAGATGATCATAGATCGAACGCGCCATCGACGCGCCGACGCCGGGCACTTTTTCCAGATCCGCAACGCCGGCGCGCATGACCCCCTGCAAGCCGCCAAAGTGCGTCAACAGCGCGCGCCGCCGCGCCGGCCCGAGACCTGGCACCGCCTCGAGTACGGACTCATGGTAGCGCCGGGCGCGCCGCTTGCGATGCCCGGTGATCGCGAAGCGGTGCGCCTCGTCGCGCACGCGCTGGATGAAATGCAGCGCGGCGCTGTCGGCTTCGAGCACGATCGGCATCGGATCCCCAGCCCGATGCAGCCGCTCCTGACCAACCCGGCGATCCGCGCCCTTGGACACCCCCACGAGCGCGAGCCCCTCTACACCGGCTTCCGCGAGCGCGCTGAGCGCGGCGTCGACCTGACCCGGGCCGCCGTCGATGAGCAGCAGATCCGGCCGGGGCCGCTCGCCGCTGGCGATGCGCACCGCGTGGCGGCGCAACGCCTGATGCATGGCGCCGTAGTCATCGCCCGGCGTCACACCCTCGATGTTGTAGCGCCGATATTCGCGCTTGTGGGCACCGTCCGGGCCGAACACCACGCAGGAGGCGACCGTACCCTCACCCGCCGTATGGCTCACGTCGAAGCATTCGATACGCTCGGGCGGCGCGTTCAGCTGCAGCACGCGCGTGAGCAACTGCAGGCCGGCACCGGCGGCTTCGGCTTGCGCGCGCCGCATGCGCAGGGCATTGCCGGCGTTTTCCTGCGCCTGCGCGATCCACTTCAGTCCGATGCCGCGTTGCGGTACCCGCAATTGCAGCGGCCGGGACAGGTGCCCCAGCGCCTCGCTGAGCGCCTCGCGGTCGGGCAGTTCCATGTTGATGAGCACCTCCGGGGGCGCGCTCTCGCGGGTGTAATACAGCATCAGGAAATCCGCCAGCGTCTCGGCCGGCTCGCTGAGAGCGTGGCCCGGAAAATAGCTCGCGGTGCCCAGATTCTGTCCTTCGCGTACCGGCAGCACGCAGATCGCGTACTGGCCCGGCTCCCCGGCTATCGCGATCACGTCGGTGTCGGTCGGGCGGCGCGCGTTGGCAATCTGCTGGGCGCGGATCTGCTGCAGCTCACGCAGCTGATCGCGCAGCCGCGCGGCGTCCTCGAATTGCAGCGCGCCGGCCGCGCCCTCCATGCGCCGCTGCAGTTCGGCCACGACCTCGAGGTTGCGGCCCTCGAGCACGCCGATTGCGCCTTCGACATCGCGCGCATAGTCCTCGCGGCTGATCAGCGCGACGCAGGGCGCGGAGCAGCGTCCGATCTGGTGCTGCAGGCACGGCCGGCTGCGGTTGGCGAAGAAGGAATCGCGGCAATTGCGGATGCGAAACACCTTCTGCAGGTGCTGCAACACCTCCTTGACCGCCGAGGCGCTCGGAAACGGCCCGAACTGCCGCCCACCGCGCGGGCGCGGTCCGCGATAGAACATGAGGCGCGGGAACTCGTGATTCATCTGACACAGAATGTAGGGAAAGGACTTATCGTCGCGCAGGATGATGTTGTAGCGCGGACGATGGGCCTTGATCAGATTGCTCTCGAGCAGCAGCGCCTCGGTCTCGGTATTGACTACGGTCACCTCGACCCGGGCGACCCGGGCCACCAGCGCGGCCACCTTGGGCGCGAGAGTTCCGCTCGCAAAGTAGCTGCCCACCCGGTCGCGCAGCCGCGCCGCCTTGCCGACATAGAGCAGCTCATCGAAGGCATCGTACATGCGGTAAACGCCCGGACGCTGCGGCAACGTGGCCACATAGGCCCTGGCATCGAAATCGCGTTCGCTCATGGCGGCGCTCGCGTAGGCGGGATCAACGGGCAGCCGCTGCCCTCAGGACTGCCGCTTGCTGCGCTCGGCGATCAGCAGGGCGAGCTCGAGCGCCTGTTCGTAATTGAGCCGCGGATCGACCTGCGAGCGATAGGCGCGCTGCAGATCCGAATCGGTCAGACCGCGGGCACCTCCGGTGCATTCGGTGACGTCCTCGCCCGTCAACTCGATGTGCACGCCGCCGAGATAGGAGCCCTGTTCGGCGTGGATGCGAAAGGCGAGTTCGAGTTCGCTGAGGATGTTCTCGAAGCGCCGGGTCTTGAAGCCCCCGGTGCTGGTCTCGGTATTGCCGTGCATCGGGTCGCAGCACCACAGCACCGTGTGACCCGTGCGCCGCACGGCCTCGATCGCGCCCGGCAGCGACTTCTCGATGTCTTTGGCCCCGTAGCGGTGAATCAGCGTGAGCCGCCCGGGCTGGTTCTGCGGATTGAGCGTGGTCACGAGCTGCTGCAGCCACTGTTCGCTCATCGCGGCGCCGATCTTCACGCCGATCGGATTGGAGATACCGCGGAAATACTCGACGTGCGCGGCCTCGATCTGCGCCGTGCGCATGCCGATCCAGGGCATGTGCGTCGAGAGGTTGTACCAGCGGTTCTGGCGCGCGATGAAGCGCGTCTGGGCCTGCTCGTAGAGCAGATGCAGGCCCTCGTGGCTGGCAAAGAAGTCCACGCGCATGGCCTCGTGAACGCGTTTGCCGCTCAGGGATTCGAAGAAATCCAGCGCATCGCCGATCGAGCGCGCGGTGCGCTCGTAGGCCTCACGCAGCGGTGCATGGCGCATGAAGCCCAGATCCCAGTACTCGGGATGATGCAGATCGGTGAAGCCGCCATCGACCAGCGCGCGCACGAAATTGAGCGTCAAGGCGGCACGCTCGTAGCCACGCAGCAGCAATTGCGGATCGGCCCGGCGCGCCTCGGCGCTGAACTCGGGCCGATTGACCAGATCACCCCGATAGGCGGGCAATGTGAGACCCTCGCGCGTCTCGGTGTCCGCGGAGCGCGGCTTGGCGTACTGGCCGGCCAGGCGGCCGATACGCACGACCGGACGCTTCATGCTCGAGAGCAGCACCAGACTCATCTGCAGCAGCACTTTCAGCTGCTTGGCAATGTGGTCGGACTCGCAGTCAGCAAAGCTCTCCGCGCAATCCCCACCCTGCAGCAGGAAGCCCTCGCCCCGCTGCACGGCAGCGAGACGCTCGCGTAGATTCTCGATCTCCCACGACACCACGATCGGCGGCAGGCGTGCCAGTTCGGCCACGACCTGACTGAGGGCCGCCGCGTCCTCATAGCTCGGCTGCTGGGTCGCCTTGCGCGTCTGCCAGCTCGCGGGGTGCCAGGAATTGCTGTCGGTGGAGCGCATTGGCCAATGCTAACATGCGCACTTTCCCGGGGAATGTGAATGCACAAGGTGCTGGTTCTGGGTGCCGGCAAGATCGGCGCGCTGATCTCGGGCCTGCTGGGCGAATCGGGCGCCTATCAGGTACAGCTCGGCGATGTGGACGAGGCCGCTGCCGCCGCCGTCGCGCGCGCGCACGGCCTGTCGAACGTACACTCGCTGCGCCTGGACGCGACCGATGCGAGCGCGATGCGCGCGCAACTGCAGGCCCATCCGGTCGATGCCCTGGTCTCGAGCCTGCCCTATCACTGCAATCCGCTGGTGGCCGCGGCCGCCCGCGGCGCCGGCGTGCATTATTTCGATCTGACCGAGGACGTGGAAGTCACGCGCCGCGTCAGTGCGCTGGCGCGCACGGCCTCACAGGCCTTCGTACCGCAATGCGGACTCGCACCGGGCTTCATCAGTATTGCGGGCGGGGAGCTGATCCGTCATTTCGACACGCTGCGCAACGTGAGGCTGCGCGTCGGGGCCTTGCCGCAGCATCCGCACAACGTCCTGAAGTACTCCCTGACCTGGTCGACCGAGGGTCTGATCAACGAATACGGCAACCCCTGCGAGGCCATCAGCGACGGCCGCCTGGTCGAGATCCGGCCCCTGGAGGGGCTGGAGGAAATCGAGATTGACGGCACGCTCTATGAGGCTTTCAACACCTCGGGCGGCCTGGGCTCCCTGGCCCAGACCTGCGGCGCACGCTGCGAGAGCATGGACTACAAGACGATACGCTACCCCGGACATTGCGCGCAGATGCGCCTGCTGCTGAACGATCTGAAACTCAATCACGATCGCAGCACACTCAAGCGGATCCTGGAGAACGCCGTGCCGCAGACGCTGCAGGACGTCGTGATCGTCTATGCGGCGGTCACCGGCCAGCAGAACGGGGAGCTGCGCGAAGAGAACTACGTCAGCAAGATCTATCCGCAATTGATCGCGGGGCGGCTGTGGTCAGCGATCCAGGTCAGCACGGCTGCGGGCGTCTGTGCGGTGCTCGACCTCGTGCTGGCCGATCCGCAGCGCCATCACGGCCTGGTCACGCAGGAGTCTTTCCGTCTGCCCGATATCCTCGCCAATCGCTTCGGCAGCCATCTGGCGGCCGGCGGCAGCAAGGACATTTCGGCCGAGGTGGTCGTGAGCGGCTCGCCGGGCCGCCAGCGCGCGTTGCGGGGTTGAGGCACATGCCCTACACCGAAACGGCGGCACTGCTCTCGCATTTCGACTTGCCGCTGGCC
Source organism: Steroidobacteraceae bacterium (assembly GCA_049508555.1). Classification (GTDB taxonomy): domain Bacteria; phylum Pseudomonadota; class Gammaproteobacteria; order Steroidobacterales; family Steroidobacteraceae; genus FEN-1191. The sequence goes on from JBELAR010000018.1 coordinate 13,832, forward strand.
GCGCCCGAGCTGCGCGCGGGCGTGCTCGAATCGCGCAATCCCGCCGATGGGGGCGTGCTCGGCCGCGTGCAGACCCACAGCGGCGCCGACTTCGAGCGCGTCGTGGGCCACGCCGTCGCCGCCGCACGGCTCTGGTCCGATGTGCCGGCGCCGGGCCGCGGCCAGCTCGTGCGCGATCTGGGCGAAGAACTGCGCCGCAACCGCCGGGAACTCGCCACGCTGGTGGCGCTGGAGAACGGCAAGATCATCGCCGAGGCGCTCGGCGAGGTGCAGGAGATGATTGATATCGCCGACTTCGCAGTCGGCCAGTCGCGCATGCTCTACGGCCGCACCATGCACTCCGAGCGCGCGCAACATCGCATGTACGAGCAATGGCATCCACTCGGCGTCGTCGGCATCATCAGCGCCTTCAACTTTCCCGTGGCGGTCTGGGCCTGGAACGCTCTGCTCGCGCTCATCTGCGGCAATGCCTGCATCTGGAAGCCCTCGCCGAAGACCCCGTTGTGCGCGCTCGCGGTACAGCGACTGTGCGAGCGGGTACTCGCGCGTCACCGTGCACCCCCGCTGCTGCAGCTGCTGCTCGACGGCAGCGGGGAACTGGCGCGGCTGCTCGCGGCCGAGCCGCGCGTGGCTCTCATATCCTTCACCGGCTCGACACAGGTGGGCCGTGAGATCGCGCAGACGGTGGCCGCGCGCCTGGGCAAATCGCTGCTCGAGCTGGGCGGCAACGGCGCCATCATCGTGGATGAGAGCGCGGATCTGGCGCTGGCGACACGGGCAATCGTGTTCGGTGCGCTCGGCACCGCCGGTCAGCGCTGCACCACGACCCGACGTGTGCTGGTGCAACGCTCGCGGCTCGAAGAGTTGCGAGCGCGGCTGGTGCATGCCTACCGGCAAATGCGCATCGGCGATCCGCTCGAGGCGAGCACGCTGGTCGGTCCACTGATCGATGCGCAGGCGGTGCGCAACTTCGAGCAGGCACTCGAGGCTGCGCGCGAGGCGGGCGGGGAATTGCTGGTCGGCGGCAAGGCGCTGTCCCGCGCCGGATATTACGTCGAGCCGGCCATCGTCCTGGCGCATAACGACTGGAGCATCGTGCAGCAGGAAACCTTCGGGCCCATCCTGTATCTGATCCCGGTCGATTCGCTCGAGCAGGCCATTGAACTGCAGAATCAATCCGCCTACGGGCTGTCCTCGGCGCTGTTCACGCAGCGCCTCGAGCACGCCGAGCGCTACCTGAGCCATGGCGGCAGCGATTGCGGCATAGCCAACATCAACATCGGCACCTCGGGGGCGGAGATTGGCGGCGCGTTCGGCGGGGAGAAGGATACGGGTGGTGGCCGCGAGGCCGGCTCCGATGCCTGGAAGGCCTATATGCGCCGGCAGACCAACACCATCAACTGGGGCGCAGCATTGCCTCTGGCGCAGGGCATCGAATTCGACGTCGGCCCTTGAGCCGCGCTGAAGCGAGCCGCGGCGCCGCTACGGCGCCGCGCGTCCCGGCAATTGCAGCGTGATGCAGGCGCCGCCCAGACCCACGGAGGCCTCAATGGACCAGGCGCCGCCATAGAGGGCGACGGTCTCGCGCACCATCGCGAGTCCCAGTCCATGGCCGGCGACACGCTGATCGGCGCGCACGCCGCGCTCGATGACCCGCTCGCGATCCTCCGCGGCGATGCCTGGGCCGTCATCCTCGATGCGCATGCACAGGCAGCGCGAAGGCGGCTGCGCCTCATCGAGCCAGGCGCGCACGGCGACGCGTGCGCGGCACCATTTGCAGGCGTTATCGAGCAGGTTGCCGAGCAGCTCGAGTATGTCGCCGGTGTCGCCGAGGAAGCCGATCGAGCCCGGCACATCCAGATCGATGCGCAGATCCTTGCGCGCATTGACCTTGAGCAGCGCCGAGCGCAACTGACTGAGCAGCGGCAACACCGCGACGCTCGCCTGACCGAGGGTCGCGCCGCCGACGGCCGCGGCGCGCTTGAGCTGATGCTCGACGATCTGCGCCACGTGATCGATCTCCAGCTGGATCGTCGCCTGCTGCGCCGCCGGCGCATCGCCCGCGCTATCGAGGCTCGCGCGAATCACCGCCAGCGGGGTCTTGAGACTGTGCGCGAGGTTGCCGAGGGAATCGCGATAGCGCGCAATGCGTTCACGCTCGGAGTCGAGCAGCGCATTGAGGCCACGGGTCACGCCGGCGAGCTCGCGCGGATACGCCGCCCCGAGCTTTTGCGCCGCGCCCGATTCCACGGCGGCGATCTCCTGCTCCAGACGGCGTACCGGCGAGAGCGCGCGGCGCATCATCCAGGCCATCGTGGCCAGCAGTCCCGCGGCGAGCACACCGAACCAGCCGGCCATCTGCTGGCGAAAGCGCCGCAACTGCCGCAACTGCGGCTCGGTGCTGTCGGCCGCGGTGAACACCAGATTCTTGGAGCGCCCGACCGCATATTCCCATTGCAGACCGCGGCTGAGCTGCGCCACGGGGGTGCCGTCACGGGCCATGAGCGTGCGAAAATCCACGCCCCCGACCCGCAACGCGATGCCCAGCTGCAAGCCGGTACCCGCGATCGAGGGAGAGCTCCAGAGCAATCTGCCGTTTTGATCACGCACCGTGGCGTACAGACCCGAGCCAGGCACGTCGAGCCGCGATTCCGGATCGAGCAGGTTCACTTCGATCGCACCATCGGCTTTCAGATCCACCGCGGTCACGAGTCCGACGATCTGCTGCTCGAGCAATTCACGCAGCGCCGTGCTCTCGAGCTCTCGAAACACGCGATCGAGCACGGCGATGGTCAGCGCGAAGAACAGCAGCAGCGGCAGCGCCACCGCGACCAGCAGGCGTCGTCTCACCGACGGCGGTGAGCGTGCCATCAGTGCGGGTTGGCGTCGGCTGGCGGCGAGCTGCGCGGCAACGCCAGGCGATAACCGCGCCCACGCAGCGTTTCAATCGGGTGCAGCGTGTCCTCGGGGTCGAGCTTGCGGCGCAGCCGCCCGATCAGCACCTCGACCACGTTGCTGTCCCGGTCGAAGTCCTGGGTGTAGAGCCGCTCGGTGAGCTCGGCCTTGGAGATCACCTCACCCGCGTGCAGCATGAGGTGCTCGAGGATGCGGTACTCGAAGCTCGTCAGCGTCAAGGCTGTCCCGCGCACACTGACCGCCTGCGCGCGGGTGTCGAGCTCCAGCGGGCCGCAGGCGAGGCGGGAGCTGGCCCAGCCCCCGGCACGCCGCAGCAACGCGTTCAGGCGTGCCTGCAGTTCGGCCATGTGAAAGGGCTTGGCGAGGTAGTCGTCGGCGCCTGCACCGAGGCCCTCGACCTTGTCCTGCCAGCGGTCGCGCGCGGTCAGAATCAGGATTCCGTAGCTCTTGCCCCGGGCGCGCACCTGGCGAATGAGTTCCAGGCCGGAGAGCGCGGGCAAGCCCAGATCGATGATCGCGACATCGATGGGGTATTCGATCGCGGCGTACAGACCCTCGGCGCCGTCGGCGGCCACATCGACCGTATGCCCGGCGGCGCCCAGGTCGGCAGACAAGGCCGTACGCAGCGCCACTTCGTCTTCGACCACCAGCACTCTCATGGCAATGGCGCCTCGGCACCGCTGTGCGCGTCGATGCGCACCGTCCACACCTTGCCGCCGCCCGAGAGCAGGCGGAACACGTAGACTCGCCGGCCGCCTTGCTCGGCAACCTCGACGCGCACGACGCGCGCGGCGTAGCGCTGCTGTACCAGCGTGACGGCCTGCTCGCGCGAGAGCTCCGCATCGGCTCGGGCCTTGCCCTCCGGCTCCGCGCTGCGGCCGCTCAGGCAGGGCGCACAGAGCACGCCCAGTGCGATGAGCAGACATGGCAGCCTGAGCGATGTCCGGGGCACGCTTCAATCCTCGCGTTCCAGCGATTTGGCGTGGCGCCAGAGCTCGTCCCATTGCGCGCTCGAGAGCGCCTCCAGCGCCATGCCGCGCGCGCGCGCCGCCTGTTCCATGGACTCGAAGCGCCGCTCGAACTTCAATGCCGCCGCGCGCAGTGCCTGCTCCGCATCGAGTTCCAGATGCCGCGCCCAGTTGGCCAGCGTGAAGAGCAGGTCGCCGAGCTCCTCGCCCACCTGCTCGCGCCGACCTGCCGCGAGCGCCGCGTCGATCTCGCGGAGCTCCTCATCGATCTTGGCCCGCACGCCCGCGGCCCCCTCCCAATCGAAGCCCACGCGGCGCGCACGCCGGCCCAGCTTCGCGGCGCGCGTGAGCGCCGGCAGCGCGCGAGGCACATCGGCCAGTACACCGCCCGCACCCCGCGCGGCGCGCTCCTGCGCCTTCTGCGACTCCCAGGAGCTGTGCAGCTGCGTGAGCTCGAGCGCCTCGGGCGCGGCGAACACGTGCGGATGACGGCGCACGAGCTTGTCGTGGATACCACGCGCCACGGCGGCGAAATCGAAGCGCCCGAGCTCCTCGGCCAGGCGCGTATGAAACACGACCTGAAACAGCAGATCGCCGAGCTCATCGCGCAGCCGCTCCGGATCGTCGCGCTCGATCGCGTCGGCGACTTCGTAGGCCTCCTCGATCGTATAGGGCGCGATGGTCTTAAAGCTCTGGCTGCGATCCCAGGGACAGCCGCTGTGCGGATCGCGCAGCGCGCGCATGAGCGCCAGCAGGGCATCGAGCGCCTCGCCCGCGCCGCTCACGCCGCGCCCTCGCCAAAGCTCTCGCGCAGATGCAGCAGGATCCCGGCAGTCGCGCCCCAGATGCGCCGCTCGCCATAGGGCAACTCCCACAGCTCGAGCTCCAGCCCGTGCAAGCGGCGCTGGCGCGCGTGATAGTTACTGCGCGCGAGTGCGAAGTTCAGGGGCAGCTCGAACACCTCGGCCACCTCCGCCGCATCGGGCTGCAGCGTGAAGCCGGGCTGCAACAGCGCGACCACCGGGGTCACGCGATAGCCGCTCTGTACGATGTGATCGGAAAGAAACCCGATCGGCTCGATCGCGGCCGCCTGAATACCGATTTCCTCCTGCGTTTCGCGCAGCGCCGCGGCGGCCAGATCCACATCGCCCGGCTCGAGCCGTCCGCCCGGAAAACTGATCTGGCCGGCGTGCGAGCGCAAGGCACTCGAGCGCACCGTCAGCAGTAGCGTCGGGGCCTGCGGATGCAACACGATGGGCAGCAGCACCGCCGCGGCGCGCAGCCCCGCGGGCAAGCGCGCACGCAACTGCTCGCGCAGGGATTGCGACAACGGCGCCAGCGCACCGAGCCGGCAGTGCTCGAGTCGATGATCGGGTTGCGGCAACAGGCAGCCTCGCAGATGTTCGCACCAGTCCGCGCGCAGCGGCGTCGACACCGTCTGGGCGCTCGCAGCCACTGCCTAGCCGGAGCCCCCGGCGCCGGATCCACCCTTGATGCCCCCGCGCGTGAGTTCGGCCGGATCGAGCAGCGCGTCGAGCTGCTCGCGCGGCAGCGCCGTCTCCCGCGCCGCGACTTCCCGGATCGGCAGGCCCTGCGCGTAGGCCTGCTTCGCGATCGCCGCACCGCGCTCGTAGCCGATCACGGGATTGAGCGCGGTCACGAGGATCGGATTGCGCTCGAGCGTCTCGGCCAGGCGCGCCAGATTGACCTCGAACCCCGCGATCGCCTGATCGGCCAGCAGGCGCGTCACGTTGGCCAGCAAACGCAGGCTCTCGAGCAGATTGTAGGCGATCACGGGCAGCATCACGTTGAGCTGGAAATTGCCCGATTGCCCGGCGATCGTGATGGTCGCATCGTTGCCGATGACCTGTGCGGCGACCATGACGGTGGCCTCCGCGATGACCGGATTGACCTTGCCAGGCATGATGCTGCTGCCCGGCTGCAGCGCCGGCAGCGCGATTTCCCCGAGGCCTGCGAGCGGACCGCTGTTCATCCAGCGCAGATCGTTGGCGATCTTCGTGAGACTCACGGCCACGACCTTGAGCTGGCCCGAGAGCTCGACCGCGGCGTCCTGCGCCGAGAGCGACTCGAAAAAATTGCGGCTCGGCTCGAATTCGATGCCGGTGAGCGCGCGCAACTGGGCGCAGAAGATGGCGGCGAATTCCGGGTGGGCATTGATGCCGGTGCCGACCGCGGTGCCGCCCTGCGCCAGCGCGTGCAAGCGCGGCTCCGTCGCGCGCAGCCTCGCCGCGCCGTTCTCGATCTGGGTACGCCAGCCGGATATTTCCTGGCCCAGGGTGAGCGGCATCGCATCCATGAGGTGCGTGCGCCCGGTCTTGACGACCGCGGCCAATGCGCGCTCGCGCTGCGCCAGCACCTCGGTCAGATGCGCCAGCGCCGGCAGCAACTGCTCGCGCAGCAGCAGCGCCGCACTCACGTGAATCGCGGTCGGTATGACGTCGTTGCTGCTCTGCCCCATGTTGACGTGATCATTCGGATGCGCTGCGATGCCCTCGCGCGCGCTGAGGCGCGAGATCACCTCGTTGGCATTCATGTTGCTGCTGGTGCCCGAGCCGGTCTGAAACACGTCGATCGGAAACTGTGCATCGAAGGCGCCGCTCGCGACCTGCTGCGCGGCGCGTTCGATGGCCGCGCCGATGTGCGGCTCGAGCAGCCCGAGCTGCGCGTTGGCGGCGGCGGCGGCCTGCTTGATCAGCGCCAGAGCGCGGATGAAACCGCGCGGCAGCCGCAGCCCGCTGACCGGAAAATTCTCGACCGCGCGCTGCGTCTGCGCGCCCCAGAGCGCCTCGGCGGGCACGCGCAGTTCACCCATGCTGTCGCGTTCGATGCGAAATGATGGCGAGTTCATGATCGATCCGGTGCGAGCCAATGCGTTATGATCGCGAGTCTAGCATTTCAGTCACTCACCGCGTCTGCATGGAACCCTCCGCCCTCACCGCGCTCTCGCCCGTGGACGGTCGCTACGCGGCCGCAGCCGAGCCGTTGCGCGAATACCTGTCCGAGGCGGCGCTGATCCGCGAGCGCATCCGCGTCGAGGCCCTGTGGTTCTCGCGGCTGGCCGCCGCACCCTCGCGGCTGCTGGGCGAGCCGCTGTCCGCCGCCGTCGCTGAGCGCGCCGCGGGGCTCGCGCTCGATCCGGGTCCACAGGCCGTGCGCTCGGTCAAGGCCATCGAACAGCGGATCAATCACGACGTCAAGGCCGTGGAATACTTCGTGCGCGAGGCGCTCGGGGCCGCGGGCGCGAGCCCCGCCGCGCTCGAGCTCGTGCACTTCGGCTGCACCTCCGAGGACATCAACAATCTGAGCTACGCGCGGCTTTTGCGCGGCACGCGCGGCTCGGTGCTGCTGCCGGAGCTGCGCCGCATCGGGGCGACGTTGCGCACGCTGGCCGAGGCGCACGCGCAGCTGCCGATGCTCGCGCGCACGCACGGTCAGAGCGCCAGTCCGACCACCTTCGGCAAGGAGATGGCCAACGTCGGAGCGCGGCTGGAGCGCGCGGGGCGCCGGCTCGAGGCCGTAGCGATACTGGCGAAGTGGAATGGCGCGGTCGGCAATTACAACGCCCATCACGCCGCGCGGCCCGATCTGGACTGGATCGCGCTCAGCGAGGAATTCATCGTCTCGCAACAGCTCGAGTGGAATCCCTACAGCACGCAGATCGAGCCGCACGACTGGATTGCCGAGTACTGTGATGCCTGCGCCGCACTCAACGTCATTCTGATCGATCTGTGCCGCGATCTGTGGGGCTACATCTCCCTCGGCTACCTGCGACAGCGCGCGCTCGCCGGGGAGGTGGGCTCATCGACCATGCCGCACAAGATCAATCCGATCGACTTCGAGAATGCCGAGGGCAACTTCGGCATGGCGAACGCCATGCTGCGCTTTTTCGCCGAGAAGCTGCCGATCTCGCGCTGGCAGCGCGACCTGACCGATTCGACCGTGCTGCGCAACCTCGGTGTGGCACTCGGACACAGTCTGATCGGCTGGAAGGCGCTGCAGCGCGGGCTCGAGAAGCTCACGCCGGACCGCGACCGCATGGCGGCTGATCTGGCGGGGGCCTACGAAGTGCTCGGCGAGGCTGTCCAGAGCGTGCTGCGTGCCGCCGGCATCGCCAACGGCTACGAGCTGCTGCGGGATTTCACTCGCGGCCAGCGCATCGATGCGAGCGCGCTCGCCGCCTTCGTCGCGACGCTGCCCCTGAATGCCACCGAGCGTGCACGATTGCTGGCGCTCAGTCCGGCAGGTTATGTCGGATTGGCCGCGCAGCTTGCGCGACGCTACGCCGCCGGTCCGCTCTGAGGGCCAAAAGCGCTGGCCCGCTCACACTGCCGGTGCGGCAATCCGTGACCGGGTTGGCAATCTGCCCGCGGTTGCGTCTCTAACATCCTGGTGCGGACTTGCTTCCGCTGCCAGGGCGAAGTTGTGACAGCAACCAGGGATACTCGCACGACCACCGCAGCGAGTCTGTCGAGCTTCGGGCTCGAGGACGCGCCGCTCTCGGGCGCGATGACGGCGGCGATGCTCGATAAGCGCCCGCCGATACCCGAGACGCTGCACGTGCTGAGCAGCCTGGATGAAGTGCGCACCGCCACCGAGACGGTCGCAGCCAGCGGGCAGCGCCTGATCTCGATCATGACCCCCGATCTCGAGCCCGAGATCTACGATCAACCGGCCTTTCTCGAGATCATCAAGCGCTTCGTGCTCGGACGCAGTTTTGCCAAGGTGCGGGTGCTCATGCGCGATCAGGCGCGGCTCGGCCTCGGGGCCAACCGTTTCATCGCCATGGCACACCGCCTGACCAGCTATCTGGAAATCCGACTGCGCGCCCCGCAGTATCGCGAGCTCACGGCCTCTTACTGCATCAGCGATGATCGCGGCATCGTCTATCGCGTGCGCGCGGATCGCGCCGAGGGCATTGCCGGACTCAATAATCCGCCGATCGCGCGCCAGTATCTGCAGGAGTTCGACGCCATCTGGCAGGCCAGCGCCCCGGAGGAGCGAGAAGTGCGGGTGGCCCGGCGCTGAGGCATTGCGCGCCGGACGGCCGCGCAGGGTATCCTGTCGTATGGTCTGGAAGCCCGATACGACGGTCGCGGCGGTGATCGAGCGCGAGGGTCGCTTTCTGCTGGTCGAGGAGCGCATTCGCGGGCGCCTGGTTTTCAATCAACCCGCGGGGCATCTGGAGGATCGCGAGTCGCTGCTCGGCGCGGTGGTGCGCGAAGTGCAGGAGGAGACCGCCTGGGTGTTCGAGCCGCAGTGGCTGCTCGGCATCTACCTCTGGCGCAGCCCGCGCGGGCAGACCACCCTGCGCTTCGCCTTCACCGGCACCATCCGCGATTTTGATCCCAATCGCAGGCTCGATCCGCCGATCATCACGACGCACTGGCTTACGCGCCCCGAGCTACTCGCGCGCTCGGAGCGGCTGCGCTCAGAGCTGGTGCTGCGCTGTATCGACGATTATCTGGGCGGCACCCGCCTGCCGCTCGCGGCGATCGCCGCCTTCAGCGGCGCCGGTACAATGGCGCCATGGCAGCCGCCTCCTCCCTCCGCGTGATCGTCGCTTTGTCCGGCGGCGTCGATTCGGCGCTCGCCGCGCTCTTGCTGCGCGATGCCGGCTACGACGTGCAGGCGCTGTACATGAGCAACTGGGACGAGGAGGACGCCTATTGCAGCAATGCACAGGACTACCAGGATGCGCGCGCGGTGGCGCGCGAACTCGATATCGTGCTGCACCGCGTGGACTTCGCGCAGCAGTACCGCCGGCAGGTGTTCGCCTACCTGCTCGAGGAGTATCGCGCCGGCCGTACCCCCAACCCGGACGTATTGTGCAACCGGGAGATTAAATTCGGCCTCTGCCGCCGCTACGCCTCGCGTCTGGGCGCAGCGCTGTTCGCAACCGGCCATTACGCCCGCCGCCTCGACGCCCCCGACGGTCCGGCGCTCTACCAGGCCTGCGACACCGACAAGGATCAGTCCTATTTTCTCCACGCGGTGCGCCGGGAGAGTCTGGATCGGGTGCTCTTCCCGCTCGGCGAGCTGCACAAGAGCGAAGTGCGCGAGCGGGCGCGCCGCGCGGGCCTGCCCGTTTACGACAAACCGGACAGCACCGGCATCTGCTTCATCGGTGAGCGGCCGTTCGCGCAGTTCTTGAGCCGCTACATACACGGGCAGCCCGGCCCGATCGAGAGCCTGGAGGGGCGCGTGCTCGGCGAGCACCGCGGCCTGCCCTTTTACACGCTCGGACAGCGCGCCGGGCTCGCCATCGGCGGGGCGCGCGGCTGCGCCGAAGAGCCCTGGTACGTGGCCGCCAAGGAGCCGGCGCGTAACGCCCTCAAGGTGGTACAGCGGCACGAGCAGCACCGCCTGGATGCGAGCGCCGTATACGCCGGCGCGCCCAACTGGCTCTGTGCCGCGCGCAGCGGGGATTTTCCGGCACAGATCAGGCTGCGCCACCGCCAGCCGCTGCAGGCCGCGCGGGTCAGCGTCAGGGGCGATGGCTGCGTACACATCGAGTTCGAGCAGCCCCAGCGCGCAGCGACCCCGGGGCAGTTTGCGGTGATGTATGAGGGCGCTCGCTGCCTGGGCGGCGCGGTCGTGGAGCGGGTGAGCCTCATCGGCGCGCAGCCGCTCCGCGAGTGCCCGGCGCCCGATATAATTGCCCAGGCTCCGGTTGGGGCCGCGCACGCCGCGTGGGATAAGGGGAGAGTTGATGATCGATAGCTTCAAGACCCACACCACGCTGCAATCCGGAACGCACTCCTACGCGATCTGGAGTCTGCCGGCCCTCGGCGCCGCGCGAGTCGCGCGCCTGCCCTATGCGCTGAAGATCCTGCTGGAAAACCTGCTGCGCTTCGAGGATGGCGTCAACGTCACGCGCGCGGATATCGAGGCGCTGCTCGACTGGGATCCACGGGCGCAGCCCTCCCATGAGATCTGCTTCACGCCGGCGCGCGTGATCATGCAGGATTTCACCGGCGTACCGGCCGTGGTCGATCTTGCAGCGATGCGTGAGGCGATGATCCGCCTCGGCGGCAATCCGGATGAGATCAACCCGCTCGCGCCCGCCGAACTCGTGGTCGACCACTCGGTCCAGGTCGACAGCTACGGCAGCGCGCATTCCCTGGCCGATAACAATCGCATCGAGTTCGAACGCAACGGCGAGCGCTACGCTTTCCTGCGCTGGGGCCAGTCCGCGTTCCGCAATTTCAAGGTGGTGCCGCCCAACACCGGCATCGTGCACCAGGTGAATCTGGAGTATCTGGGCCGCGTGGTATTCGAAGGCGGCCCGCAGGACGCGCCTCAAGCCTACCCGGACACCGTTGTGGGCACCGATTCGCACACGACGATGATCAACGGCCTCGGCGTGCTCGGCTGGGGGGTCGGTGGCATCGAGGCCGAGGCAGCGATGCTCGGTCAGCCGGTCACGATGCTGATCCCGCAGGTGGTCGGCTTCAAACTCAACGGCAGCCTGCATCCCGGCGCCACCGCGACCGA
>JBELAR010000180.1:0-3767 GCA_049508555.1 Steroidobacteraceae bacterium
TCGCCGATGATGCGCGCGGTGCGGCCGAGCTGCTCGCGCGCGGCCAGGTGCAGCTGCAGCCCGCACAGGACCATGGCATCGTCACGCCTCTGGCGCAGGTCGTCTCGGCCTCGATGCCGCTGGTCGCGGTCCAGAAGCAGCGCGAGGTGAGCTATGCACCTCTGGTGGAAGGGCCGCCGCCGGCGTTGCGATTCGGTGCCACCGCGCCTGAATGCGGCGAGCGCCTGCGCGCTCTGAGCGTGATGGCCCAGAGCGTCCTGGCACCGATCGTACGCCGCGATCCAATTGCCGTGGGGGAACTCATACGCATCGGCATCGCGGCGCAGGAGGAATGTCATGCCCGCACCGTTGCCGCGAACAGCGCACTCATCGAACGCTTGCGCGGTCTGGAGCCGGAGTTCGCGGCGCGCCTGCGCTTGAATCCCGGCTTCGTGCTGCCGGTCCTGATGGCCGCGGCGGCCGCGTCGCTGCGAGCGAGCGGCTGTGCCATCGCCGCGATCGGCGGCAATGGCGTTGATTTCGGCGTCCGGCGGCGCGCACAGCGCTCCTGGCAGCAACTGCCGGCTGAGGCGCCGCGAGGCCCGTTTTTTGCCGGCCAGGACGCGCACGTTCCTCTGGGTGCGATCGGCGATAGCGCCGTGATTGATTTTTGCGGCCTCGGTGGGCAGGCACTGGCCGCCGCGCCGGGGCTCGCGGGTGAATGGGCGGCATGGTTGCCCGCGGACGCGCTGTCGCGTCGCGCCGCGCTGATCGATCCGCGCAGTGGCATCGTCGATCCCGAATCGGTCGAACGCGCGGCGCTCTGCCCGCTGATCAATCTGGCCGTGCTCGATCGCGACGGTACCGCCGGCCTGATCGGGCGCGGCTTCTATTGCCCGCCGCTGAGCCTGTTCGCCGGCAGCGCCGCGCACTGAACGCACGCACACGACGACGCAGAGCCACGCGGCCGCACTAGCCATTTTGGCGCAAAAGACCGCTGACTAAGCCGACTTGCACCAGCGTAGTGCCGCGGTTACCCCGCATCCGGCGCTGCTGCCTCTAGAAAAACGGACGTTGCAAGCACTCGCTTATCGCCGTGCGTTGGCATGGGAACTGCATCGCGTTCCAACTCAAGCGGGGTCACCGCAGCTCATTCAAAGACAGGGGCAACATCTCGATGATCAGACTACCGCGCACGCGTGGGTTGGCAGCAACAGATCGGCGCCGCAACAGATACCATCGATTCAAACAAGCGACGTCGGTGACCGCAGCGGTATTGACGGCGCTCTACGGCCCCTACGCCATCGCCGACGCCTCATCGGACGACAACAGCAATCTGGAATTGGGAGAGGTGATCGTCACCGCGACGCGGCGCGCGGTATCGGCGCAGGACCTGCCCATCAGCATCACGGCGGTCACCGGTGATGCACTCGCACAGGCTGGCATCGAGGACGTCGCCGCGCTGGCGCATTCGATGGCCGGCATCGATTTCGTCGACAAGGGCCCCTTCAGCGGCGTCTCGGGTGCGAATATCGTGATCCGCGGTCTCAACAGCGACAACACCGGGTTTCTGCCGGGCGCCGCCTCGCCGGTCGTGCCCGCGGTCGCCACCTACGTCGACGACACACCGCTGTTCGTGAACCTGCGACTGGAGGATCTCGACCGCGTCGAGGTACTGCGCGGACCCCAGGGCACGCTGTATGGCTCCGGCTCACTCGGCGGCACGATCCGCTACGTGTTGAACCAGCCGGACCTCTCGGGCTTCGACGCCAAATTCACCTTGGGAATGAGTGATACCGATCATACCGGCGCGCCGAACGAAGAAGCGCACGTCATGTTCAACATTCCGCTCACCGATACCATCGCGATACGCGCCAACGGCTCGTGGACCTATGATGCCGGCTACATCAATGAGCCTAATCTCTACGTATTGAATTCGACCGGCAGTCCCATCTCGGCGCAGCCGGGCAATGATTTCAGTGCACCGGTCATCTACGACAAGACCCACACCAACGAGTACGAATACCACACCGCACGCGTCTCCGCGCTGTGGCAGCCGAGCGAGTCGTTCCATGCCGATCTGTCGTATTTCTACCAGCTCGGCACGGCGGGCGGTTTTCCGTATATCGCGACCAACCCGCTGGCCTACACGCAGCCGATCAATCCGCTGACCCAGTACCTCGGCCCACCGAATGAACTGTCGCTCTACCCGGCCACCTTGCCCAGCGCCGCCAATACGACGCTGGCCAGCGCCGACAATCTGCTCGACAGCACGCACGATGAAGTGAATATCGCGGCGCTGTCGATCGAATATGACATGGGCTTCGCCACCCTGACCTCGGCCAGCTCCTTCGCGCATCACGTGAATCAGACCATCGCGGATGAGACTGCCGAATACCAGAACTTCGGATTCTTTCAATCCGCCTACGGCCAGAATCCGCGCTTCATATCCGACGGTCACGAAGGCCTCGACGACAAGAGCTGGGCGCAGGAGTTCCGGCTCGCTTCGAAGCTCGGCGGCACCTTCGACTGGTTGGCCGGCCTGTTCTACAAGAATGAGGACACGGTCATCCTCGAGAACGACTACACACCCGGCGCTCTGAATTTCTACAATAACTGCATACCGACCTACGGGCAGGGCGACGACTTCGATGCCTCCAAATGCGGTTACGGTGAATCGACCTATATGCCGGGCCCGACGCAGTACATCGACGGCCTGCCGGTCGTCGCGGATGACGCCTACACCAGCTCGTTTGACACCCGCTTCACCGACCTGGCCCTGTTCGGCGAGCTCACCGCCCATCTGACCTCCAGGTGGAGCCTGACGGGCGGCGCGCGCCTGTTCCGGCAGACCGTTTCGGAAACGCAGGTGAATGCCGGCTTCTACCAGGGGGACGTGGCCGTCACGGATCTGACGCTCAGCGACTCGTGGCGCCGTGCGTTGTGGAAGGCGAATACCTCATTTCAGATCGACCCGACCAATCTCGTGTACGCCACCTGGTCACAAGGCTTCCGCCGCGGCGGCATCAACGGGCTGCCGTCGGCCGAGTATGAGTTCAACCCGCCCGCTATCACCAACCCGGCGTTGCGAAACATGGCCCCGGACACGGCCGACAACTACGAGATCGGCGCCAAGGGAACCATCGCCAACCGCTTCCGCTACTCGGGGGCGATCTACGAGATCCAGTGGCACAACATCCAGGAGTTCGTGGATCTGACGCCTTTCGTGCTGCCCAGCGGCCTCAACATCGGCAACGGCTACAGCCAGGGCGTGGAACTCGAGCTCGAGGCGCTGCTGACGCAGCATCTGACGGCACACTTCGATTACAGCTACGATCACACCAAGTTCTCCACCGAGAGCCCTTTGCTCACCGGCACCGGTCCCAACGGCTACGCGAACCTGTCCTTCCCGCCAGCGGCGCCCGGCGGACCGTTGCCCGGGACACCGCTCAACACCATGGCCGGCGGCTTTGAGTACGGTCATGTGAGCTTCGCCGGCGGCGAATGGCGCTACGCGGTCAACGCCCACTACCAGAGCTCCGTATTGCCCTCGCTGTCCGCTACCGTGCCGACGGTGCCCGGATACACCATGGTGGATATGCGGCTCAGCTACGCCCGCTCGCACTGGATCTCCTCGCTGTACTGTAACAACCTGACCAACAATCTCGGCATCAACTCCTACCAGGATCCCGCCCTGCTCGGCAATCGCGCCCAGGCCATCATTTCGCAGCCCCGCACGGTCGGAGTCATCGTGTCCTATCAGTTCAAAGAGCACTGAGCGCACGCGG
>JBELAR010000181.1:0-3727 GCA_049508555.1 Steroidobacteraceae bacterium
CGCCCTGTTGGCGGGAGAGCGGTGACGGGGATTACAAATAGCTGAGCGGGAAGGGAAAAGCGACAGTCTGTTGTTATTTGTAGACACTAGATGTGTCAACAATCCATTACTCAGCGTAGTATACGCACGTGCCAAAACCGACTGGCTCGCGCGTGAAGAAATTTTCAGTTGTCCGCAAGTGGCTGAGCAGCATTGACGTCGATACTGCATCCAGCCTGATAACCGTAGCGTCCGACATTGCGCTGGTGGTGAATGCCAGTGACCAGGGCTTGATCAGCGACATTTCCTTCGGTAGCGATGAGCTGGAGCGCGAGATCGACAGCAAGGAGCTGCTCGGCAAGCCCTGGGTCGAGACCGTTACGGTCGAGAGTCGCCCCAAGATCGAAGCGCTGCTGCACGACGCTCTCTCCAAGGCGGGGCCTCGCTGGCGTCACGTCAATCATCCGATCCCGAACGGCGTTGATCTGCCCATCATGTATTCGGCGGTGCAAATCGGACCGCGTGGCCGCGTGGTGGCCATGGGCCGCAGTATGCGGCCTCTGGCAACCATGCAGCAGCGTCTGGTGGATGCCCAACGCAACATGGAACACGAGTATTCGCGGCTGCGCCAGGCCGAAACGCGACATCGCTTGCTGTTCCAGGTCGCCTCGGAAGCGGTCATCGTGGTGGAGGCGACGACGCGCAAAGTCGTCGAGGCCAACCCGGCGGCGATGCAGATGTTGGGTGAATCCGGGCGGCGGCTGATCGGCCGGCCCTTGAACGAAGCTTTCGCGATTCCGAGTCGGCGCGCACTCGACGCGTTATTGGGCAAAGTCGGCGCGGCCGGGCAGGCCGAGGAATATCCGCTGCGCCCCCTCGCGCAGCCAGGCAAGGCAGTGCGCGTGTCGGCGTCGCTGTTTCGCGAAGGCCGATCCGATTTCTACATGGTGCGTCTGCTCGCGAGCGAGCTGGATCCGGAGGGCGCCGCGCAGATCAAGAAGAAATCGCGTGTGTTCGAGGTCGTGGGCAGCTCGCCCGATGGCTTTGTCGTGACAGACCTCAATGGCAGCATTCAATTCGCCAATCGCGCCTTCCTCGACTTTGTGCAACTCGGCACCGAGGAGCAGGTTCGCGGTGAGCCACTTGATCGCTGGCTTGGGCGCCCGGGGCTGGATTTCTCGCTGCTGGCCAATCAGTTGCGCGAGCATCAGAGTTTGAAGCAATTCTCCACCACGCTGCGCGGAGAATACGGCTCGACGACAGAGGTAGAAATCTGTGCCGTCGCGGTACCCGAGGGCGGTGAACCCTACTGCGGGTTCACGATACGCGATGTGAGCAATCGCTTACCGGCGGAACGCCGTTCCGGTGCCGAGCGACCCCGGTCGGTCGAGCAATTGACTGAACTGGTCGGGCGCGTGCCGCTCAAGGAACTGGTGCGTGAGTCCACCGACATGATCGAGCGCCTGTGCATCGAGGCAGCGCTCGAGCTGACCGGTGACAACAGGGCTTCGGCAGCCGAGATTCTGGGTCTGAGCCGGCAAAGTCTGTACGCAAAACTGCACCGCCACGGCATCGCCGATATCGGCGGTCCGGGCGGCGCCTCCAGCAGCGACTAGCATCGATTCAGCGGCGCTGCGCGTGTAATAGTTCATTGACACTTCAAAGTGTCAGTAATAGATTACATTCATGGCACGGCCGCTGGCGCTCAAATTATTCGAGTCGCTCCCTGAAGCACGTGCAGTGCTGGAACTGCTCAAGCCGATCACCTGGTTTCCGCCCATGTGGGCTTTCGGTTGCGGGGTGGTGTGTGCGTCCCGCGTTGGCGCGATTGCATGGTGGCAGGTGGCGCTGGGAGTGCTGCTTACCGGGCCATTGGTCTGCGGCAGCAGCCAGGCCATCAATGACTGGTTCGACCGGGAAGTCGACGCGCTCAACCAGCCGGCACGTCCGATCCCCTCAGGCCGCGTGCCGGGTCATTGGGGTCTGTGCGTCGCGATCGGCTGGAGCGCGCTGAGCGCTGCGGCGGCCATTCCGCTGGGCGCTTTCGCATTTCGGGCCACACTGCTGGGACTACTGCTGGCGTGGCTCTACAGCGCGCCGCCGGTACGTCTCAAGCTCAACGGCTGGTGGGGCAACAGCGCCGTGGCGCTCTGCTACGAGGGCCTGCCCTGGCTCACCGGGGCCGCCATCGTCAGCGCGGCCGTGCCGACGCGGCCGGAACTTCTCCTCGCCGCACTCTACAGTCTGGGCGCGCACGGCATCATGACTCTCAACGATTTCAAGTCGGTCGGTGGCGATCGGCAAATGGGCGTGGGCACACTGCCGGTGCGGCTCGGAGTCGAGCGGGCAGCGCGCCTCGCCTGTTGGACCATGTCAGTGGCGCAGCTCGCAGTGATCGTCGTGTTGATCGCGTTGAATCGGGGCCTGTTTGCCTTGGGCGTCGCACTGTTGCTGGCAGTGCAATGGTGGCTGATGCACCGGCTGCTGCAGCGCCCGCGCGAGCTCGCACCCTGGTATAACGGCACCGGCATCACGTCGTATGTGCTCGGCATGCTGCTGAGCTCTTTTGCGCTCAGATCGCTGGCGGCGACATGAGCCTGCAGAATTCCCCTGCGATCTGGGATGTTGTGGTGATCGGCGGTGGCCCGGCTGGAGCGACAGCCGCCTGCGAGCTGGCGCGCAGCGGACACAGCGTATTGCTGCTCGATCGCGCCGGTCGTATCAAACCCTGCGGTGGCGCCGTGCCGCCGCGGCTACTGCAGGATTTTGCGATTCCGGATCACCTGCTGGTGGCGCAGGTAAACCGTGCGCGCATGGTTGCCCCGAGTTCGCGCCACGTGGACATGCCAATAGAATCGGGCTTCGTCGGCATGGTCGATCGCGAAACCTTCGACGAATGGCTGCGCGAGCGAGCACGCCTGGCGGGATGCGTGCGTCTGGCAGGCGAGTGCGTCGCCATAGGATGCGATAGCGGACCGGTCTACAGCGTCACCTATCGGCCAGCGGGAGAGAAGAACGCAGCGGCGTGCGCCGTGCGGGCGCGCGCCATAGTGGGTGCCGATGGCGCTGCCTCGCTCGTGGCGCGTCAGCGTATGCCCAAGGCAGTGCGCGGCGCATTCGTGCTCGCGTACCACGAAATCATTCGAACGCCCGCCGACGTCGATGGCCGGTGTTGCGAAATTTTCTATTGCGGTCAAGTCTCGCCCGATTTCTATGGCTGGGTGTTTCCGCATGGCCCGCTCACGAGCGTCGGGGTGGGCAGCGCACGCAAGGGTTTCTCGTTGCGGCGCGCGACCGCACGGCTGCGCGATCAGGCCGGTCTGGCCGACGCCGAAACGACGCGGTGCGAAGGTGCGCCGATTCCCGTGCGGCCGCTGCGTCGCTGGGATGATGGGGTCGGGGCGATCGTGGTGGGCGATGCGGCCGGTGTAGTGGCGCCCGCTTCGGGCGAGGGCCTCTATTACGCGATGTATAGCGCGCGACTGGCGGCGCAAAGCGTGGCTGCCTTTTTGAGCAGTGGTGATCCCAAGCGCCTGCGTGAGGCGCGGCGCCGCTTCATGCGCGAGCACGGCCGCGTCTTCGCAGTGCTGCGAGTGATGCAGTGGTTCTGGTACCGCAGCGACGCGCGGCGCGAGCGTTTTGTCAGCATCTGCGCCGATCCGGATGTGCAGCGACTGACATGGCAAGGGTATCTGCACAAACGCCTGGTGCGCGCCAAGCCGCTGGCGCATGCGCGAATCTTCTTCAA
>JBELAR010000182.1:0-5495 GCA_049508555.1 Steroidobacteraceae bacterium
TGCATCGCGAACAGATTCAATTTCCGCCCCGTCATAATCCGCTGCGAGAGGACATGCATGCGCTCGGGCAGCTCATGGGCGAGGTGCTGCGCGAGCAGGGCGGGGAGGAACTGCTCGGCCTGGTGGAGCAGGATCGCCAGACGGCCATCCGCTGGCGCGAGGGGGTCGCAGGCGCCGCCGAGGCGCTCGCGGTGCGCGTGCGGGGCCGGCCGCCGCGAGTGGCGCGCGAACTGTTGCGGGCGTTCTCCGCCTGGTTTCAGCTGGCCAACGTCGCGGAAAAAGTGCATCGCATCCGCCGCCGCCGCGAGTACTTTCAGCAGGACGGTGATCGGCCACAGCCCGGCGGCGTGGAGGACGCGCTCGCAGAGCTCAAGAGCGCGGATCTGAGCCTCGATGAGGTGCTGGAGCTGCTCGGTCAACTCTCGATCGAACCGGTTTTGCTGGCGCATCCGATGGAGTCGACGCGGCGCACGACGCTGCGCCGGCAGCAACGCATGGCCGCACTACTGCTCGAGCGCAGCAACGCCGCGCTCGCGCCGCACGAGCGCCGCTCACTGCTCGAGCGCATTCGCGCCGAGGTCAGTGCCGACTGGCAGACCGAGGAGCACCCGCGCGATCGCCTGACCGTAGCCGATGAGCGCGAGCACGCGATCTTCTATCTGACCGAGATCCTCTACCGCATCATCCCCGCCTTCTACCAGGAGATCGCCGCGGCCCTCGGCAAGCTCTATGGCGCCTCGCCCGAGACGCTCGAACTGCCGACCATCGTGCGCTTCGGCAGCTGGGTCGGCGGCGACATGGAATCATCCAGCGACGTGCACGCCAAGACGATCCGCGAGACCCTCGCCCGCGCGCAGCAGACCATCATCAATAACTACTACCAGGACTGCCAGCAGCTCGCGCAGGTGCTCTCGCAGAGTGAGCGGCGCGTCGGCATATCGGCGGGCGTCGTGCGGCGCATCGAGGAGTACCGCACATTGCTGCCGGGCGCGCCCGGCATAGCGCCCTCGCGTCACGACCGCATGCCCTACCGCGTGCTGCTCGGGCAGATCGCCGAACGCCTGCACGCCACCAACGAAGGCCGCGCCAACGGCTATCGCCAGCCCGCGCAATTTCGCGCCGACATAGACCTGATCGCGCAGAGCCTGCTCGCCAACCGCGGCGTGCATGCGGGCTACTTTTCGGCGCGCCGCCTGCTCTGGCGCATCGACACATTCGGCTTTCACCTTGCGACACTGGACCTGCGCGCCCACACCTCGGTACATCACGCGGTACTTGCACAGGGGCTCGACGATCCGCAGTGGTGTGAGCGCAGTCCCTCCGAGCGTCACACGCGCCTGATCGAAGTGCTCGAGCGCGATACGGGTCCCACGGGTCCATTCGATGCACTCGGCAAGCGCACACTGGCGGTCTTCGACGCCATACTGCAGAGCCGGCATCGCTACGGTGCGGACGCCATCGGCCTCTATATAGTCGCGGGTGCCACGGGGCCCGATGACCTGCTCGCCCCGCTGGTACTGGCGCGCTGGGCCGAGGCCTACAACAAAAGCAGCGGCGAGGTGGCGCTCGATGTGGCGCCGCAGTTCGATGGCGTCGCGACGCTCGAGCGCTGCGGGACCATCATGCGCGAGCTGCTGGAGGACAGCGTCTACAAGCGCCATCTCGAGGCCCGCGGGCGTCTGCAGACCGTGCTGGTCGGCTATTCCGAGAGCAGTCAGGAGAGCGGCATAGTCGCTTCGCGTTTCGCCGCCTACCGCGCGCAGCGCAATCTGAGTGAAGCGCTGCGCAAGGATCATCGCGAGCACGTGCTGTTCTACAGCCGTGGTGGCAGTATCCCGCGCGGCGGCGGGCGCATCGATGTGCTCTTGCGCGCGGCGCCGGCCGAATCCGTCAGCGGCGTACTGCGCTTCACAGAGCAGGGCGAGAGCATCAGCCAGAGCTATGGACTGCGCCCCAACGCCATGCGCACGCTCGAGCGCGCACTCAGTACGCTCGCACTCGCGACCCTCGCGGTCAAGCGCGGTGTCGCCGTGCGCGAGAGCGCGGCGCTGGCCGAGTGCGTGGGACTTATCGCCGGACACAGCGGGGCTGCAATTCGCCAAGGCCGAGCGCGGCCTGCTGCTGCTGCGGCGCTGCTATCGGGGCTGGCCGTTCTTCCGCAGCCTCATCGACGATATCGAGGCCATGCTGGCGCGCGTTGACCTGTCGATTGCCGCGCAGTACGAGCGGCTTGCGAGTGCGCAACTGCGCCACTATGGCGCCATGGTGCGTGAGGAGTACGAGCGAACCAGCGCGCTGGTGCTCGAGATCAAGGAATGCGCCGCGCTGCTCGATACCGAGCAGACCCTCCAGCGCAGCATTGCGCTGCGCAATCCCTACGTCGATCCGATGCACTTCATGCAGGTCGATCTGCTCGAGCGTTGGCGCGCCAGCGGCCGCCAGAATCGTGAGCTGTTCGAGGCGCTGCAGGCGAGCGTGAGCGGCATCGCACGCGGCCTGCAGACCACGGGCTGAAGTGGACCGATTCTGCTCATGCAACGAAAGGGAGTTGATATAACCGCCGCTCCCGCCGATCATAGCCGGCCCGGAGTGCCGTTGGCGCCGCACTGAAGCCGCAAGGGCCCATAGTGTACCGATACGATCAAATCGACCAGACCCTGGTCAACGAGCGGGTCGCGCAGTTCCGCGATCAGACGAGCCGCTTTCTGACCGGCTCGCTCAGCGAGGATGAATTCCGTCCGCTGCGGCTGCGCAATGGGTTATACATCCAGCGCTTCGCACCGATGCTGCGGGTGTCGATTCCCTATGGACTGCTCTCGAGTACGCAGCTGCGCATGCTGGCGCACATCGCCCGCACCTACGATCGCGGCTACGGTCACTTCACGACGCGGCAGAACATCCAGTACAACTGGCCCAAGCTCGAGCAAGTGCCCGATATCCTGGCCGACCTGGCCGGCGTCGAAATGCACGCGATCCAGACCAGCGGCAACTGCATCCGCAATATCACCGCGGATCACCTGGCCGGCGTGGCGCCCGATGAGATCGAAGACCCGAGGCCGTACTGCGAAATCATCCGCCAGTGGGCCACCTTGCATCCCGAATTCAGCTACCTGCCGCGCAAGTTCAAGATTGCCGTCACCGCCGCAGCGGGCGATCGCGCCGCCAGCGAGGTACATGACGTAGGCGTTCGACTCAAGCGCAATTCGCAGGGAGTCATGGGCTTCGAGATACTCGCCGGCGGGGGCCTGGGCCGTACACCCATCATCGGCAAACTGATCCGGGAGTGGCTGCCGCAGGCTGATCTGCTGGCCTACCTCGAGGCCATATTGCGCGTCTACAACCGTTACGGCCGGCGCGACAATATCTACAAGGCGCGCATCAAGATCCTCGTGCGCGCGCTTGGCGCCGCGGCATTCACCCGTGAGGTGGAGCAGGAGTTTGCCGCGAGCGCCGGATTCGCGCCGCGGCTGAGCGAGGCGCAACTCGAGCGCATGCGCGGTTTCTTCAGGCCGCCGCCCTATGAATCACTGCTGGACCGCGAGATCGATGGCGCGAGCGACGCGGCCTTTCAGGCCTGGTACCGCTACAACACGCGGCGCCACAAGGTCAGCGGCTATCGCATCGTCTACGTATCGCTCAAGAAGCACGGCGAGCCGCCCGGAGACGCGACGGCGGCGCAGATGCAAGCGCTGGCGCTACTCGCCGATCAGTACAGCTTTGGCATGATCCGCACTACGCACGATCAGAACCTGGTGCTCGCCGACGTGCCGCAGCGCGCGCTGCGCGAACTCTGGCAGCAACTCGAGCCGTTGGGGCTGGCGACGGCGAATATCGGTACGCTCACCGACATGATCTGCTGCCCCGGGCTTGATTTCTGCAGCCTGGCCAACGCGGGCTCCATAGGCATCGCCACGCAGATACACGCGCGCTTCGACGATCTCGACTATCTCTATGAACTCGGGCCCGTCGAGATCAAGATGTCGGGCTGCATGAACGCCTGCGGTCACCACCACATCGGTCATATCGGCATTCTTGGCGTCGATAAGCATGGTCAGGAGTGGTATCAGATCACGATCGGCGGCTCGGCCGCAGCGCCAGCCGCGCTCGGAGAGGTCATCGGACCCGCGGTCGCCAAGGAGGCGGTGGCCGATACGATCCAGAAGCTGCTGGAGGTTTATGTGCGTGAGCGGCACGGTGAGGAGGAGCGCTTCCTCGATACGGTGCGCCGCCTCGGCGTCGAACCTTTCCGGGAGCGTGTCTATGAGACGCATCATTCGGCGGCGTGAAATCGTGCTCGACGAGCTGCGCTACGAGGGCGAGGTTCTCAGTCCCGGTACTTACCCGGTGCGCCCGGCCGCCGACTGGCTCGCCAGTGGCGAGGCGTCGGCTGGCCCGGCGGCGGTGCTGTTGAGCGCGGCGGATGAGCCGGAGACGCTGGCGGCGCAGTTACATCGCCTGGGGTGGATCGTGGTGGAGTTTGCCAAGAGCGGTGAGGGCCGCGGTTTCTCGCAAGCGCGAATCCTGCGTCAGCGCTACGGCTACGCCGGAGAACTGCGCGCGCGCGGCGCGCTGGGGCGCGACCAGTTGTTCTTTCTGGCGCGCTGCGGCTTTGATGCCTTCGATCTGGATCCCGCCGAGGATCTGGAGGCCGCGCTGAGCGCTTTCGATAGCTTCAGCGTCGCCTACCAGAGAGCCAGCGACGCGGTGGTGCACGTGCATGAACGCTCGCCCGGCGCGTGAACGGCCCGATGCCATGAAACCCGTTGCACCGAGCGTCGACCCGGGTTTGGGCCTGGACAGCGCCGCCGCGGAGGCTCTGGTCTCGGGCCGAGCGCAGGATCCCTTTGCGCTGCTGGGCCCGCATGCGGACGCCCACGGCGTCGTCATCCGTGCCTATCTGCCCTCGGCGCTGGCGGTGGAGGCGATCGGCCCGGGCGGTGATGTACTGGTCGCGCTGCAGCCCGTGGAGCCTGCCGGCCTGTACGCCGGCCGGATCGCGGCCCACACGGCTTACCGCTTGCGCATCAGCTGGCCCGGCGGTGTCGTCCAGGTCACCGAAGACCCCTACGCCTTTGGACTGTTGCTCGGCGAGCTCGACGTCTATTTGCTCGCCGAGGGTAATCATCTCGAACTGGGCCGCTGTCTGGGCGCACAGGTCATGACCATCGACGATATCGTCGGCGTGCGCTTCGCGGTGTGGGCGCCGAACGCGCGACGGGTCTCGGTCGTGGGTGACTTCAACGGCTGGGACGGGCGCCGTCATCCGATGCGCAAGCGCGTCGAGGCCGGGGTGTGGGAGCTATTCATTCCGCGCCTGCCGATCGGCACTGTCTACAAGTACGAGATACTCGGTCCACACGGACTGCTGCCGCTGAAGGCGGACCCCGTGGCGCTGCAGGTCGAGGTCACGCCGCGCACGGCTTCGGTCGTGAGCGATCCGGCGCCCTTCGAGTGGATCGATGCGCGCTGGTTGCAGGCCCGCGGCGCCTCCGGGA
>JBELAR010000183.1:0-3487 GCA_049508555.1 Steroidobacteraceae bacterium
GTGACCGAGCATGGCCACGCCGCCGGCCAGAGCCAGATGCAACAGGATCGCCAGGAGTTTCTCCACCGTCTCCGAGCCGTGCCAGCCGGCCAGCTTGAACAGCGCCATCAGCGCATAGACGCCGAACACCGCGCCAATGACTTCGTAGGCGACCGAAGCGACCCAGCTGCACAGCGCGTGGAAGAAATTACCGCGCAGGCCAAATACCGCACGCGAGAGCGTCGTGACCGGCAGGCCCGCGCGAGCCGTCCCGATGCAGGCGAGTCCGAGATAGGCGTAGGGCAGGTTGCCCACGACACAGGCCGCCAGCGCCCACCATAATGGCAGGCCGAGCGTGATGCCGACACAGCCGAGAATGATGGTCAGGACGTTCAGGTTGCTCGTGAGCCAGAGCGGTCCAATCTGCGACAACGTCATGTTGCGCTCGGACTCGGGAATGTGCGTGAAGCCGCGGGTCTCGACGCCGAACACGGGATTGCTGTGTGCGTTGGGCGTCTCGCGGGGCGCGGCCTCGTGCCAATCCTCCACCACCGATTCTCCGGCGCCGTGCGATTGCATGATCAGGGCCGGCGCGCGAGGAAATCGATCTCGATCCGCGCCCCGCACGCGAGCGCGCTCACACCGATGCAGGTACGCGCCGGCAGGCGATCGGGTTCGAAATAGCTGCGGTAGAGACGGTTGAAGATGGCGTAATCTTCCTCGAAATGCGTGAGGTAGACTCCGGCTCGCAAGACGTCACGCAACTGCAGACCCAGACCCGCGAGCACCCGGCACAGATTGTCGATCACCAGGCGGGTCTGTGCTTCGATGCCTGCCGGCGGTGCAGCCTCCGGTTCGCCGGGGTAGGTCGGCATCTGCCCGGTCAGAAACACCCAACCCTCGACCTCCGTGGCATGCGAGAACGGCGCGACGGGCTCCGGCGCTCCCCGGATCATATGAAAGAGGACGGCACTCATCGGCTGCCCGCAGCTTCGTCCGGAGGAAAGATTGCTCGGGGAATGCGCACATGCACGCCCTGGCGGTCGTCGACGACCTGTGTGACGGCGAAGTCCGCCGCGACGCTCATGAGCGAATACGCATCGTCCCGGGACAGTCGCCGCTGCTCGGTCAGAAATGTCAGCATGTCCAGCGCGGCCGAGCGCATCGCGAGATTCAGATCCTGGTTGAAACCGTGGACGATCCAGCACTGCGGCGTCTCGAGCAGCGGCGAGGGGAAGCTGAAGTCGCGGCGTACGCTGATCTGGAACAGCACGTCGAGAGAGGACTCGATGGCGGTGCCGGAGATCTCGCCGTCGCCCTGGGAGATGTGCGGATCGCCCACCGAGAATAATGCACCATCGACCAGCACCGGGTAGTACATCGTGGCGCCGGCGCCGATGCGCCAGTTGTCGATGTTGCCGCCATGCTTGCCGGGCGGCACGGTACTGATGCGACCGGGCTCGTCCGGGGCGACACCGGCCGCGCCCAGATGTGGCCGCACCGGAACGCGCAGACCCTTCAGTGCGCTCTGCCGATCGCAGGCCGGACAGCGGTTGATCCTGCCCAGAATGTCGTACTTGCCGGGATAGTCATAGGCGTAGAGCGCCTCCGCCGTATTGCCGCCGGCGTTGATCTTGTAAATCGTCACGCGCTCCTTGCCGCCGAGCTCACGGTAGAGGTAACCCCAGTGCCCGGCGACATTCGAGCCGTAGGCGCAGCGCGGTCGCATGCTCAGGTAGCGCACTTCCAGCATGTCGCCCGGCCGCGCACCCTCGACGTAGATCGGACCGGTCATGATGTGGGGTCCAGGACCGCGCTCGGCCCTGCTCACGCCGCCGAACAGGGTTTCGATTCCCGCATCGACCATCAGTTCCGGATCATCGCCGGCACAGGAGCTGACGGCTTCCGCCTGCACCAGATCGCCGCTGCGCACGCGCAGCACCGGCGCGAGCCCGGCATCGAAGTAGCCCCAATGGACGGTATGCGGCTCGGCCCGCAAGGTGTGCAGCGCGGAAGGAAACAGTGCTTCGCGCGCGAGCGGATCGGCGGGTCGGAACGGCATCGCAGTGACCTCTTATGAGTTTGGTGTAACGCGCCTAGGCATGATCGCTGCGCAACGGCAGTGGCCGCGACGCCGGACGCTGGTGCAGGGCGAGCAGCGCGCCGTAGACCAGTGCGGCGACGGGAAATCCCAGAATCCAGCTCAGGTCCGCACCGCCGAGGGCCGTGGCGATCGGACCGTCGTAGAGCGGCGACTCCATCGTCAGCGCAGCCACCGCCATGCCGGCGAGGATGGCGATGCAACCGGCGGGATTCACGCCATGCCAGCCCCAGTAACGGCCGAGCGCGCGCGCGTTGCTGTGTATCGCCGCTGAATCGTAGTGACCGCGTCGCAGATACGCGTCGCAGATCCATACGCCGCCGTAAGGTCCGACCCACACGACCAGGAGCGCGATGAAATCATTGAGCGCGGTGGAGAAATCCTGCACGAAGAGGATATAGAGCGCGAAAGCCGTGGAGACGAAGACATCCACCATCGTCGCTGCGTAGCGATGCATTCGGAGTCCGATCGTCTGCAGCGCGAGTCCGGAGGAGTAATACGTTGGCACGTTGTTGGCGAGGGAGCCGCCCACCACGGCCACGATATAGACGATGAAAAGCCAGGCGGGCATGAAGGGCTGCAGACCCGCCACCGGGTCCGTCATGTCGCCGAGCGTGGCGCAGCAGGCGCCCATCATGGTCAGCGCGAGGGAAGGCAGATAGCTCGCCCAGAAGACGTGCCGGAAGATCGGCCGCGCCGGCGTCGTCGAGGGCAAATAGCGCACCCAGTCGGCGCCATTGAACAGGAATGACAATGGATTGGAGGCGATCACGGCCGCCGCTGTCAGGAAAGCCGCGGTGGTGCTCGCCGAGGCGAGGTGCGCGTGCGCTGTGGAGGCGTGCGCCCAATCGACGCTGCCGAGCGTGCAGGCGATCACGAGCAGCAGCGCAATGCCCACCAAGGCGGTGAAGATCCTCTGAAACCACACCATGGTGGCGTGCCCGAGTACGGCGATGCCGCCACACAGGATCAGTTGCAGCAGTACCGCGAGCCACTTACCCGCAGCTCCGGAGTCATTCCACCCAAGCGCCTTGAACAGGGCCAGCAGCGCATCGACACCGAAGATCGTATTGATGACCTCGAAGGCGACCGAGGCGAACCAGGACAGCAGTGCGTTGGGAAGATTCCCGCGCATCCCAAATGCCGCGCGCGCGATGGTGCACACCGGCATGCCGGCGCGCACGCTGGCGATCGAGCCGAGCGCCGGGTAGGCATAGATGAGGCTGCCGACGGCGCAGGCAGCGAGCGCCTGCCAGAGATCAAGGCCCAGCGTGATGGCAATCGCGCCGAGCGCGAAGGAGAACAAGTTGACGCTGGTGCCGACCCAGAGGTAATCGACCTGGCGCAGCGTCATGTTGCGCTCAGCATCCGGAATATGATCGAACCCGCGTACCTCGATGGCGAAGA
>JBELAR010000184.1:0-3469 GCA_049508555.1 Steroidobacteraceae bacterium
GCGCCTGCGCCGCACGCAAATATTGCGTGGTCTCGGCAACCGAGAACCCGATGGATTCGCAGTACCCATCCACGGCGTCGGCGAGACCCGCCTGCACGACGCTCTCGAGCCAAGCACCGCTCAGGGCATCGATGAAGCCTTGCCGATCCTGCGCGAATTCGACCGGCAAAGCGTGCAGGCCCAGGAACGTGGTCTTGACCGAAAGCGGCAGGGCCTCGCCGAGCGCTCGCGCGATGCGCAGCAGCCGCAGCTCGGTGGCCAGATCCAGGCCGTAGCCGGATTTGATCTCCAGCGTGGTCACCCCTTCGCGGCACAGGCTCCTGGCGCGCGAACTCGCATTCGTGCGCAGCACGGCGTCGCTGGCGGCGCGCGTCGCCGCAACCGTGGCGTTGATGCCGCCGCCGGCGCGCGCGATCTGTTCATAGGATGCGCCCAGCAGACGCTGCTCGAACTCCCCGGCCCGATCCCCGCCGTACACCAGATGGGTATGGCAGTCGATGAGCCCGGGCGTGAGCCACAAGCCAGTGGCGTCGAGCGCAGTGATACCCCGCGCCGCGGCTTGCTGCCGCGCCTCGTGCGCCGGGCCTATCCAGGCGATACGCTCGCCCGCGATGGCGAGCGCTGCGTGCTGCATGGCACCGTAGGGGCCGGCGTCCGGCACCATCGAGGCGAGATGTCCCCCGATCAGCACGTAGTCCCAGGTCACACTCTGCGGCATCAGCGCGGCACCGTTGCGGCTCGAATCGCAGCCCGGATACAGTGAACCATATGCAGATCTACCGGGTCGACTCAGTGCTGTCGTCGCAGGGCTGGCTGCGCGACGCCAGCATTACCGTATCGGACCGCGGCGAGATCCTCGCGCTGTCGCCGCAGCCCGTCGCCGCGCACGCCCAGCACATCGCCGGCATCGTCGTCCCCGGTATGCCTAACGCACACAGCCATGCGTTCCAGCGCGCGATGGCGGGGGCGAACGAAGTGCGCAGCGAGCGGCGCGAGAGCTTCTGGACCTGGCGCGCGAGCATGTATGCCCTCGCCAACAGCGTCGGGCCTGAGGACCTGGAACTGATCGCGACGCAACTGTTTATCGAGATGCTCAAGGCTGGCTACACATCGGTCGCTGAATTTCACTATCTGCATCGTACCCCGGACGGCGCCGCCTACCCGGGACCCAATGCCCTGTGGCACTCGCTGGACGCAGCCGCCGGCACCGCGGGTATCGGTCTCACGCTGTTGCCCGCGCTCTATCTTAGCAGCGACTTCGGTGCGCGCCCGTTACGCCGCGAGCAGGCGCGCTTTCGGCTCAGCATCGAGGAGTTCCTGCAGGCTCTGAGCTTGCGGCGACGCGAGCTCGCGCAGGGCGGCGACGCGCGGCTGCATACCGGCGCCGCCTTTCACAGTCTGCGCGCCGTGCCGCTCGCGAGCCTGCTCGAGGCCGCCGCGGGACTGCGCGAGAGCGACCCGGGCGGCGTGATTCACATTCACGTGGCCGAACAATTGCGCGAGGTCAGTGCCTGCGTGCGCAGCAGCGGGCGACGGCCCGTCGAGCTGTTGCTGGACACCGGTCTGATCGGACCGCAATGGTGCCTGGTGCATGCGACGCACGCGAATTCGGCCGAGCTCGCCGCCATCGCAGCCAGCGGGGCCAGCGTATGCCTGTGCCCGAGCACCGAAGGCAACCTCGGTGATGGCTGGTTTGACGCCGCGCGCCTGCTCGATGCCGGCGGTACCTTCTGCATCGGTTCGGACAGCCAGGCGAGCGTGTGTCCGGCCGAGGAGCTGCGCTGGCTGGAATATCAGCAACGGCTCAAGCGCCGCCGCCGGGCCGTGCTCGGCAGCGCTGCCGAGCCGCACGTGGGCGCGCGCCTCTGGCGTGCCGCGGCGCAGTGCGGCGCGCGGGCACTCGGGCAGCCGGTCGGCGCCATCGAAGTCGGGCGCCGCGCGGACTGGCTCGTGCTCGATCCGGCGCACCCGGCACTGGCCGGTGCCACCGAGGAGCGCGCGCTGGATCATCTGATCTTCGCCGGCGCGAGTGCGGCCATCCGCGACGTGATGGTCGGCGGCCGCTGGGTGGTACGCGGCGGGATGCACGAGGCCGAGGATGCGATCGCCGCGCGCTTCGGCGAATGGATGGCGCGCAGAGCGCCACGGATCAATTGACTATACATGTCTAGACAGGTTAGCATCCGCGCATCGTCATCCGAGGACCGGCCCGTCCCGGCAGGAATCATGTCCAGAGCGAACGAGGCGGTTCAGCCCCTGTATCTGCAGGTCAAGAACCACATACTGCAGAACATCGAGTCGGGCCGCTGGGCGGCCTCGGATCGCGTGCCCTCGGAAAACGAGATCGTGAAGGAATTCGGCGTCTCACGCATGACGGCCAATCGCGCACTGCACGAGCTGCAGGGCGAAGGCGTGCTGGTGCGCATCGCCGGCGTGGGCAGTTTCGTCGCCGAACGGCAACCGCACACGCACCCGCTGGAGATTCACAACATCGCCGATGAGGTCCGCGCGCGCGGCCACGTGCATCGCGCGGAACTCATCGCCTTGAACAGGGTGCGCGCCGTGAGCGCTCTGGCCGCGGACTTCGGCGTGGCGGCGCGCAGCGAGTTGTACTATTCGTCCATCGTGCACTTCGAGAGTGGCGTGCCGATACTGCTGGAGGAGCGCCACGTGCTGCCGGCAGTCGCCCCCGATTACCTGAAAGTGGACTTCGCGCGCATGACGCCGTACGACTACCTCATGAAGGTCGCACCGCTGCAGGAGGCCGAGCACGTGCTGCGGGCCGTGCTGCCGGATGAGCGCACGCGCAAGCTGCTCGCGATGAAGCGGCACGAGCCCTGCCTGCTCATGGTCCGCCGCACCTGGACCGCGGGCGTCATTGCCTCGGTGGCGCGACTGCAGTATCCGGGCCCCCGCTACGAGATGTCGGGCCGGTTCCGGCCCTGAGTCGCGATCATGCGTGCCGACTCCCAGCCTCGATTGATCCGCGCCGCCCGCGGTAGCGTGCTCACGGCGCGCCAGTGGAGCACCGAGGCGCCGCTGCGCATGCTCATGAACAACCTCGATCCCGAAGTCGCCGAGAATCCCAACGAACTGGTCGTCTATGGCGGCATCGGTCGCGCGGCACGCAACTGGGACTGCTACGACCGCATCGTCGCGACCCTCAAGGAGCTGCGAGCCGATGAGACGCTGCTGATTCAGTCGGGCAAGCCGGTCGGCGTCTTCACCACTCACATCGATGCCCCGCGCGTGCTCATCGCCAACTCGAATCTGGTCCCGCACTGGGCGACCTGGGAGCATTTCAACGAACTCGATCGCCGCGGCCTCGCCATGTACGGACAGATGACGGCAGGTTCATGGATCTACATCGGCAGCCAGGGAATCGTACAGGGTACCTATGAGACTTTCGCCGAAATGGGACGCCGACATTTCGGCGGCAATATGCGCGAGCGATGGATCCTCACGGCGG
>JBELAR010000185.1:0-3451 GCA_049508555.1 Steroidobacteraceae bacterium
GAAATCCTGCTCGAAGGACCCATGGAGATACGCAAGATTGCGGTCATCGCCGAGTCGATGAACAAGATGATGGTGCCGCATCTGGCGGACGGCAGCGTAGGGACCGTCTGCAACATGCATTTGATAGCCTCTCTGCCGAACTCGAACTATCTGGAGATCACGCACGATTTGCCGCTGCTCGACTACTCCAATCGCCTGGTGATCTTTGAAGATCCGCCCGTGCTGACCAAGGACGGCTACTTCAATGTGCCGCAAAAGCCCGGACTCGGCGTCACGATCAACAAAGATCTGATTCTCTCGTAGCGGACCGCAGCCCGTGTCTACCACTTGTCGATTGGTGCGTAATGCTGCCCTGGCGGCCTGCGCGCTACTGCTGCTGGCGCACCGGCCGGCGCTCGCCGACGATACGCTGACCTTCATCCTGGGCGACAAGACCCCGCCGCTGATGAACTCGCTGAACCTGATCGCGCAGGGCGCGGGGTTCTACCAGATTGAGCACCTGACAGTGACGACCATTCTGGTGGACGGCACGGACAAGGTCGTGCCGGCCTGCGCGCGCGGCGAGGCCGACATCTGCCCGATCGGGATCGAAGCGGCAATCCAGGCCTACGACCAGGGCCTGCACATGAAGATGTTCCTGACGCGCGCGTCGAAATTCGGCTACGTCATCGCCGTGCTCCAGGACAGCCCGATCAAGACGCTCGCCGACCTGAAGGGCAAGACGATCGGCGTGCATACGCTCACCGGCTCATCGCCGGTCCTGACGACCCAGTCGGCACTCGCGACGGTCGGCTTGATGCCGACCGACTACAGCCTGGTGGCGATCGGCATGGATGACTCGGCAGCCAACGCGCTCAGTTCGGGCAAGGTGGCGGCAGCAGCACTGCCGCTGTATGAGCTGATTCCGTACATAGTCGGCGGCATGAAGCTGCGCATCTTTCATCATCCGACGCTGAAGAATTCGGCCAACGCCGGTTATCTGGCCTCGACCTCGATACTCGCCACCAAAAGGGTGGCAGTCGGACACTTCGCCCGGGCGATCGTCAAGGCATCACTTCTGGTCCACTACCATCCGGATGCCGCGGCGCAAGCCATGCTCCGCGCCGTGGGTAAGCCGTTTACGCCCGAGGACGTGCAGCGCCGGACCGCGGAACTGAATACCTGGCAGGATGATCTGCCGGCGGCGAACCCTGAGAGCAGACGGATCGGCGCGCCCTCGCTGCCGGGTATGCAGGCCTACCTCCACATCCTGGAGCAAGCGGGCGCGATCAAAGCCCACATTCCGGTGAAGGATATCGCTACCGATGAACTCGTCGCGGTCGCCAACGATGTTGATCGCAAAGCGATCCAGAACTATGCGAAATAGCCATCGCGGCGCGCCACTCGGGCGTGTCGTGATGAGTCTGCGCTCTGACTAGCCACAGCTAGCGCGTCTTCACGTTGAAGAACCAGAACGGAGACTCGATATCCTTGAACCAATGCGGTGTTCCGGCCGGGATGACGACCACATCGCCTACCGAGATACGCCGCGACTCCCCGCCGATGATGCTGGAGCCCATCTTGGTTTCGTTGAATGGCCGGCCATCAGGAAAGGTCTTCGGGGTAGTGTCGTTGGACAGCTTGCCCCCGGTGACGAGCGTCGCGGATCCTTTTTGAATGTAGATGACATCCGTCCACTCCATGTGGATCTCGGCGTCCAGGACTTTGGTACGCGAACTCGCCTTGACCCTGAAGCTCTCCGAACCGTAATCGCTGTCGAACAGCGTCTCGCCCGGCCGCTCGTGATTGAAGGTCGCTTCCACTTCCTTCTTCGAGAAGTACCGCACCGGCGGCACCGGCATCATGGTTACCGCCGAATTGCCCGATGGGACTTTGGTCGCTTCCGCAGCTGATTGGGCCCGGGCCACGCTCGCGCAGATGAGCGGCACGATGGCCATCCATGCTGCTGCTGCTGTTGCTTTCGTCATTCCGGATCTCCTCGGTCTCGGTTTCATCTCCGGTTCACTCCATCAGCAGGGCCTGGCGCAGTTCTGCCATCGTCGTGGTGCGCGGTCCATGCAGCGGCACGAGCATATTCACATCCAGCTTCAGGCGCATGATGTTGTCGTACAGGTTGAGCATGTACGGGTTCACGTACTCCCCGCCGATGGTGTCGATCCGCGGCGCCGAAAGAGCCTCGGTGTTCCACGCATCGACCTGGACCAGGATCTTCTGCGCCGGCAGGTAGACCATGACAATGGCGTCGCTGTGCGCGGTCCCCACCTGCTCGTAGATCTCTACCGGACGCCTGCGGTCGCTTAGCACCAACCTGCCATGGGTAACGGGAAGAAACCTGGGCGTCTTCTTCGATAACTCGAGCCGGTCCGGATTCAGCGTGTGCGGCGTGCGCCAGACGCGCTCGAAGAATTCCTGATTCATCGGCAGCGTCACGATCGTGGCGCCCTCGTCCACGTAGGTCCGTACGCCACCCGCATGATCGAAGTGCACGTGCGTGTTGACCAGATAGGTGATCTTCTTGGATGGAATGATCTCTTTGGTCTTCGCGATCACGGCCAGCGAGCGCGCCTCGTCCAGCGGCGCGTCGATCATCACGATGTGATCGCCCTGATCGATTGCGACACTGTGCCACTGAAAGCCGCGCAGCCAGTACACCCCGTCGGCCAGCCTGTCCGCGGTGACTATCACCGCAGCCGTCATGGCCTCGCGCATGCCATCGGGCACCGCAATGACCACAGGAGGATTGACCTTGAGCTCCGACACCCAGATTTCCAGCCGCACTTTTCCGCCCTGAGTGCGCACGATATGGCTCGGGAACATTACTCCGCCAAAATCGCGGTATTGCGTAAAGCCAGCTTCACACAGCGTGTCGCCGAGAACCGGGTTGTCGATCCAGTAGTGAACGATGTATACCTGGTTGCGGGCGTTGATCTTGCCCACGACCTTGTGCTTTCCGATCATGAAGCTCAGTTCAGTTCCGCCACCATTGGTCGGCTTGGAGGTGGCGTGGTTGGCCGCGGCCGCCCTGAGGAAGCCCTGCGGAGTCGCCCAGATCTCCATCGTGCGCTCTTCGGCGTTTTTCGCATCCGAAATGGCGGTGACCGCCAGGCCGGTCGCCGGACCACCGGGAGCCCCGAGCGTCCAGGCGACGCCTCCGGCTACGAACTCCTGCGCCCCTTCTCCGCCCCTGTCCCCCGCCATCTGCGGCACCGGGCGCCAGCGCGTGGGATCGACGATCTGCGTGGTCGCGCGCTGAATGTGCGAGGCGACCGCGTTGTAGTCGATCGACGCGGTGTAGCGGGTGACCTCAAATTCCGGCGGGGGAGCATTCGGATTGGGCTCCTGTCCAAACTGGTACCACTTTCCGGTCCCCGAAAATTCGATCGATTGGATGTGATCAGCGCCGAGTGCTGCCGTCGCCCCCGCCAGCGTTCCCGCCGCCCCATCGGCCGCC
>JBELAR010000186.1:0-3333 GCA_049508555.1 Steroidobacteraceae bacterium
GGCGGGAGCCAGCATGCTGGCGGTCGAGTGCCGGCAGAATAGCCTGGAGATGCGCCTGCGCACCGGTTACATCGACGTGCAGGCATCCTCGCTGGATGAGGCGCTCGCCATTGTGCGCGACGCCCGGGAACGCACGAGTCCCGTATCCGTGGGATTGCTGGGCAACATCAACGACGTGCTCGACACTCTGCTCGAACGCGGCATCCGACCCGATGCGCTGACCGATCAGACCTCGGCGCACGACCCGGTCAACGGCTACCTGCCGCAAGGCTGGACGGTGGCGCAATGGGATGAGCGGCGAGCCTCGGATCCGCTCGGCACCGCGGCGGCCGCGCGCCGCTCCATGGCACACCACGTCGAGTGCCTGCTGCGCTTCATGGACATGGGCATCCCGGTATTCGACTATGGCAATAATCTTCGCCAGCTCGCCCGCGACGAAGGTGTCACGCGCGCCTTTGATATACCGGGATTCGTACCCGAATACATCCGGCCGCTGTTCTGCCGCGGTATTGGACCATTCCGCTGGGTCGCGCTGTCGGGGGACCCGGCCGACATCGCCCGCACCGATGCCAAGGTCAAAGAGCTCATTCCCGACGATAAGCACTTGCACCATTGGCTCGACATGGCGGCCGAGCGCATCCGATTCCAGGGACTGCCGGCGCGCATCTGCTGGGTGGGCCTCGGCCAGCGACATCGACTGGGGCTGGCCTTCAACGAGATGATCGCCCGCGGGGAGTTGTCGGCTCCGATCGTGATCGGACGCGATCACCTCGACTCGGGCTCTGTGGCCAGTCCGAATCGGGAAACCGAGGCCATGCGGGATGGCTCCGATGCCGTGTCGGATTGGCCTCTGCTCAACGCCTTGCTCAATACCGCCAGCGGCGCCACCTGGGTGTCGATCCACCACGGCGGGGGCGTGGGCATGGGCTACTCGCAGCATGCCGGCGCAGTCATCGTCTGTGACGGATCCCCTGCTGCGGCGAAGCGCATCGAGCGAGTGCTGTGGAACGACCCGGCGAGCGGGGTCATGCGTCATGCCGACGCCGGCTATGACAGCGCTATCGAATGCGCGCGGGCCAACGGCCTGAACCTGCCGATGCTGGCGCCGCCTTGAGGCCATGAAGAGGCCATGAATAAGGCCCTGGAGCTCGCCGCCGGGCAGCTCGATCTGCATACTTTGCGCAGCATTTATGCGCAGGCCAGCGCGGTGAGGCTGCACCCGCGGGATCGCGAGCGGATTGCGGCCGCGTGCGCGCTGGTCGAGACCATCGTGGCCAGCGGGGTTGCGACCTACGGCATCAACACCGGCTTCGGCCTGCTCGCTCAGACCCGCATTCCCGACTCCCAGCTCGAGCTCCTGCAACGCAATCTCGTACTCTCCCACGCCGCCGGCGTGGGAGAGGCGCTGCCCGACGCTGTGGTGCGGCTGATTCTCGCGCTCAAGATCAACTCGCTGGCGCGCGGGCAATCCGGCGTGAGCCTCGAGCTCGTCGATGCCTTGCAGGCGTTGCTGGCGCATGAGATCTATCCCGTGATCCCCGCGCAGGGCTCGGTCGGCGCCTCGGGTGATCTGGCTCCGCTGGCGCATCTGAGCGCGGCGTTGCTCGGCGTGGGTCAGGTGCGTGTGCAAGGCCAGGTCGTGGCGGCCGCCGATGGCCTGCGACAGGCGGGGCTGACGCCGATCAAGCTGCGCGCCAAGGAAGGCCTCGCGCTGATCAACGGCACCCAGGTCTCCACCGCGCTGGCGCTGGCCGGTCTGTTCGGTGCCGAGGATCTGCTCGGCTCGGCGGTGGTAGCCGGCGCGATGTCGGTCGATGCGCTCAAGGCGAGCGATGTGCCGTTCGATGAGCGCATCGGGCACAGCCGCGGACAAGTGGGCCAGATCGCCATTGCACGCGAATACCGCGAGCTGCTGGCTGGCAGCTCGATTCGAGCCTCGCACCTCGAGTGCTCGCGCGTACAAGACCCCTATTCATTCCGCTGCCAGCCCCAGGTCATGGGCGCCTGCCTGGATCTGATCCGTCACTGCGCATCGACCCTGATCATCGAAGCCAACGCGGTCACCGACAATCCGTTGCTCTACGTCGATGAGGGGCAAGCCATCTCGGGAGGCAACTTTCACGCCGAGCCCGTGGCGTTCGCCGCCGACATCCTGGCGCTCGCCATCTGCGAGATCGGCGGCTTGTCGGAACGGCGCGTTGCAGTGCTGGTCGATCCGAAGATGAGCGGCTTGCCGCCTTTTCTGGTCGAGAACAGCGGTTTGAACTCGGGCTTCATGCTGGCGCAGGTGACTGCGGCTGCATTGGTATCGGAGAACAAGACGCTTGCAGCGCCCTGCAGCGTCGACTCGATTCCAACCTCGGCGAACCAGGAGGACCATGTCAGCATGGCGACACACGCCGCCCGCCGCCTTGCTCGTATGCTCGACAACGCGGCCGCCGTCGTGGGCATCGAGTTGCTGGCCGCAGCTCAGGGCATCGATTTCCACCGCCCGGCCATATCCTCGGCGCGTCTCGAGCAGGCCCATGAGGCGATACGCAGCGAGGTAGTGTTCTATGCGGCCGATCGCTATTTTGCGCCGGACATCGAGTGCGCGCGGGCGTGGGTGCAATCGGGACGCTTTGCCCGCAGCGTCGCGCGAGTGCTGCCCTCGCTCGCGACGCCTTGAACCTGGCGCTAGCGCGAGCGCAGGGCGTGCGAGTTCAGCGGACGCGTCGCGTAATAGATCGCCGCCGCCGCCATGGGCGCATAGGCCGCGGCCAGCGCGAGCTGCACGCTCGAGAGCACTGAACCGATCAGCACCGCCATCGAGATTGCGCCGGCCACCAGCACGCAGCTCCACTTGACGATCGCATTGATGCCTGGAGCCAGACTGAATGCGACGTGGAAGTACGCCAGTGCCGCGATCGCACCCACCGGGATCCACAGCAGCACGGAGCCACCGCCGCACAGCAGGACGGCGACATATCCGCACTGCAGGATCACGGCCGACACCAGCAATGCGACGGGCAAGAACACGGTCCATCGAAGTATCCGCATGTTCGCGCCTCCAGTTCGCGCTGACGGCTCATGCGATATTGCATAACACGGGCTGATCTTCTCTCCGGAGCCGGGGCCGCGGACGTGACGGGAATCACGGCAACGCAGCGCGAAGCGCGCAGAAATGAGCGGCAGTCGACAGTTTTCACGCGCTATCGGCGCGATTGAGTGCGGTTCAAGCGCCAGGCGCAGCGTGTGGCGGCGCACTGACTGAGTGATCCGCCTTGTATTCAAATTAGCGCCTGCTGCGAACCAGGGCCGGCCGGACCCGCAGGTGCAACCGGTAACACCGGC
>JBELAR010000187.1:0-3217 GCA_049508555.1 Steroidobacteraceae bacterium
GCTGGTTCGAGCCACGGCGGGCGGACATTTGAAATTGCGGATGAGTTGATTGATGCCACCCGCCCGATAGCTCCTGCCGGGCACATATTCAGCCACGAATTCGCAACAATCCGTCTCGCTGAGGAACGAATGATCCACGCGCGTGCGCGCATCGAGCCGGCTCAGCGACGTCCGCCTGACGTTGAGGCACTGGCCGGTGCGCTCGCCCTTCAGATGCTGAAGTCCGTATCCGGGGCATCGTGACGCCGCTCGGGCGCCACGGCTGCCTGGGCGCGGGATGAATCTGCCGTGGTGTTACGCGACGGCTCCATCGAGCGTGCGCTCTCGCCGCGCTGCGGCACCTCACCCCGTAGTGCCAGCCATGCGTCGCGCGAACGCCGCCGCAGGTCCTCGATAGCAGCGAGCGCGCTCGGAGCAGGATCCGGCTCACGGCGCGAGGGTTCGACCGCCGGCCGCAGCCCTTCTCGCGCCGCGACTCGCGCCCGATATTGCGCGCGTATACGTTCGGCCACCTCGCTGCGCAGTCCCAGACGCTCGAGTCGATACGCCACATAGGGAATATGCGGCAATGGTTCGCGATCGATGCCCTGTGCCTTGAGGCTGCGATGGTCCACACGCTGCGTCAAGCCTGCGTCGCGCAACGCCTCATTCGTCAACGTGGCCCAACGCTCTCGGATCGCCACCAATTCGACGACACCCGGGCACAGATCACGCTTTCTGCGCTCGCTCTCCTGCATGTCGAGTCCAGTCTTGGCGCCGAATCCGCTCGCGTGCAACTCCCGGGTCGTTGCGAGCAAATGAGCGTGATGGTTGCGCGGATCCCCGTCGGGACGCGGCTCGTGGATGGCCAGATCGACCGCGACGTCATGACGGTCGGCCAGCTCACGAGAGAACCTTCGAGCGAGCTCAAGTCGCTCCGAGGCCGAAAGCTCCGGCGGCAGCGTGACCTGAATCTCCCGTGCCACCCTGGAGTTACGGCGATGTTCTGCGGCCTCGGCACCGTTCCAAAGGCGCGCGCGGTCCCGCGCCCAGGGCACTTCGGCGCTGGACCATCGACTCGGCAGCAGAATTTCAGCGTATCTCACGTCCCGGCGGCGCGAGTAGTTATACAGCACGCCCGTGCGTTCATCGCGAATACGCTCGCCGGCGCGGTAGGCGGCCGCCCCAGGCGCGCTGCGACCCGCTCCGCGTGAGATCGACTTGATGTGTAAATAGTAGAGAGCCATGGGTTCAGCGCATCAATCGGACGCGCTGCCACGATGGCGAGGATGCGAGTTTCAGATATCCGGTCAGGTCCGGTAGCTGCTCGAGCTGCGAGGGCATGAGCGCCGCCTCGGTGGCGTATTGCTCGCTCCTCTGGGTCGATCGGCGGGCGCCGCCCAAGCCCAATGCGCCGTCCCGGTCGCGTCCGTGCGTGGTGTGCCTGCGGCGCACCTCACGTTCACCGATCAGGCGCGAGGCAAAATGCGATGTGCCGCCGTTCTCGCCGCCGGAACACCGGAGGATCAGCGTGTTGCTGCAGTTCTCTACGATTGTTTGTGCTTCACCGGCTCCGTAGGTGCTGGAAACTTGCGCAATCGATTGAAAGCCCAGGACGCAGCGACCGCCAAACTTTCGCAGCCGCGCCAGTGCATCCTTCAGTCCATCAATCGCGCCCAACGCATCGAGCTCATCGACGATGAACCACAGGCGCTGATCGTGTTCCTCGGGCTGACTCATCGCCTCTACGATCGCCAATCGCAACCAGGCCGCGATGATCGATCGCAAGGCCGGGATCTGTCCCGCCTGATACGGGATGAACAGTACCCCGCGGCCGCGGCGAACCCATTCACGTACGGAGAACGGCGCGGCCCGCTGCGCCTTGATGTACTCGAGGGCCGCGACCGCCGAGCTCAGTACCGATCGTATCGAACCGAACATGCGGGCATTGTCCGGTTCGAGAAACGGCTGCGCCGGGGTTCCCGCCACCATGGGCCGCAGCTCATCATTCGACGCCACGGCGAGCCGTCGCCACAACTCGTTGAGATCGCAGCCCCCGCGACGATGACAACGTCTGAGGATCGCCACGAAGAATGTACGCGCATAGCCACGCCATTCCCGTGTTGCGGGGTCATCGCTGAAGGGTATCAACGCGCTCGAGAGCTGCTCGATGTCATAGCTATGACGAATCTCCGCGAACGGATCCCATCGCACCGAATCGCTGGCGAACGGATTGAGGACGATATCGCCGCGATATTCGCGCCTGAGTTTGCTCAGATAACCGGCGTCCGGGTCGCTGATGATGGCCCTGTCACCGCGCCGCAAGGCGGCGCCGAGCAATTCCCGAATAGCGGTTGACTTGCCCGTACCGGTCGTGCCAATAAGTTTGAAATGCTTTGTCTCCTCCAGCGGCGCGACCCTCACTCCGCCCAGAGTCACAGCGGCGCGCTGGGACGGACTGACGCGCGCCGGTGCCCGAACTCGCGGGCGTAGCGCCTCCACCACGACAGTGCCGCGCCGATGCCAGTCCCGAGGCTGCCGTCGCCACCGGCCGCGCATGACCATGGGCACGAGTACCAGCAGGACGAGAAGGATCGCGACCAGATCAGGGGAGGGCGCTGCGAGTGTGCGCACGCTCAATAGCCCTTGACCACGTAGTAATCCGCCTGCTCGCCGTAGACCGGCGCCTGGCGGTCTATGCGCACGCACCAACGCTCGCCCGCGCCACACCGCCGCAATTCGATGAGCCCGCCACGCTGTTCGAGATTCGCGATGGAGGCGTTCAGCTGCGTCTGCCTTGCGCGCAAGGCATCGATCTGGGACCGCGAAGGCAGCAGCCACCACGCCGACAGCAGCGTGATCGCAGCGACAACGAGCGTCGTGACCACGATCCAGGTGCCGAAACGCAAGCCTGCCGCATGCTTGAGTGCATGCAAGGTCTGCACCGCGGCCGCGCTTTCTTCCACGAGGGCGCCAAACTGCTCGCACAACGTGCGGTGAATCTGTTCGCGCAGGATGTTGTCGAGTTCCTGTGTGTGGCCCTTGAGCTGCTTGAGGCTCGAGGCGATCAGGCGTTGCTGAGACTGTGCCGTCTCCAGCAGCAAGCCGACTTTGATCGCTTCCTCATCCAGCACTGCCGGGGCATTCATAGTTCCGGCTCCGGTGCGTCGCGAACCGGGGCAGACGCCGCTGTGGCAATCGACTTGCGAGTGCGCCGATGGGGGCGGCCCGTACCGGA
>JBELAR010000188.1:0-3203 GCA_049508555.1 Steroidobacteraceae bacterium
CGGCGACGGCCTGCGCGACGCGCTGGACCCGCGCGAGCGCTGATCGGTGGCCAACACGCGCCTACCGCTACTGCAGATCCGCGACCTGACGGTGAGTTACCGCACGCCGCAGGGCGGTGTGACCGCGGTCGCGGGCGTGGACCTCGACGTGGCCGCCGGCGAGTGCGTCGGGCTGGTGGGGGAATCCGGCTCGGGCAAAACCCAGTTGCTGCTCTCGATCCTGGGCCTGCTCTCGCCGCAGGCACGCATCGCCGGCAGCGTGTGCTATCGCGGCACGGAGCTGCTGGGACTGCGCGCCGGCGCCTTGAACCGCATCCGCGGCGCGCGCATAGCGATGATCTTTCAGGATCCCATGACGGCGCTCAATCCGTACCTGCGCGTGATGGAGCAGCTCGGGGAGGTCGCTCGCCTGCATGGCGGCCTCTCGCGCCGCGCCGCCGAGGCGCGTGCGCTCTCGATGATCGAGGCGGTGCACATCGGCGAGCCCGCACGGCGCGCGCGCCAATACCCCCACGAGCTCTCGGGCGGCATGCGCCAGCGGATCATGATCGCGATGGCGCTGATGGCCGAGCCGGAGATCATTCTCGCCGATGAGCCGACGACCGCCCTGGACGTCACGGTCCAGGCGCAGGTGCTCGCGCTGTTGCAAGAGCTGCGCGAGCGCACCGGCGTGGCGCTGGTGCTCGTCACGCATGATCTGGGCGTCGTCGCCCAGCTCGCCGATCGCATCGGCGTCATGCGCGCGGGGCGCATCGTGGAGCTGGCGGGCGCGGAGGAACTCTTTGCGCGGCCCAGCCACCCCTACACGCGCGCCCTGCTCAGCGCCTTGCCGCGCCTGGACAGCGGTGAGCCGCTGCTGGCCGCGACCGATCCGGTGCTGCCGTGAACGGCGGGGGCGCCGCGCCGCTGCTCAGCGTGCGCTCGCTGTGCGTGAGCTACGCGGTGCGCGATCGAGGCCGTGCCGTGCGGCTGCGGGCGTTGCAGGACCTGAACTTCGAGCTGCGCTCGGGCGAGGCACTGGCCGTGATCGGGGAGTCCGGCAGCGGCAAATCGACGCTGGCACGAGCGCTGCTGCGACTCACGGCGGTCGATAGCGGCGAGGTGCGCTTCCGCGGCATCGATCTGCTGGCCCTGCACGGAGCCGCGCTGCGCTCGATGCGGCGCCATCTGCAGATGATCTTCCAGGATGGCCCCTCGGCGCTCGATCCGCGCATGCAGATCGGGGCGATCCTCGGCGAGCCGCTGCAGGTCTTTCAGCCCCAACTCGACGCCGCGCAGCGGCGCGCCGCCGCGCTCGCCATGCTCGAGCGCGTCGGACTCGGTGCGGAACACCTCGCCCGCTACCCGCATGAATTCACCGGTGGCCAGTCCCAGCGCATCGGCATCGCGCGTGCGCTGATCGTCGAGCCCGCCCTCA
Source organism: Steroidobacteraceae bacterium (assembly GCA_049508555.1). Classification (GTDB taxonomy): domain Bacteria; phylum Pseudomonadota; class Gammaproteobacteria; order Steroidobacterales; family Steroidobacteraceae; genus FEN-1191. The sequence goes on from JBELAR010000188.1 coordinate 1,418, forward strand.
TCGTGTGCGATGAGCCGTTATCGGCGCTTGACGTCTCGATCAAGGCGCAGATCGCCGCGCTGCTCAAGTCCGCCCAGCAGCAGATGCACCTCTCGCTGCTGTTCATCGCGCACGACCTGCCGGCGGTGCGTGCGCTCTGCGATCGGGTGGTGGTGCTCTATCTCGGACGCGTCATGGAGATTGCGCCCTGCGAGAGCCTGTTCACGGCGCCGCGCCATCCCTACACCCGCGCGCTGCTGCTGGCGGTGCCGGTACCCGATCCGCGGCGCGCGCGAGCGCAGCGGATCGCGCCGCTGCCGGGTGAGATGCCCTCGGCGCTCGCGCCACCCTCGGGCTGCGTCTTTCGCACGCGCTGCATCCACGCGATCGAGCGCTGCGCGCAGGAAGTGCCCGCGTTGCGAGTCGTGGGTGAGAGCCTGGTCGCCTGTCACCGGGCCGAGCAGATCTAGATCATGGCCGGCGCTGGCTAGTCGCGCGGCGCGATGCGCTCCACGGTGCGCCAGCCGCGCGGCAGCATCGCCCCGCGCTGCGCGCGCGCCCCCGTATAGTCCTTCAGATCCGCCACGCTGAGCGTCATCTGGCGCTCGCCGCTGAAGACCGCGAGCGCCTGCCCGGGCGCCAGTACCGTCATCGCCACCAGCACCTCCAGGCGCGCCGCGGCCTTCTTCGAGGCGATCGCGAACAGCTTGTTGCCCTTGCCACGCGGCAGCTCCGGCACCTCGCCCGCCGCGAACACCAGCAGCCGGCCCTCGGAATTCACCAGTGCGACGCGCGTTTCGGCGCTGAGCTGGCCGGCGGCGGGTGGCACCGGCGCGGGTGGCACCGGCGCGGGTGGCAGCACCAGCGCGCCGGGAGTGAGCTTGAGCACGGCCTTGCCGCCGCGATTGCGCGAATGCAGCTCCTTGAGACGCACGGTGAAGCCATAGGCCGCGTCCGTCGCGAGCAGCCACAGATCCTCCGGCTCGCCGATGAGTACGCCCGCGAAGCGCGCGCCGTCGGGCGGATCGAGCCGTCCGGAGAGCGGCTCGCCCTGACCGCGCGCCGAGGGCAGCGTATGGGCCGGCAGGCTGTAGGCGCGGCCGGTGCTGTCGATGAACACGGCAAGCTGCGTGCTGCGGCCGAAGGCCGCGGCCAGAAAGACCTCACCGCTCTTGTAGGACAGAGTGCGCGGGTCGATATCGTGGCCTTTGGCCGAGCGCACCCAGCCGCCGCTGGACAGCACGATCGTGACCGGCTCGTTGGCCAGCAGTTCACTCTCCTAGATCGCCTGTGCCGCGGCGCGCTCGACGATGCGCGTGCGCCGCTCATCGCCGTATTCGGCCGAATCGGCCTCGATCTCTGAGCGTATCAGGTTGCGCAGCTTGGCCTTGCTGGCGAGCACACTCTCGAGCTTGCCGCGCTCGGCGGCGAGCTCCTGCTGCTCCTCGCGGATCTTCATCTCCTCGAGCTTGGCCAGATGGCGCAGGCGCGTCTCCAGGATGGCCTCGGTCTGCTCCTCCGAGAGCTTGAAGCGCTTCATGAGCACCGGCTTGGGCTCCTCCTCGCGCCGGATGATGCGGATCAGCTCATCCAGATTGAGATACGCGATCAACAGGCCATCGAGGATATGCAGGCGGCGCGCGACTTTATCGAGCCGATGCTGCAGCCGCCGCCGCACGGTCTGCTGGCGGAACTCGAGCCATTCGGCCAGCAGCCCCTTCAGGCCCATGACACGCGGGCGGCCATCGATGCCGATCACGTTGATGTTGACGCGGTAGTTGCGCTCCAGGTCGGTGGTCGCGAACAG
>JBELAR010000189.1:0-3192 GCA_049508555.1 Steroidobacteraceae bacterium
CGTGTAGAGCGTGAACGCGCTCCAGACCGCCGCGCTCAGCAACACTGTGGCAGCGAGCGGATAGCTGGGGCCCGCCCAGCGCCAGGATTGCACGACATGACCCATGAGGATGTACGCGGCGATGACCATGAAGAGCTTGCAAGGCAGCAGCACCAGCGGGTGGCGCAAAAAGCGCAGCAGGCTTGAGCTAGAGAGGCTCATCCAGAATGCCGATCCGGATCAATGCCTGCCGCGTCTCCGTCAGGCCCTGGACCTGGACCGCGTTCATGCCGAGCGTTCGGGCTGCCTCGACGTTGAGCGCGATGTCATCCAGGAACAGGACCTGCTCGGCGCTGCAGCCCAGCGTCGCCAGCACATGCTCGAACGCCGCCGGGTCAGGCTTGATGCGCCCGGTCAGATGCGACACGAAGTGATTGTCGAAGGCGGGGCCGAGTCCCATTTCGTCGAGCACCCGCGGCCAGTGCAGTGCGTTGCTGTTCGACAGTAGCGCCCGCTGATAGCGGCGCGGGATGCACTCGAGCATCTCCAGTGTGCCGGGATACAACCCGGTGGGCCAACCGACGAATGAATCCAGAAACTGCCGCGGTCCTACCGGCAGCTCGAACTCCGCAATGACGCCGGCGGCAAAGGTCCAGGCATCGATCTGCCCGGTCTCGAACTGCCGCACCGCCGCCGATTGCAGCCAGCGGCGCCAGAGTTCCTCGGCACTCATGCGATTGCCGAGCCATTCGAGGATGACCGTGACGCCCCCGAGCTGCACCAGCACGCCACCCACATCGAACAGCAATACGCGGATCTCGCCCCTCGCGCCGACGCGATGCATGCTGCGGCCGAGCGCTACATCCAGTACACGAATACGAAAAGAATCAGCCAGACGACATCGACGATGTGCCAGTACCAGCTCACGGCCTCGAAGGCGAAGTGAGTGGCCGGCGTGAATTGGCCCCTGAGCGTGCGCAGCCAGATCACGGTGAGCATGATGGCGCCGATCGTGACGTGCAGCCCGTGAAATCCGGTCAGCATGAAGAACGTCGAGCCGTAGACGCCGGTGGACAATCGCAGGCCCATCTCGTACCAGGCCTCCCCGTACTCGTGTGCCTGCAAGCCGACGAAAGTGAAGCCAAGCACGAACGTCAAGGCGAGCCAGAATTTCAACGTGCCGCGGTGCCCGGCACGCAGCGCATGGTGCGCGATCGTCACCGTGACGCTGCTCGAGAGCAGGATGAAGGTATTGAGCGCGGGCAAGCCCATCGCCGGCACGGTCTCAAAAGTGCCGTTGCTGCGTGGTCCGAGATGCGCCGGTCCGTTGGTCGGCCAGGTTGGATCGTACAGCGGCCAGCGGAACAGCCGATTGACCATCTTGACGCCCTCGCCGCCGAGCCAGGGCACCGATAGCTCCCGCGCGTAGAACAATGCGCCGAAGAAGGCGGCAAAAAACATGACCTCGGAGAAGATGAACCAGATCATGCCCATGCGGAACGACTTGCCGACCTCGGCATTGTAGATGCCGTTCTGGTTCTCATCGATCACGGTGCCGAACCAGCCGAAGAACATGAAGGCGAGCAGCAATGCTCCGGGCAGGAACGCATAGCCGGCGACCCAGCCGTTGAGGTAGCCGACGGCTGCCGTCATCAGGCAGAACAGGGCTACGGAGCCGAGGATCGGCCAGTGGCTGCCGTGCGGAATGTAGTACTTGCTGGGATCGGTATGACCATGACTGGTGGACATCAGCGTGGATCCTGGGTTGAGCTCACGCCGCGTCCGGCGGCGGCGGTGCGATCGGGGCGATTGCGCACGTCGTAGAAGGTATAGGCCAGAGTCAGCCGGTCCAGGTAGCCCGGCAACCCCGGGTCGACGAAGAAGCGCACCGGCATCACACGCTCCTCACCACGCCGGAAGGACTGCGGCGTGAAGCAAAAACACTCGGTCTTGTGAAACCACTCGGCAGCCTTGGAGGGCACGATCGCGGGCACGGCCTGCGCGGTGGTGTCGTGACCGGTCAGATTGTGCGCCAGGAACTGCGCCGTGTAGAGCTGGCCCGGGTGTACGTCGATCGACTGCAGTACGGGACGAAATTCCCAGTTGCCGACCGTCGGCAGGTTGGCGATGAAATCGATGTGCACCAGCCGGGTTGCAGCGGCGCCGTCCGCTGCAAATGCCGCCGCACGCGACAGACTCTTCTGATTGCCGAGCCCCGTGATCGTGCAGAGCACGTCGTAGAGCGGCACCAGCGCGAAGCCGAAGGCGAAGCTACCCGCCACGAACAAAGACAGCTTGACGATGAGGTTGCGATGCCGTCCGTCGCCGCGCGCGCTCATGCGTGACCGTGCCGCAGCGCGTAGAGGATGAAGCACACGTACAGCGCCAATGAGAGTACGCCGAGCATCAGCGCGTTGCGACGCGCCTGGCGGCGATGTTGCGACGGCGCGGCCGCCGGCTGCTCAGTCATGCGTCGCATGCGCCGGATCGTGGGCGTCGTCCAGCTGCGCCAACGACGGGGGGCTGGTCCAGCTGTGGTAGGGCGGGGGCGAGGGCAGTTCCCATTCCAGTCCGTGGGCACCTTCCCCCCAGACGCGCGCGGGCGCCTTGGGGCCGCCATGAGCGCATTGCCAGATGACGATGGGGAAGAGAAATTGGGCCAGACCGAAGGCAAAGCCGCCGATCGAGGAGACCATGTTCCAATCGGCGAACTGCGTCGCATAGTCGGGGATGCGGCGCGGCATGCCCGCGAGTCCGAGGAAGTGTTGCGGGAAGAACAGCACGTTGACGAAGATGGCCGAGAGCCAGAAATGCCATTTGGCCAGCGTCATGTTGTACATATGGCCGGTCCATTTCGGCAGCCAGTAGTACACCGCGCCCATGATCGCGAAGATCGCGCCGGGCACTAGCACGTAATGAAAATGCGCCACGACGAAATACGTGTCCTGGTATTGGAAGTCGGCCGGCGCCATCGCCAGCATCAGACCCGAGAAGCCGCCGATCGAGAACAGGAACAGGAATGCGATCGCCCAGAGCATCGGCGGTTCATAGCTGATCGAGCCGCGAAACATCGTCGTCGACCAGTTGAATACCTTCACACCCGTAGGGATCGCGATCAGCATGGTCGAGAGCATGAAGAACAGTTCGCTCGCGAGCGGCATGCCCACGGTGAACATGTGGTGCGCCCAGACGATGAAGGAGAGGAACGCGATC
>JBELAR010000019.1:0-27122 GCA_049508555.1 Steroidobacteraceae bacterium
ATGAATTGCCCGCCAGTGGCAGCTGGAGCGGCGCGGCGCGTGCGCGCCTGCAGAGCGCCAGCCTGGCGGCCCACTGCCGCCTGAGCGCGGCCGCGCTATCGCCGATGCAGCCCCGGCGCGGCGCGCCCGCACTCGCCGCCGCCGCTGGCGCGACAGCCAACGCGCTCGAGCGCTGGCAGCAGGTGCTGCGTGACGTGCGCGCATCGAGCAGCGTGGATCTGGCCGCGCTGAGCGTCGCGGTCGAGGCGCTCGAGGCCCTTGCGGCTCGCCCCGCGCCTCTGCGCCTGCCTTGAGCGCTGCCGGTCTGCTATAAAGAACGCGCGTGCCATGAGGCGAATTTCACGGAGCGGGTCGTGGCCGGAAAACTAGTGCTCGTGCGTCACGGTCAGAGCACCTGGAACCTCGAGAATCTGTTCACGGGCTGGACGGACGTGGACCTCACAGCCCTCGGCCGCGAGGAGGCGCGACAGGCCGGACTGGAGCTCAAGCGTGCAGGGCTGCTGCCGGATGTAGTGTTCACCTCAGTCCTCAAACGTGCCATTCGCACCGAGTGGCTCATGCTCGATGAGATGGATCTGCTCTGGCTGCCGGTCGAGCGCACCTGGCGCCTGAACGAGCGCCATTACGGCGCCCTGCAAGGTCTGAACAAGGCGCAGACCGTCGAGCGCCACGGCGAGGCTCAGGTCCTGATCTGGCGGCGAAGCTACGACATACCACCGCCGCCCCTGGCCGCCGACGACCCGCGGCACCCGCGCTTCGATCCACGGTACCGCGAGGTCGATGCCGCGGATTTGCCCGCCACCGAGTCACTGAAAGATACGCTCGCACGCGTGCTGCCTTACTGGCAAGAGCGCGTGGCCCCCGAGCTGTTGCGCGGCCGCCAGGTCCTCATCGTCGCACATGGCAACAGCCTGCGGGCGCTCGTGAAGATGCTCGATGGACTGTCCGAACAGGCCATCGTCGAGCTGAATATACCGACCGGCGTGCCGTTGCTCTATGAGCTGGACGATGCGCTCAAGCCGCGCAGCAGCCGCTACCTCGGCGATGCCGAGGCGATACGCGCCGCCGCCGAAGCCGTGAAGCGCCAGACGCAGCAGCGCTAGGCGCGCGGCTCACTTGCGCGAGGGGTCGGTCATCCAGCCGTCGTAGTGCCCGCCATGCTGCGTGGCGAGGGCGCGAAAGCGCTGCGAGTACTCCTGCATCTCGGTCACGGACACGCGCACGAGCTTGCTGGCGTGCAGCGAATAACCGCTGGCGCCCTCGCCGGTCGCGACGCGCGAGTCGATCGCGAAGCTCTCGGCCGCGAGCGTACCGCCGAGCGCTACGCAGGCCGCCTCGGTGGGCAGATTGAAGAAGAAATCCACCTCGTAGGGCGTGAATGCATTGCCGCCCGCAGCGCGCAGGTTCTGCACCAGGCGCTCATCCCAATCATCGTGCCTGCTGGCGCTGCGCGCCTTGCGCACCACCAGCAGGATGCGAGCGGCCACGATCACAGCGGCCAGGATGAGTAACAGAATTGTCCAGCGCATGGCAGTGCGGTGTCCGGCAGCGGCGGCGCCGGACTACTCCTCGGGGCCGATCGTGACCCGCAGGCCCGAGAGCGCATCCTTGAGGATGATCTGGCAGGAGAGGCGTGAGTTCGCTTGACGTCCGCTCAGATCCCCAAGCATGTCGTTCTCGTCGGACATCGGCGGGGGCAGTCGCTCGACCCATTCGGGATCGACGTAGACGTGGCAGGTCGCGCACGAGCACATGCCGCCGCAGATCGCGGCCACGCCCTCGTCCATATCGCGCAACGGCTCCATCAGCGTGGCCCCATTCGGGGCTTCCAGTTCCCGCTCCACATTATCGCGATCGATTACTCGCACCGTCGGCATGACCACTCCTGACACTGATGGGCGAGCTAGTTTGCCGGCCCATCGGCCGGGATGCCAGTCCCGCGCTCTCATGCACCTTCCTGGGGCGCAGCGCTGCGCTCCCCGCGCGCCAGGTACCACAGCCAGGATAGGGCCCGGTAGATGTATAAACGCGGCGCCAGAGCCTCCGCTCTGGCCGCCGTACCGAGCCCGGCGGCTGCCGCAAACTCGGCGCCATGCCGCTGCGCGTTGGGGTAGTAAGCCAGAACACAGGCGAGATCCATGAGCGCGTCACTGCGCTGAGCATATTCCCAATCGAGCAGCCACAAGCGCGAGCCCTCCAGCAGGTTGGACTGCGCCAGATCACCGTGCACGATGCAGCCACCGGCGCTGTCATCCCCCAACGCCGCGCAACTGCGCCGCAGTTGTTGCAATGTCCTCTTCAGCTCAGCGGCGGGCACGGCCGCTGGCCTTTGCCCGTTGATCAGGCGGACGTAATCCTGCGCCACCTGCCAGGGATCGAACCGCGCCACCTGCGGCGCAGGCAACGCGTGCAGCGCCTGCAGACGCTCACCCAAGCGCCTCAGGGCCTGCGGGTCCGCGTAGTCCGACTCCTGCCACAGCCGGCCCGGCTCGAATGCACTGATCAGCAGGCCTTGCGAGCGCGGTTCCGCGTACACGAGCGCCGGGGCGATGCCGGCCTCGGCCGCGACACGATGCAGCGCGAGCTCGCGTTCCCGATCGACCCCGGGCCGCCGCCACGCCGCGCCGTCGAGCCGCAGCACGAAGCGGCCACTGCGGCTCACGATGCGAAAAACCTCATTGACGCTGCCCCCCGCCAGGCGGGAGAGCTCGAGCGGCAGCTCGCCGCGCTCGAGTCCGGGCACACGCGCGAGCGCCCAGGCCGGCGGCGCGCTCAAGGACGCTGGCGCCGATATTTTTGCAGCCATTCACGGTATCCGAACAGCGCGATCACCATGTAAGTCGCGAACAGTCCCGAGCTGAACGGATGGCCCTGGGCCGCGAACAGAAACATCGTGACCGCGTCGGCGGCGATCCAGTAGAGCCAGTTTTCAAGCTTCAGGCGCGCCACCAGCCAGGTGGCGAAGAGGCTGGTCCAGGTCGTCGCAGAATCCAGGTAGGGCCAGGCCGCATGCGTTTCGCGCCGGAGCCATTGCGCCGTGAGCACGCTCAATAGCGCGATGACGCACAGCGAGAGCAGATGCCAGCGCCACGGCCAGCGTCCGATTCCCCCGCCCTGCTGCCCCTGCGCGCGCGTCCACACGTACCAGCCGTATCCGGCCATGAGCACGTAGTAGCACTGGAGCAGGGCCTGCATCGGCAACTGTGCGCGCGCCGACAAATACACATAGATCCCCGAGCTTAGCGCCCCGGCGATCCAGGCCAGACGGTTGCGCTTGAAAATCAGCAGGATATAGACCACGCCGAGCACGACCGCGAGTAGCTCGGGAACACCGGTCGAGAGCAGCTCGCGCCATAGCGCGTGGATCACGTCGAGAGCGGCCCGAGGATCTTCAGCACGAATACCGCCTTGTCCTCGGACTGCAAGGTGAGGCGTACTTCGCGCAGCAGCCGCTGCATGACCGTATCGTAGTCACCGAAGATCTGCGTGCTCATGCTGTTGGTGCTGACACGCAGCTGGCCATCGGCATTGAGCCGGGCGATGAAATCCTTGATCGGCCCGAGATACTGCTGATGCAGCGGGTAGAGGCTGATCTCGACGCCTATGTCCATGGTGTGACTCCTGGTGACGCGGTCTTGAGCGGCCGCTCATTCTAGACGACGCCCGGAGCGCCGGCAGGCGAGCCGATGAGCTTGCAAAGTATCGGCGCTTGCTCGATAGTTCAGCGAGCAAACCTTGGGGTGGTCCTGCTGGGACCTGAGATGCCGCTGAGCCGGCGAACCCGTTGAACCTGATCCGGTTAGTACCGGCGTAGGGAGCAGGTGCATGATCCGACGACAGAGCGTTCCATGGCGCATAGCGCTGATCGGCTGCCTGCTGTCGCACGCGGCGCGCGCGGACGACGACACACTCGATGAGATCGTGATCACGGCGAGTCTGCGTCCGACCTCCGTGGCCGAGCTGCCGCAGAGCGTGAGCGTGCTCGACAGCGATACGCTGCGCATGTCGGGGCTGCAGCATTTCGAGGACGTGCTCGGGGAGATCCCGGATCTGAACTGGGCGGCGGGTACCTCGCGGCCGCGCTTCTTTCAGCTCCGGGGCATCGGCGAGGTCGAGCAATACCAGGGTGCCCCGAATCCTTCTGTGGGTTTTCTGATCGACGACATCGACTTCTCGGGCGTCGGCATGCCGGCGACGCTGTTCGACACGCGGCAGATCGAGGTCCTGCGCGGTCCGCAGGGCACGAGCTACGGCGCCAACGCGCTGGCCGGACTCATCAGCGTGCACACCGCGGACCCGGGCACGGCGTTCGAAATGCACGGCGAGCTCACCGGCGGCGACTACGACACGCGCGCCGTCGGGCTGGTGCTCGGAGACGGCTTGAGCTCGGGCGAGCTGGGCTGGCGCCTGGTCGCGCAGCAGTTCCTCAGCGACGGCTTTCGTCACGACGCCGACTACGACATGAATACGACCAACGGCTACGATGAGGGCACGCTGCGCGGCAAGCTGCACTGGCAACCGAGCGATTCCCTGCAGGCGGATCTGACGCTGATGCACGTGAACATCAACAATGGTTACGACGCCTGGTCCGTCTACAACACCTACACCACCTATTCCAACCAGCCCGGGCGCGACGCCCAGCGCTCCAACGGCCTGGCGCTGCGCCTGATCGATACCATCGAGGGCGTGGGCGAATTGCGCAGCGTCAGCAGCATCGCCGATTCCTCGATCCTGTACTCCTTCGACGGCGACTGGGGCAACGACGCCTTCTGGCTCGCGACCACGGGCTACGCACCCTACGACTATTTTCAGAGCGACAATCGCTACCGGCGCACGTTCGCCGAGGACCTGCGGCTCACGGGCGATCCCGCCAGCGCGCTGTTTGGACGGGTGCGCTGGCTGTTCGGCCTCTACGCACTGCGCTTGACCGAATCGGATCGCGAGGGGTACTTCTGGGACGCCTACGATGCGGGCATCGGCAGCAGCGGGCTGAGCAGCCAGTACGGCGCGACCAACGTGGCGCTGTATGGCTCGCTGGACGCCGATCTCGGTCCGCGCACCAGCGTCACGGGGGGCCTGCGGCTGGAGCGACGCGACGCCGACTACGCCGACAGCGCCGATGTGCTCACGCCCTTTCCGGAGCAGACCAACGACATGCTCGGCGGCAATCTGTCCTGGATGCACAGCACCGGCGACGGGCAGCACCTGTACCTGACGCTCGCGCGGGGCTACAAGGGGGGTGGATTCAACATCGGCTCGGAGATCCTCTCCGAGCAGCGCAGCTTCGGGCCCGAGTCGCTCTGGAGCCTCGAGTCGGGCTTCAAATTCGCGCGCGCCGGCAGCCCCGCGCAGTTGACGGCGGACGTGTTCTACATGCGCCGGCAAAACATGCAGGTCTACCTGTCCGAGCAACTGCAGCAGAACAACCCGCTGAACTATGTGTTCTTCACGCAGAACGCCTCGAACGGGGAGAACTACGGCCTGGAATCGGAGGGCAGCTATCGGCTCGGCACGCGCTGGCAGTTCTCGGGCAGCGCCGCACTGCTGCACACGCGCTACCTCGGGGTCGGTGGCGAATTCAGCTCGCTCGACATCGACGGCCGCGCGCAGCCCTTTGCGCCCGGCTACGAGTTCTCCGCCGCGATCGAGTACCACCACCCGAGCGGGTTTTTCCTGCGCCTGGATTCACACGCGATCGACAGCTTCTACTACTACACCAGCGATGCGCAGACCTCCCACAGCTATCACCTGGAGAACCTGCGCATGGGCTATGAGCGCGGCCCCTGGACTTCGAGCCTGTGGGTGCGCAATCTGTTCGGCGTGCAGTACGCTCAGCAGGGATTCTTTTTCGGACTGATACCGCCTGATTATCCGAATCAGTCGTTCCTGCAATTGGGCGATCCGCGCCAGATCGGCGTGACCATCAGCTACGACTTGCCGCAGGGGCGGCCCTAGCGAGGCGGGGGCGATCCGCGTGGGCACTGTGCGCGTATTTCAAGTCGACGCCTTCACCGCAACCCGTTTCAGCGGTAATCCGGCCGGCGTCGTGCTCGACGCCGACGGCATGTCGGAGCAGGACATGCGCGCGCTGGCGCGCGAACTGAACAACGGCGACACCGCCTTTGTCCTGCGCCCGGACGGCCCGGACCATGACCTGCGTGTGCGCTTCTTCACGCCGCGCAGCGAAGCGGGGTTCGTCGGCCACGCAACACTCGCTGTACACGCTGTGCTCGCCACGCTGCGGCTCGCGCCGTGCCCGCGGCAACGGCAACGGAGCGGTCTCGTCGAGGTCGATCGCCTGGCCAGCACGCCGCCGCGTATCGCGATCCGCCAGCCACCGCCGCCGCTCGGCCGTACGCTCGCTGACGATGAGCTCGATGCGGTGCTGGCGGCGCTCGCGCTGCGGCGCGAGGATCTGGACCCGCGCTGTCCCGCGCGCATTGCCGGACAGGGCAGCGCCCGCCTGCTGCTCGGGGTGGCGGAGGCATCGGTGCTCGGGCGGGTAGAGGCCGATGCGCCGAGCCTGACGAGGCTCTCGGCCCAGCTCGGCACACCCGGGTACTTCCTCTTCACGCTGCGCCCCGAGCAGGCCGGGGTGTACAGCGAGGCGCGCATGTTCTGCCCGGCCCTCGGAATCCCCGAGGATCCGGTCAGTGGCAATGCGCACGCGCTGCTCGGCACTTACCTGTTGCAGCATGAATTGCTCGCCGCGAGAGCCGATGGCCCGCCAGGAGCCTCCGGCACGATCGAGTTTACCGGTGCGCAGGGCGAGTACGTGGGTCGAGCGGGGCGGGTGGGCGTACGGCTCGCGCTGGAACAGCAGCGCCTGCGCGCGGTGAGCATCATAGGCGAGGCCGTCATCGTCTTCGAGAGCAGCATGGAATTCTAGGGCCTCGGCAAAAATTACAAGCCCGATCGGCCGCCGTAGTTCTGGATCCAGGCGGCCCATCTCCCGTAGCATTGGCTCATGGCAACGGTGGATGAGTGGGAACTGCCACAGGAGCTGCAACCGCGACAGGAGGATCTGCAGTTCGACCTGCAGAGCGTCTACCGCTCAGTCGTCCTGTTGCACACGGAAATCGGCGAGGACGCGTACACGGCCGCCATCCTCGGCACCGATCGGCTCGGCCACGGGGTCGTGATCCGCAGCGCCGAGCGCAAGCTCGTGCTCACGATCGGCTATCTGATCACCGAGGCCGAATCGATCTGGCTCACCGACTACGACGGCAAGGTCGTCGAGGCTTACCCGCTCGCGTTCGATCAGGTCAGTGGCCTCGCTCTGGTGCAGCCGCTCGGTACGCTCGAGGCGCCGGCGCTCGAGCGCGGCTCGGCCAGTTCGCTGGCAGTGGGCGACCGGGTCATCATCGCGGGGCATGGCGGAGCGCGCCATTCGCTCGGCGCGCGGCTGATCGCGCGCCGCGAATTCGCCGGTTACTGGGAGTACCTGCTCGACGATGCGCTGTTCACAGCGCCGCCGCACCCCCAGTGGGGCGGTACCGCACTGGTCGGGGAGGATGGCCGGCTATTGGGGATCGGCTCGCTGTTCGTGGAGGAATCCATGGCGCAGGAGCGCTTCGACGCCAACATGTTCGTACCTGTCGACCTGCTCGCACCGGTGCTGGAGGAGATGGTCGAGTTCGGACGTCCTCGGCGTCAGCCGCGCCCCTGGCTCGGTGTTTACACCGCCGAGCAGGCCGATCACGTGTTCGTCGCCGGGCTCACGCGCGATGGGCCAGCGCATCGCGCCGGCCTGCGGCTCGGCGATGTCATCATCGCAGTCGCGGGTCACCCCGTGGATTCCCTGCCGCAGTTCCTGCGCGGGGTCTGGGGCATCGGCGCCGCGGGCGCTGAGGTGCCCCTGACGCTGACGCGCGGCCGCGAGTCCCTGCAGCTCACGGTGCAATCAGCGGCGCGCGAGGACTTTCTGAAAAAGCCGCTCAGGCACTGATTCCCCTCAGGGATCGAGCTGCTGCAGCTCGCGCCGATAGCGCAGCATGCGCGCGCGATAGTGCGCGGCGCCCTGCACGATCATCGACAGATCCGCCGCGCTGACGCTGCGCACCACCCGCGCCGGCGTGCCCATGAGCACCGAGCCGTCCGCGATCTCACTGTCCGGGGGCACGAGCGCGCCGGCGGCGATGATGCAGTGACGCCCGATGCGTGAGCGGTCCAGTACGATCGCGCCGTTGCCGATGAGCGTTTCCTCGGCGATGACGCAGCTGTGCAGCAGCACCATGTGTCCGACCGTGACGTCGCGCCCGATCAGGGTCGGAGCGCCTGCATCGGCATGAATCACGCTGCCATCCTGCACGTTGCTGCCGATGCCCACTTCGATGAGCTCATCGTCCGCCCGCAGCACGCAGTTGAACCAGACGCTGGCACCGGCGTGCAGCACCACCGATCCGATCACCTGCGCTCCCGGGGCGATGTAGTAGTCATCACCCGCGGTCTGCAGCCGGCGCTCCCCCAATGAATAGATACCTGTGCTCATGCTGAAGATCCTCGCGAGTGCTGCGGTGAATTCAATGACCGGGTACGAGCCGCTGCAACAGCGAGGCATCGTCCGTCGTCGCGGGCACGCCGGGCAAGCTGCGGATGACGAGGTTCGGCAAACGTGACTCATCCCAGGGCGGCGCCGTGTCCGAGCGCCTCGGCGCATCGGCACCGAACAACACCGCGAGCTTCAGTTGCGGCATGAGCCAGAGTCGCCAGTGTCCCGGTCCGCGCAGCCAAAAGACGCCGGCGGCCGCGAACGCCACGCCATCGTGCCCCGCAGCGCCCAGCTCGACCCCGAAACCGTGTTGTCCGTCTGCCGACACGGGGCGCAGCATGCGCTCGACCCAGCCGCGCGGCACGACCTGTGTGCCCTCGAATCGGCCATCATCGAGCAGCAGTTCCGCCACGCGCAGCCAATCGAGCACCCGGGCGTGGAAGCAGCAGTCGGCCGGCGCCGGTGCGCCGCTGCGCGGCAGCTCGATCCAGGCGGCCGCGGCATTGAGCCGGCGCCACAGTTTGCGCGACAGATAGAGCGCGTACGGCTGGTGCGCGCCGAGCTCGATCGCAGCGCGCAGGCGGTTGGCGTCGAATCCGTTGATCGCCTGCGCGCTCAATACGCCCTCCTGCAGCGCGCTGCCTGCCAGCAGCGCCACGAGCGCCTGCGCGAAGGCCCCGGAATCCACGACGCTATCGCCGGCGAGGCCATGGCCATAGCGTTCGAATACGACATGACCGTTGCGTGTGACGACGAGGGCCTGTAGGCCCTCGGCGGCAGCGTCCTGTGCCGCCTGCTCGAGCCCCTTCGCATCGAAGCGCTCGGACTCGCTCTGCGCGCGCGGCAAGCCTCCGGCATCTCCGCCCTCGACCACCACGCGCGGGCCGGGCCGCAGCTGCCAGGCACGCAAGCCGTAGAGCGCGCCCGCCAGACACAGCGCGGCGCCCAGTGCGATCAGTGCCGTACGTGCCTTCATGAGGCGCGCCGGATGCGGGGCGCGGCCGGCGATCGAACTGGCCCGCAATAGACGACTCGGCCGCACCCGAGCTCGAGTTCATGCGTGGCCTGTCTCGGCCATTCATCGACGTGATGCGTCGCCATGACCGCGGTGACGCCGCCGCTCATGAGCCTCTCCACCATCCCGCGCAGCGCCGTGCGCTGGCGCAGATCGAGGCCGGCGTAGGGCTCATCGAGCAGCAGGATATCGGGCGCATGCACGATCGCACGCGCGAACAACACGCGGCGCAGTTGACCATAGGAGAGCGTGCGCACCGTGCGCGTGGCCAGACTCACCGCGCCGAGCCGGCGCAAGGCGCGACGCGCCAGCCGCAGTTCGAGCGCACTCGCCGCCGTGTTGAGCCCGAGGCTCGCGCCGAGACCCGAGACCACCACCTCCACGGCGCGGAGGTCGCGCGGATAGATCGCCTGCAGCTCGGGGGCGATGAGCCCGACGCGACGCTGGAACGCCTGCAATGCCACGCCCGGCGCGATACCCGCGCGCAGCAGCGTGCCGCCGCGCGCCACGCCCAGATCCCCGTACAGCGTCTGCATCAGAGTCGATTTGCCGCTGCCATTCGCGCCGTGCACCAGCCAGCAATCCCCGCGGCGGATCTCGAGCGAGATATCGCGCAGCACCGGTATGCCTTCGCGCCAGACGCGCGCGCGCCGCAGCGTGATCAGCGCTGGCGCAGACGTGGGCCGCGGCGCGGGCATAGGGCTGCGCGGTGTCGCTGGGGGCCGAGCGGCCTTGAACGCAGCCGGCGCGGCGCTGCGAGCGCGCCAGGGGCCCGAGCCCGCGCGCAGCCGGCCCTGTGAAGTGATTCGGCCGGCCTCGAGCTCGCACCAATGGGTCGCAGCGGCCGGCGCATCCTGTGCGCGGTGGGTCGAGAGCACCCAGGGCAGCGCGGAGCGGCTGAGCCGCTGCAGGCAACGCGCGGCGCGCGCGTGATTCACGGGGTCCAAGCCGTTGAATAGCTCATCGAGCAACAGGAGCTTGGGCCGCCAGGCGAGCGCGCGCGCGAGCAGCACCAGGCGCCGCTCGCCGTAGGAGAGGTTCAGGAAGCGGCGGCGTGAGAGCGACGCGATGCCAAGACCTGCCAGTAGCCGCGCGATCCGCCGTCGGTCGGCCGGGGCGGGGCGCGCGAGCGGAATATCCGTGCGCTGCAGCCCGGTGGCCACGATGAGCTCGACGCGGTGGTTCCACTCGTAGTGCTCGTAGCGATCCTGGCGTTCGGGGCCGAGATAGGCCACCTCATCCTTGATGCCGTAGGGATCGGTGAAGCTCTCCCCGCCATAGCGAAAACTGCGCGTGCCACCGCCCACGGGCGACGGCCACACGTCCCCGGCCAGCAGCTTGAGCAATTGCGTCTTACCCGACCCATTGGGGCCGCAGAGCACCCAGCGCTGCCCCGGACAGATATGCCAGTCGATGCCACGCAAGACCGGGCGGCCACCGAGATTCAAACGCACCTGGCGCAGCTCGACTTCGATGAAGCGCGCGGCGCGGCGCGAGCGACGCTGGACCAATTCCACTCACTCCGAGCTGCAAAAGCAGAACTTTAGCACCCGGACGCCGAGGGGTAGGGAGGGATAAAAAAACGCTGCCGACATTCGGCGCCCACCGCGGGGGGTGTGAGATGAGCGCTACTGCCGGCAGCGTTGCCGTTGGCCTGAATCAGGCCGCACTTGCAGACGAAATTCGCCTGAGCTTGCAGATTGCAACCGATATGCCAACATCGCGATAGGCGGCCAAATTGTGCACAAATTACCGCAATTTGTAGTTTTTCTATATTCCTTAAGGGGTTGCGGACCGTCCGGGACGACCTTGGGGGGCTCAGGGGCAGTCGTATAGGGTCCGGGCGTTGAACCGCAACGGCGCAAATCGGCGCCTGACGCACCACGGCAGGGAATCCCCGGCACGATCGGGCGAAGGGCCTTAGGCCGCTGTGGCGTTCAGCCGGCCCCGCGCAGCATGTTCCCGCGCAGCGTCGCGAGTTCCTCGGATCGCACATGCTCGACGGCGAGGATGCCCTCGAACAGGCGGCGCGTGGTGGCATCCCGCGTCCCAAGATACTGCAGGATCTCCTCGAAGCTCTCGATCGCAACGCGCTCGGCGATCAGATCCTCTTCCAGCAGATCGAGCAGGTTGTCCCCCTCCAGCAATTCGGACTGCGCTTCCTCGAACGTGTCCGGGGGATTCATGTTCGGTGCGCCACCGAGCTGCAGGATGCGTTCGGCGATCTGATCGGCGTGGCCCTGCTCCTCCTGCGCATGTTTGATGAACTCGCCCTTGGCGGCCTCGGCGTGCTCTCCTTCGACCAATTGGCTGTGGTGCCGGTAGCGCAGCACGCACTTGAGTTCGGTCGCGAGGGCTTCGTTGAGCAGGCGCAGGATCGTCGCGGGGTCTGCATTATCGTCCGTGCTCGAGGCACAATCCTGCATGTGCTGCCGGGCGCGGCGCCGCATGCCGGTCACGTCGCTCAGAAACGGACAGATGCCCCGATCGCGCTCGTCACTGTGGTTATGCGCTGACATGTTCCAAACTCCCCAATTTCAAGTCTGGTCAATCTCTGCGCTGCAATATAAGCAGGGCCTAGCCCAAAATTCTGTGCGCCAAGTAACGTATTACCAAGGGCTGCAGCAACGGCGCCAGGCGCACGACACCCCGCAGCAACCTCGGGCGCAGCAGCGCCACAGCGAGCAGCGCCACGCCGAGCACGGCCTTGCCGCCTGTCCCGCTCAAGGCACGCATGAGGTGGCTGCGGTACGCGCTCCCGGCACCCTCGCCCGGCGCATCGCCCCGCAGTTCACGCGCGAGCCCGAAGATCTCCGCGCGCGAGGCTCGCAGACGCGCGCGAGCCTGATCGATGCCATCCAGCCGCGCGTTACTGCTCATGCGTCCAGCGCTCCTGCTCCTGCTCGCGCTGCCGCTCCAGTTCCTGTTCCTGCACCTGTTCCGGCTCCTGCCGCGGGCCGGCCGGCGCGTCGGCTTGCCGCCTCGAGGAGCTCTCGAAGGCTTCAAGCTCCTCGCGATCGGCGAGCAATTCCGCCCTCAGCCGCTGGAACGGCCGAGGCTGACCCGCTGGCAGCGCGCTGATCGCATACCAGAGGCCGATGAGCGCCACGAGCACGAACCCCAAGCACAGGGCCGCGAGTGCTTTGAGGCGGTTCGGTCCGTCCCAGGTGGCCCCGATCACCCAAACGCAACCCATCAGCAGTGCCATGCACCCGCCCGCAGCGGCGACGGCGAGGCCCACGGCCTGGCGCCGCACCGTGCGCCAGGCATCCCTGGTCTCCTCGCGCAGCAACTCGCCGTAAGCAAAGAGGTGCCGCAATAACGCCGGGGCCAGGCGTGAGAGCGCCTCGAGCACAGACTGGCGCTATCCGCAGCGCTCAGCGGCGGCTGGACACGGCAGTGATGCCGACGCCGACGATCACGCCCACCGCTGCGGCCAGTCCGATCGCAGTCCACGGCCGCTCGTGCACATATTCGTCTGCCTGTCCGGCGGCGAGCCGCGCACGCTCGCGCAGCGTCTCGGCGGAATCGCCGGCTGCCCGCTTCGCCTCGCCGAGCGCACTGGCCACGCGCCCACGCACGCGCGCGACGTCGGCATCGGCGATATTGCCGACCCGCTTCACGAGCTCCTCGACATCGTTGAGAAATGCGCGCAGCTCTTCGTTGGCGTAGTCGCGCACCTTGCCGCCGCGATGGCGCAGGTCGCTGGCAGCTTCCTTGCTCGCCTGGTGGAGAGCTTCTACTGAGTCATTGGCACTCGCGTTCATTTGATCTACCTCCGCATTACATTGATTGGTTCAAGCCGCGCGCGCTAGTGAGGACTCCGGGCAACTTATGAGCACCGGTATTAACGAGCATGGCAGTGTGCATTGGGCTATATTGTCCTCTCCGTGCCGCAAGCGCTGTAGGAAGCCCCTCACAACCGTAGCGCCATGATACGCCCCAGCCGCCTCTCGCGTGCAATTGGCCTGGCGATCGCCTTTGTGCTGCTCGCCGCGCTGGTGATCATCGCGGAAATCGGGCAGAGCGGGCAGAAGCAGATCAACGAGCGCATCGGACTGTCGCAGAAACGGCAGATCCTGCTGGCCGAATTGCTCGAACAATTGTCGCAAGCGGAGGCCGGACAGCGCAGCTACCTGCTCACCGGCGATCAGAAATACCTGCAGCCCTATCAAAGCGCCCGCGATCGCATCGAGCCGACGCTCGATCAGTTCGGCGATCTGTTTCGCGACAATGGCCAGCTGCTGGCGAATGCCGATCAGCGCAACAACATCCGCCACCTGCGCGTGCTCGTCGGTACCGAGCTCGGAGAGCTCGCCGCTTCGCTCGAGCTCTACAGCTCGCAAGGCCCGGAGCAGGCCGCGGGACTGGTGCGCACCGACGTGGGCAATAGCACGATGTATGAGATTCGTGCGGCCGCGATCAAGCTGCGCGACGCGGAGCACGACGATGTCGAGGCCGAGATCGCGCGGGCCGAGCGCCTGCGCCTGATCTCGCGGGCGCTGATGGGCGGGGTGGTATTGCTGAACATCAGCCTGCTGATCGTTGCCGCCACGCTGCTCGCGCGCCAGGCGCGACGGCGCGCCGAACTCACCGCGCAGCTGGCGAGCGAGAACGAGGAGCTCGAGCGCGCGGTGCGGCGACGCACCGCCGAACTCTCTGCGCTCTCGAGCCACCTGCAGCGGCTCTCGGAAAAGGAAAAGGCCGCACTCGCGCGCGAACTGCACGATGAGCTCGGCGGCCTGCTGATCGCGGCCAAGATGGATGTCTCCTGGCTGCAGAAACGCTGGCCCGTGGCACTCGATCCCGACATTCAGGCTCGCTGGACGCGCGTGCTCAAGGTGCTCGATGACGGCGTGGATTTCAAACGCCGCATCGTCGAGAACCTGCGCCCGACGCTGCTCGATAACATGGGACTGCTGCCGGCGCTGCGCTGGATCACGCAGGAGAGCTGCACGCGTGCCGGGCTGCGTTATGTCGAGTTGCACCCGGAGGAGGAGCCGCTGCTCGCCGAGGACGCCGCGATCATGATCTTCCGTCTGGTGCAGGAATCCCTGACGAACATCGTCAAGCACGCACACGCGAGTGCTGTGCGGGTGGAGATCGCCACGGGTCCCGCGGAGCTGACGGTGACGGTCGCGGACAACGGCCAAGGGATCGACAGCGATCGGCGCGACGCGGTCGGCTCGCAGGGCCTGGCCACCATGCGCCATCGGGTACGCAGCTTCGGCGGCACCTTCGAGATCGATACGCCGCCGGAGGGCGGCACGCGAGTGCGAGCCCGGCTGCCCCTGGCGTTGATAGCGCGGCCCCAGCGCCCGCAGCCGATTGCGGCCGCGGCCAATGAGTGAGGCGGCGGCTGCGCGCGCGCCGCGCCCAGCGCCTCAATTGAGCTGATCCTCCGCCGGCTCGGCGCTCTCGTCGCCGATCTGCTGCAGCAGGGCCGGCAGGCGATCGAAGTCGCGCAATTTGTCGAGGAAATGCCGGGCCCCAAGCGCGGCGGCAGCGCGGCGGTATTCGGCCAGATCGTAGTTGGTGAGCACGATGACCACGAGCTTCCTGGCTTGATCGGCCGGAATCGAGCGCAGCACGCCGAAACCCGTGCCCTGGCGCAGATGTAGATCGAGCAGCACGACGTCCACCGGGTGACGCCGCAGCGCGGCCACGGCATCGGCTTCACAATCCACGGTGTCCGCCAGATGCACGCCCGGCACGCTGAGCAACGTTTCCCGCAGCCGCTCGGCCAGCACCCGGGAGTCTTCCACCAGCAGCACCGAGAGGTTACGCAAACTATTCAAGCCATTAGTGCGCAGGCCGTAGGAATTCATTACCCAAGAGTAATTTCACTGCGCTGTCACTTAAAGCCGCCATTGCACGCAGAGTAAGATCGGAGAGCGCCTACATTGGGGCCGCTATTGGATTATTCCGTTGCGCAGCGCATACGTGGTGATGTCCGCGTTGGATGAGAGGCTCATCTTCTCCAGAATGCGCGTGCGGTAGGTGCTCACGGTCTTGACCGACAGGCACAGCTCGTTGGCGATCGAGGAAACGGCCCGGCCGGTCGCCAGTTTGCAGAATATCTGGAACTCGCGCTCGGACAGGCGCCGGTGCAATGGTTGATCGCTGTCCCCGTCCAGGTCCGAGAGCAACAACTCGGCCAGATTCGCGCTAACGTAGCGGCGCCCCTGCATCACCACGCGCGTGGCCTTGAGCAGTTCCTCGGGCGCGCACTCCTTCGGCAGGTAGCCGCCCGCGCCGGCTTTGAGCACGTTAATGGCGTATTGCTGCTCCGGAAAGCCGCTGAGCACCAGTACCTTGGTGTCCGGATAGCTCGCGCGCACATAGCGCAGGATATCCAGGCCGCTGCGATCGGGCATATTGATGTCGAGAATCACCAGATCCCAGCTGCCCGAGCGCAATTGATCGAGCGTCTCGTTGCCCGAAGCCGCCTCGCCGATTTCGGTGATGCTGTGGTCCTCGGCGAGAAACTGGCGCAGGCCCGCCCGCACCATCGCATGATCGTCCGCTATCAGTATCCGTGACATCGTCGGGTGCCCTCCAATCGAGCGGTAGTTCTCGTGATCACGGCCTCCTCAGCTCAAGCGCGCGCCGGCACGCTGCAGGCGCGAGCTTCCATACCCTGACGCTCGTAAATGGCAAGCTTGTTATACAGCGTTTTCAGACTGCATCCCAGTGTCTTGGCGGCGCGATTTTTATTGCCAGCCCAGTGCGTCAGCGTCGCCTCGATGAGCCAACGCTCCGCCTGGGCCAGGGAGGAGCCGACGGGCACGGCAATGCCGCCGAAGCCATCCTGCACCGAGGCCTGGCCCCGGCCTATCGAGTGCATGTTGATCGGCTGTAACTCGAGGGCGTGCTCACAGAGAATATAAGCCCGCTCGATCGCATTCTTCAGTTCACGCACATTGCCCGGCCAGTGATACTCCCGCAGCACCTGCTGCGCGGTGGCACTGAATTCCCTGGCGGTGCCATTGCGTGTATTGAGAAGACCGAGGAAGTGATCGGCCAGCAGCACCGCGTCCTCGCCCCGCTCGCGCAATGGCGCCAGAGTGATCGGCACGACCGCAAGCCGGTAGAGCAGATCCTCGCGCATCGCCCCGTCGCGTACGGCCTGAAGCGGTGAGCGATTGGTTGCGGCAACCACGCGCACGTCAGTCTGGATCTCGCGTGAGCCCCCGACACGAAAGAAACTCTGCGTCTCGAGGAAGCGCAGGAGACGCGTTTGCATGTCGGCGCTCATTTCGGTGACCTCGTCCAGAAACAGGGTTCCGCCCGAGGCGCGCTCGACCATGCCCGCGTGACTGCGCGCAGCGCCGGTGAAGCTGCCGCGCTCGAAGCCGAACAGTTCCGACTCGATCAACGAAGGGGGCAGTGCCCCGCAATTGACGCCGAGGAACGGTCCTGCCCCGCGGGTGCTGCGGGCGTGGATCGCCTGCGCCACCAGTTCTTTGCCCGACCCGCTCTCGCCGGATATCAGCACCGTGGCATCCGTCGGCGCCACCTTCTCGATGAGATCCCGGACCGCCTGTATCGCACTCGAGCGACCGACCATCCAATGTGACATATCAGTCATGCCCGCCTCCTAGTCAGCGATAGCATTCAAGCGGAACAAATCCGTGCGTACCCTTGTAGCAACAGTGGCGGTTCGACAGCAGCAGCCCCCACCGAAGCGGTCGTGGGAGCTTGCAAAATTTTCAGTCAGTGTTTGTCCTACACCGATTCGCTATCGCGCCCGCGATTCGGAATCATTAGCCGTTATTTATCATCAACCTGGGCGAACATCGGCCCGGTTCGCGCATGGTCAGTGGCAGCGGCTCGGGGTGCGCACTGACGGCGCCATTCGGACGGTGTTCGAGCAGGCGGCTTCGGTGCAGAGCGGACCCGGACGGCCGGACAGCTACGAGGGCATCACGCAGGACATCACGGAGCGCGTCCAGGCCGCAGAGCGCATCCGCCAGCTCGCGCACCACGACGAATTTACGGGGTTGCCGAACCGCCAGTTTTTTGCCGAGCTCGCGGCCCGTCGCTCGAGCGCGCGCCACGCAATGGCACCGGCTGCGCCGTTGTGCATGCGGACATCGGCCGCCTCACGCAACTCGCGGTAGCCTGACTTCACCGGAATCGTCGTCGAGTCTATTCTGCAGCGATCTGCCACTGGACAGTCGCCGTTTGCGACGCGTTGGAACGTGAGCCATGACCGCACAATTCGCGATGATGCTTCTCCCATGAGGCGCCGATACAAGATTCTTGGCGGGGTCCTTGGGGTTCTCGCAGTGACTGTCTTTGCGCTTGCGATCTACGTGAGCCACGATTCCGTATGCCGCGCTCCACGCGCACTCCCAGCGGGTGCGCCACGGATGAAAGCCATTGTCTATCGCTGCTACGGCGGGCCCGAGGTACTCAAATTCGAGGACGTCGAAAAACCGGCGCTCGCGGACAATCAAGTGCTGATCAGGGTTCACGCAGCCTCGCTGAACCCGCTCGACTGGCACTACATGAGAGGCCTGCCGTATATCTTACGACTGGGCGTCGGCGTGGGTGCACCCGAAGACGACACCATGGGCGTCGATTTTGCCGGTACCGTCGATGCCGTCGGAACACAGGTCCGACGGTTCAAGCCGGGCGACGACGTGTTCGGCATGAAAAGCGGCGCTTTTGGGGAGTATGTGAGCGTGGCCGAGGATCGGGCGCTAACGCTCAAGCCCACCAATCTGACGTTTGAACAGGCGGCCGCGGTGCCTATTGCCGCCAACACTGCACTGCAGGCGCTGCGCGATAAGGCGAGGATCCATACTGGTCAAAAAGTTCTGATCAACGGCGCCTCGGGCGGCATCGGCACATTCGCCGTGCAAATCGCCAAGTCCTTCGGAGCCGAGGTGACCGGTGTTTGCAGTACGCGCAATTTGCAGCTGGTTCACTCGATCGGAGCTGATCACGTCGTAGATTACACGCGCGAGGACTTTACGCGCGGATCGCAAACGTATGATCTGATACTCGACACGGTTGGTAATCACGCGTTGTCAGACCTGCGGCGCGTCCTGAGTCCGACGGGCACGGCGGTCGTGATCGGCGGCGGCGGTCCTAATGACGAACGATGGCTTGGGCCCCTGCTCAAGCTTGTCAAGGCAATGCTGTACTCACGGATCGTTAGCCAGAAGTTCCCTGTCCTTCTTGCCGAAGGAAACAAAGATGACCTGGCGATTCTGGCCGATCTGATGCGGTCCGGTACGCTCACGCCGGTCATCGACAGGCGGTATCCGCTGGAGCAGGTGCCGGCGGCGATCGCGTACCTGGAACAGGGCCACGCGCGCGGAAAGGTTGTCATTGATGTGTATTGAATATGGAGACACTGCGAGGCAAGCCGCCGCGGTCTCACCAAAGACGCTGTGGGGGAGTGGGCCGGCAACGCCATCGTCAGGTTCGCAACCACCTTTG
Organism: Steroidobacteraceae bacterium; assembly: GCA_049508555.1. Taxonomy (GTDB): domain Bacteria; phylum Pseudomonadota; class Gammaproteobacteria; order Steroidobacterales; family Steroidobacteraceae; genus FEN-1191. The sequence goes on from JBELAR010000019.1 coordinate 18,960, forward strand.
ACGTCCTGCGCGATGAAACGGATATGATGAGAAGATCATCCTAAGGAGCCATCGTATGCGACCAACCGAAGCAAAGCGGTATGGATATCGACTGATGGGCGCGCTGGGTTTGCTGTCGGCGAGCTTGTTGGGCCATTCCTCACTCGCCGCAGACCTGGCTGCTCCGGGCGGCAAGGTAGATCGCGCAGAGCGAATTTCCATCGATGGAGCGGTGGAACATCCCAGACCTCTGACACTCGCGGATCTCAAGGGCGAACCGGCGACGACTGAGGCCGTGTCACTGAAAACCGGGAAAGGTGTGCTCACCGGAAGTTATACCGGAGTGCTACTTTGGACGCTGCTCCAACAGGCCGTCATCAAGCTACCTCCCGGGAGCAAGAACGACGCGATGCGGCACACGATTGTCGTGACTGCTAGCGATGGTTATACAACCGTGCTGTCGGTCGCAGAGATCGACCCGGAATTCGGTGACGAGCAAGCCATCATCGCTTATGCCAAAGACGGACAGCCTCTAACGGATGAACGAGGATTTGCCCGCCTCATTTTGCCCGCAGACAAATCAGCCGGCCGCGCCATCAGCGGCGTTGCCAGTATCACTGTTCAATGACGTAATGACGATAGCCTCTTCCGAGATCACCAGGATCATCAGCGAGGGAGTGGCGAGGGTAAGTAGAGGGTGGCAGGACTCTCCTCACTGCGTTCCCGACCCGCCCAAGCGATCGGTTACTTCGGCAGCGGCATGGAATGGGCAACATCCGCCGAGCGCTCGCCATACCACAACGTGTCACCGAAGGGCTCAATCGCCGTGGGCACGGCCAGCCCTTGCTGCAGCACCGTGATGCTCGCGGTGTCGCCGCTGACGGTCACCATGTCCACTTTGCCCGCGCCATTCTCGGTGAGGAAGAGCTTGCCGTTGGCGGCGCGCATGCCATCCGGTCCCTTGATGGGCTTGTCCGTCCAGATGTCCTCCGGTTTGCCGGCCTTGCCGCTGGCGTCCACGGGCACGCGATAGAGTTTATTGAATAAGACGTTGTTCTCGTACAGCACATCGCCCATGAAAGTAATGCCATCTATGCCGAGCAGCGTCCGGTCGTCGCTGAACAGCTCCGGCGCGGCCGCACCGGGCCTGAGTCGCCATATCTTGGCGCCAAGGGTGTCACTGATATATAGCGCCTTGTCCGGACCGATCACGAAATCGTTGCAGAGATTCTGGTCGCCCGGCAGGTCCCAACGGAACTTGGGCTTGCCAGTTTTGAGATCAAAGCCGCGCAGCGCGCTGTGGGGAGAACCGCCGGGGGTAGGCGGGGGATAGATCTCGCAGGCCCAAAGCGTGCTGGTGGGCGCGTCTGATAGCACGCCCAGGAAGAACACTGTGCCATCGACGCTGACATCCAGAAAGACCTCGGCTTTATCCACACCCTTCTTGGCGCGGTAGATTTTCGGGCTTGAGGCGCTACCCAGAATCAGGTCCCCATTGGGCGCGACGGTGATGCTTTCGGGCTGGGATTTTGGCGGCACCGAAACGTCAGCGGCGATCGCGGACGAGGTCAGCAGGACCGAAAGGCCTGCGACGAGTGTGGACATGCGGATCATAAAATTTCCCTCGGATGTTCTGCCTATAGCTTAGCGCAGCGGCTGGGGCGGAGGTCATGAGCTAATAGACCTCCAACCGGATTTTTTCTGCACCTCTGGGGCGAACCGCCTACTTGCTCGAGAAGACGCTCGTAATATACACTCAAATATAGCGCATATGGGCTGCGAAGTGACCGAATTTCTCGTCATTGGTCCAGCGTCACCAGCGCGATTCGGCTTGCTTCAGAGCCCCAACTTACGTCTTCCATGCCTGTCCGGACGGAGAGACCATGAGCCAAATTGAGGCAGCGGCACTAACGACTCTCGAGGTCGCACCCGATGGGGGGCGGTTCAAAATGAATGTGCTGGATCAAGACGGGGAGTTGGCCTCCGTTTCCCTTCCGACCCAGTGCATCAATGCACTGCTGATGACTCTGCCCGATGTGCTGCAGCGAGCGCTTCGCACTCAATTTCGCGATAGCTCGCTTCGACTGGTTTATCAGGTCGGGCGAACACGAATTGAAAAAGCGGCGGGAAAGGAAGCTGTTATTTTCACATTGACAACACCGGATGGCTTCGAGGTCTCGTTCGAATACAGCCGCCGACAGATCGCCGAACTGTTGGAGGCCTTCGTGGGTGCTGCCTTCACCCTGAGCAGCCATGAGGAAGTCGCGCGGCTATTGGCCTGAGGGCCGCGGCAAGCATCCGTACCCTGCCGATCGCAGCGGTAATCGTGTTGAGCCCCTTCTCGCCGCTCAACATTGAGAGCCGCTTACCCACCCGACCGCTGACTCAGGGAGCTCAGTTCTGGAACACCTTCATCGGTAACTGAGATCCTGTTCTGGATACGTCCAGTCATCGGGGAACGCATAGGTTTCGATACAGGTCGTTGTGTCGCCTTCGGTATCGAAGAACGCGAAGTGATTGGTGCCCATCCAACTCCCGCCTTGGGAGAGCTTAAAACCGCGACGCTCGAACTCGGCGAGGCGGGCGGGGAACGGGATACCGTTACAGTCGAAGGCGATGTGATGAATGCCCTCACCATGGCGGTCGAGAAATTCCTGAAAGATGGTACGGCCGGACAGCGGTTGGATCAGTTCCCAGATCAGGTCGCCGAGCTGCGCGAAACATACCCGCATTACGAAGGGGCTCGGTTCGCCGCGGTAAGTCTGATTGGCCGTATTCTCAGGAGTGAATGTGTAAGTACGCCACGGCCCAATACCTATTCGGGACAGACCTTGCATCGTAGTCGTCACATTCCGGGTCACGATGGCAATCTCTATTGCCTTACCGAGGAACGCATCGGGAACGCCGCCAGTGTGTACAGCCAGCGCATGCTCGGAAGGCGTCATGATTCGATGTCCTTCGAGACGGCGATCGCCTCGATCTCGATTACCGCTTCCGGCGTGTACAGGCCTGTCACCTCGACGATGCTGTCCGCAGGATACGGTGCGCTCAGGAACTTGCGCCGCAGGCGAACGACTTCGTTGAATTGCCTCATGTCGGTGAGGAAGATCGTGACCTTGACGATATGTCCGAGGCTCGAACCGCCGGCCTGCAGGACCCGTTCAAGATTGAAAAAGGCCTGTTCGCCTTGCGCTGCGAACCCGCCGGCGACAATCCGACCATCCTCCCCATAGCCGGCCTGACCCGAGACGAACATGAGGTTGCCGGCACGAATAGCCTGAGAGAGAAAATAGGGCTGGTAAGGGTCGGGGTTAATCTGGACCTGCTGGAGCATCGGCAGCCCTCCGGGATAGAATGAGCGAAATTCATCTTACCGAAGGAACACATCGCTCTCGGTTCGGCCTATGATTGCCGCGAAATCTCCCACTGACAAGCTCGAATTAGTATCTTATAGATGATCTCAACTAATCTATAGGAGCGTCGGATGCGAAAGCTGCCCCCTTTGTCCTCGCTGCGCGCGTTCGAGGCAGCGGCCCGTCAGCGAAGCTTCAAGCAAGCGGCCAGCGAGCTGGGTGTGACCCCCACGGCTATCAGCCATCAGATCAAGACCCTGGAGGCTCACCTGGGCGTGGAGCTCTTCGTGCGGCACGTGCGCCGCGTTGAGCTGACCGCTGCTGCGCTCGGACTCTACGCAACTCTCCGGGAGGGCTTTGACCACTTCGCCGCGGCCATCGATCAGATTGCCAAACCTAGACGCCGGCCGGTCGTGAAGATCTCGGCTACGACGGCGTTCACTGCCCGATGGCTGCTGCCACGCGTGAAGCACTTTCAGGACGCCTACCCCGACATCGACCTGCAGCTCCATGCCTCTGATCATCCCGTCGATCTGGACACTGCAGATGTCGACTTCGCCATTCGGTACGGTCGCGGGCCTTACCCCGGCCTTCTTTCTGAGGTACTGTTCGCAGATCGCTTTGCCCCCGTGGCCAACCCCAGTCTCGGCATACACCATACCGCTGACTTGCAGCGCCTACCGCTGATTGACTTCGACTGGCTACGCGTCGATTCCGCCAATCCTACGTGGGAGACCTGGTTCAAACTCGCCGATCAGAAGAGTCCGGGGACTGCCCCGCGTCTACGGCTTTCCGATGAGAGCCATGCCATTCAGGCCGCGGTCGCGGGCCAAGGTGTGGCGCTATTAAGCCTCACGCTGGTTCGCGATGAAATCGAAGCCGGCCGGCTCGTTCAGCCATTCGGGCCTGTCGTGGACGGCTTCACCTATCATCTCGTCGAACAGGCCCACCGGCGCAAAACTGAACCTGTCGAGGCGGCGCGGGCCTGGGTAATGGCGGAGGTTCGATCCACGTTTTGAGCCGACGCCCCAGCCTGCGAGATGACGAGGACGCTGCGCCGCACGTGTCCAAACTAACCAAGGACAAGTTGTAAAAGCGTGGCCCAACTTCCAACTGGCCCACTACTTTGGCAATCTCACCTCGGGCGCAAGCTTCACCCGGCGGGCGCGACGCACAAACCTGCGATCATCGAAACTCATGAACTGACCGCATGCCGCGCTAGTTGTCCAGTGAAGCGCGTCGGCAAAGTCGAGCCCCCGCCGATGCAGATTGACCGCGTCGTTGACGGCCTCCCACCGCTCCACCGTGACATGCCGCATTCCCAGCAGATGCGCAATGGCATCACAGAAAGACGCCGGTTCGGCTTCATAGAAGCCTCGCATCACCCACTCAAACTCGAGAACGACGGTTAATGGTACGAAAATCGCGTCGGACTTCACCATTACGCGCTTTGCCACGATCTGCTGCCGCGTGGCTTCGGGGTCATCTGGATCGTCGCAATAGAAACGAGCGAGAATATTGGTGTCAACTGCAATCATATCTTGCGACGAGGTCGCTTCAGCAGGTCGGCAGAATCAAACTCTGACAGACGCCGCTGGCTTCCGGTCTTGGTGCGTTTGACCTTCACAAGGCCGAAGCCTGCAACTGGGTCGGATACCGGTACCCGCCGCCGGACAAGCAACCGAATGACACCGCCCTCATCGACGAATTCTACCTGCGTGCCAGGGGTCAGCTCGTAGCGGGCTCTGATATCGGCCGGGATGACAATCTGACCTTTTTCCGTAAGAGTAGCTGCAGACATAATTGATGTCCCTGGTATCTAATGAGGCGACATCATACCACTCCGCTTACCGGGTAAGCTGACGTCTTGAACTCATCCCAGATCCCCGGTCTCCGCCATCGCTGTTACCGGGCGGGCGATTCGCCTATTTACAGGCGAGCCTCACTATTTCCAACGCCGCAAAGCAATGCGATAGACGCCCCCACCCTAAACGGCATCAACGTGCCAAGGTGGATGTGTCTAGCAACCACTAAAACGGATAGGAGCGTCCCATGGATTGGGGCGCATAGCGGGTCGCAAACCTGTCGAAAATATTGGCACGCCCGGAGAGATTACTCGGCGCTGCGCGCCTCGCCCCTACGGGGTCGCCCTGCGGGCGATCGCCGCCGCTGCGCGGCGTCGTCGAACTCGGCTTCTCTGTCTGTCGGGAGTTCGAATCTTCTTAGTTTTCAACTAGTTAGCAGGGCCGCCCTCTCTCGAAACAGGCACCGTAGCGCATGAAGTGGCATCAAACGCTACGTTTTCGCTACGGTGCCGATCTTCCGATTTGACCGCTGAGGCTCGTGATCTATGCTGGAATGGCAATGCCCATCACCCCGCTAAAACTTCCAGCCGCTCTGGAAGAATTCGTGGCCTCGCAGGTGCGCAACGGCGCGTATCGCAGCCGCGAAGCCGCCATCGTCGCTGCGGTCCTGCATCAGAAGCGTCGCAGCGAACAGCTTGCCAGGTTGCGGTCGGAGATCCAGAAGGGCCTCGACTCCGCACCGGCCGGTAAACTAGATATCAACCTGGTTATCCGGCGAGGTCGCCGTCGATTGGCCGCTCGCGCCCGGGCGCGGAGCTAATGCCGCGTCGGATCGAGCCCTTTCGCGCAGCGCCTGCCGACTTTGACGCGTTTATGACTACATCGCTCTCAATAATCCGCGCATAGCAGCTGAAATGCTGCGTGGGGTCGATCGATTCAAAATTACCGGGCTTGCGTCTATATACAAATACTTGTATAATACAAGCTGATGGCCGATCGTAAACCTGTCGAATTTCGGGGCAGCTCTCTCGACGACCTTAGAGCGTTTCCCGTACCGGCACGGCGTGAAGCGGGTTATCAGCTCGACCGGGTGCAGCAAGGCCACGAGCCGGATGACTGGAAGCCCATGCCAAGGATTGGCTCCGGGGTTCAGGAAATCCGGGTCCGGGACGCCGCTCGGGCGTTCCGCGTCATCTACGTAGCTAAATTTGCCGATGCTGTCTATGTACTTCACTGTTTCAAGAAGAAGACACAAAAGACGAGCAAGACGGATGTGGACTTGGCCGAGAAGCGCTACCGCGACTTGACGAAGGAGCTAGAGCAATGAGCAAGAACCGATTTGCTAGCGTATGGGATGCCATCGAGGGTACGCACGAGGAGGCCGAAAATATGAAGCTGCGCTCGACCCTGATGATGGCTCTGAAAGCGCATCTGGCCCGCACCGACCTCAGCCAGGCCCAGATCGCCAAGCTGTTCGGTGTCACGCAACCGCGCGTCTCCGACCTCATACGTGGGAAAATCGACCTGTTTGGTCTAGATGCTCTCGTCAACATGGCGGCAGCGGCAGGCCTGCGCGTCGAAATAAAAGTGCGAAAAGCTGCATAAGCGCAACAATACAGATGCCCATTCCATCATCCTAGGTGGAGTGGAACTCGTCCGAACCAGTGGCTGCTTCATGGGCTTCTCTGACGGCGGCCTCATCCGGCGGCAACCGGCCAGATGGCGCCGGTCACGACGCTAGAATGCTCGTCGGAAAGCAGCCATTCAACGTTTCGGCAGACAGAGCATACCGCCGGCCGTTTTTTAGTCCCGATCCGGCGCTCCCTGAGGGAATAGCTCGCGGAATGGACGCCCAGCCCGCACGATGGTGATGCGTGGAAACTCTGGGGCGATGTGCTCGTGAAGCAGGGTAACGCCAAGGAAGCGCTCGCCAAGTACGACGAGGCCCTCAAATACGCCCCGCACTGGAAGCAGCTGCAGGAAGCGCGCGAGGCGGTGGCGAAACAGAAGTCCTGATTTTCCATGAGAATCTGCGCGGTCTGGTGCCGCCGTCCCATCGGCGGATCAACGCTGCCATGAGAGTGGACGCGCTGACCGTACTACCGATATAACAGGAGCGGCCCATCAGGGAGGGGGGACTTGAGCGACAAGCCGCTTGAAGCCGCGAAGCAAGATCCGCCACAGAGCGGGTCGGAGACGGCTGCGCCTGCGAGCCCTACGGTGCCGGTAGCCCACGCTGCCCACGAAGCAGAAGCGGCGTGGTGGGGCGACATCTGGCGCCGCATCAAGGAACACAAGATCGTGCAATGGACGGCCGCCTATGCGGCCTTCGCGTTTGTCGCGTTGCACGTCACGACACTGGTGAGCGATGCCTACGATTGGCCCCACGTGGTGGTGCGTACCGTCATATTGGTGCTGACCATCGGGTTTCCGATCGTGCCCATCTTAGCCTGGTATCACGGCGTACGAGCCTTGAAGCGTGTCAGCGGCTCAGAGCTGATCATCATTGCTTTGCTGCTGGTGATCGGCGGCAGCCTGTTATGGCTTCTCCCACGCCCAACCGCGGAACGCGCTGGGACCGAAACTCCGAGCCCACTGGCGACGATCAACCCGAAGCCCGAGACCACTGAGGCCGCGTTCAACCCTCCGGCGCACTCCATCGCCGTACTGCCTTTCGTGAACATGAGTGGGGATCCCAAGGAGGACTATTTCTCGGACGGCATCAGCGAGGAGCTGCTCAATGCGCTCTCGCGCCTGAATGATCTGCAGGTAGTCGCGCGAACATCATCGTTCTCATTCAAGGGGAAAGATGTCGATGTGTCCACGATTGCGCATAAATTGAATGTTGGGGCGGTTCTAGAGGGCAGCGTCCGTCGGGCTGGAAATACGGTGCGCATCACCGCTCAGTTGATCAACACCGTTACCGGCTTTCATCTGTGGTCCGAGACCTATGACCGACCGTTCACCGACATCTTCAAGGTGCAGACGGAGGTGGCTACTGCCGTAGCGCAGCAGCTGGAGACCAA
>JBELAR010000190.1:0-3129 GCA_049508555.1 Steroidobacteraceae bacterium
TCGAGCGCACCCGTGCGCTACTCAATCAAGGCCAACCGGCGCGTCTGCTGCGGATCAGCGAGGAGGAGCGGCGGGATCTGCGCGACTTGCATCTGCTGACCGCCAAGCCGGTGATGTATATCGCCAACGTGGATGAGTCAGGACTCGTGGCGGGCAATCAGTATCTCGCCGCACTCGGCGCGCGCGCCGCTGCCGAGCACGCGCTCGTCGTGCCGGTCTGTGCCGCCATCGAAGCGGAAATCGCGCAACTGCCGGAAGAAGAACGGGCCGAATTTCTGCGCGACCTCGGCCTGTTCGAGCCCGGGCTCAACCGCGTGATTCGCGCTGCTTACGAATTGCTGGGGCTGCTGACTTATTTCACCGCCGGACCCAAGGAGGTGCGCGCCTGGACGGTGCGTCAGGGCAGCACCGCACCGCAGGCCGCCGGCGTGATTCACACTGACTTTGAACGCGGCTTCATCCGGGCTGAAGTCATCGCCTTCGAGGACTACGTGACTTACCGCGGTGAAGCCGGCGCCCGGGAGGCGGGCCGGCTGCGACTCGAGGGCAAGGAATACCTGGTGCACGAAGGGGACGTCATGCATTTCCGCTTCAATGTGTAAGCGCGACTCGTGCGTCGATTAACAGGTGCGTGATGCCGTCAGCGCTGCTGCAGTGGGCGATCGATCAATGGGCATTCCGCTGCGCCGCCCGTTCCGCGGTACGAACGGCGAGTGCGACTTCGGCCTCGGCGGCGGATGAAGCCATCGATCAGCATCACGACGCGCGCGATATCGTGCTCGTGCCGTGCTGGCGCCGTCCGGAGATGCTCTGGCACTGTATCGACAATCTATGCAGGGCCGACGGCATCGAGTCGATGCACGTCCTGTTCCGGCCCGACAGCGGCCACGACCCGGACACTCTCAGCGTGATCCGCAGCTTCGCGGCGCGCCTGCCCAGCTACGAGATCCAGCCGGCGCCGCGCTGCCCGTATCGACGCACCAAGCTCAGTGCCAACATCCTGCTCGGCTATCTGCAGGCCGCAGCGCGCGCTCGTCGCTACGTCTACATGATCGAGGAAGACATCATGATCGGACGGGATTTCTTCCGCTGGCATGCCAAGGTCCAGTCGCACGGTAGCGGCGTGTTCTGCTCGATCGCGGTGCGCAATCACAATCGTCGCGTGGTGACGCCGCATGATCCGGACGGCTACTATCTGACCAGCGGAGACTACTGTTCCTGGGGTGTTTGCTTCGATCGATTCGTGATCGGCTCGTTGATTGCTCCGCACGTGAACCTCGCGTACCTGTCACAGCCCAAGCGCTATCTGCGACGGCACTTCGAGGGTAGCCGGGTTGATCTGGGGTTCGTGGAGCAGGCCAGCCTGTTGCGCCGCGTTCAGGAGATCAGCGGTCGGCCGATTGCCTACCCGGCGGTGCCGCGCGCCTACCATGCCGGCTTTTATGGACGAAATCGTCCCGGTGGTGTCCAGGGGCGCCTGACCGAGCGCATCCGTCGGCTCGAATCCGTGATCTACGATCCGGTGGCCATGCGCGGGTTGGCGCTGACCGAGCGCTATGCCGCCGACAGCCAGCCCGAGTGTCTGAACGTCATCGGTGGCGGCGGCATCCGGCAGTTGAAGCTGCGCGCGGGCCATGCCCCGGGAGCCTTGGGTGCTGCCGCGGCGAGCGCAGTTGCGATAAGCTGCCGCTCCGGCAGTCTCGCCGCGCAGGATTTGAGCCGTGTACCATTTGACTCGCAATCCGTCGCTGGCACGAGCGCGCCTGATGCGCTTGCGTCCGACACAGCTGTCGGTGGGTTACGCTGAGGTTCAGCTCAAGGCAGCGCAGTGGGCATTGCTGGCGAAAAAGCAACGCAAACTCGAACTCGAGACCCATGTGTTTCCGGCCGTACTCGGGCGATCGCACGAGTACTTCATCATCGATCATCATCATCTGGGCATCGCGTTGCTCGAGCAGGGGATCAAAGAGGTGCTGGTCGCCGTGCTCGATGACCTCTCCTGGCTCGAGCCATCGGTGTTCTGGCGCACGCTGGAATATCGCTCATGGACCCACCCCTACGATAATCAGGGGCGGCGGCGCGACTATCGCGACATGCCGCGGCGACTGACGGAACTGGAGGACGACCCATACCGCAGCCTGGCGGGACTCGTGCGTCGCGAAGGCGGTTACGCCAAGGATCAGGCGCCGTTCGTCGAATTTCTGTGGGCGGATTTCTTCCGTCCGCGAGTCTCCGCGCAGCTCATCAAGAAGCAACCGCGCCTGGCGGCACGGATCGGTACGCGTCTGGCCCGATCGAACGAAGCCCGCTACTTGCCCGGCTGGTCCGGCAAGGCTCTGCGCACCCGTTAGAGATCCTGGCCCGCGCAGAGCCGCGCTACACGCTGCGCTCGAGCGTGGAGCTGCGTCGCCCATTTTCAGGCTGCTCGAACACCTCGCGGCGGTGGTACTCCAGATACGGGCGCTGCTGCGCGCTGAATGCGCCCACATTGATCGGCGGGATGATCTTCCAGGAGCGCAGGATCGCCGGATTGAGGTATCGCGAGATCAGCAGCGCCCCGTCGTCGGCGAAGGCGATGTAGCCGCGGGCGAATAGATGATCGAAATGCGGCGAGAACAGCAGGCCGTTGAAGCCGTCGAGTTTCTCCCGATCGTCGGAGGCACTCCATGGCTTGATGTGACGGGCGCGCAGGTGCCGGCGGTCGAGCAGGCCGCTCAGGCGGCAGGCGCTTTCATGCCGCTCCAGGCTGCGGCGAAACAGACCCTGGCCGCGCCGAGCGCGTAGCAATTGCAACTTGTCGAGCGGCGCCAGGTCGGTACGCTGGCGGATGATCTGTTCGACCCAATCTGCAGCCAGATCGGCTCCGACCGCATCGTTGATGCGGGCTTCGATGTCCTCGATCTGACCCGCCAGCAAGCTGCGCAGCTCGGTTGCCATCGCGTCGGGAATCGATGCCAGGTAGACACCGCTGTTGCAGACGCCGGAGGCTCGGAGCGGCGAGTGCTTCTCAGGCAGCAAGGGCGCAAGTGCAGACATGTGAGCCTTCGGGAACAGCGGCAAGTCCAGCTGCAGGAAGCGCATCGGAAGCCGCCGGCCGGCCGCCGCTGCCGTGGTCCGCGCCTCAGGCAG
>JBELAR010000191.1:0-3093 GCA_049508555.1 Steroidobacteraceae bacterium
CAGTTCGAGGCGGAGGTGGGCACCGCCACCGCGCTGGACGTTGCGCAGCAGGCCACGACCGTGGCGACGGTCAACGCCGAGATTCCGCCGCTGGAGCAGCAATTGCGCCAAAGCAACGATGCCCTGGCGATCCTGATCGGCACCTCGCCCGAGCAGCTCGAGATCAGCGAGGGAGGCCTCGATGCGCTGACGGTGCCGGCGATCGGCGCCGGACTGCCCTCGCAATTGCTCGCTCGCCGACCCGATGTGGCCGAGGCGGAGGCCCAGCTGCGCGCCGCAAATGCGAACATTGGGGTCGCGCGCGCGGCCTTCTTTCCCACTCTCAACCTCACTGGCAGCGGCGGCTATGCCAGCACCGCGCTCGCCACATTGATCTCGCCGATGAGCCGGGTGTGGGAGATATCCGCCGACCTGGGGGAGACGATCTTTGATAACGGCGCCCGCACCGGGCAATACCGGTACAGCCGCGCGCGTTATGACGAGTTGTTGTCCGACTATCACAAGACCGTATTGACGGCGCTTGGCAATGTGGAGGACTCGCTCGTTGCCGTGCAGCAGACTGCGGAGGCGCAACTGCGGCTGGAGGATGCGGCCGACAAGTCGCGCCACGCGTTCGAATTCGCGCAGCTGCAATTTCAGGCCGGCACGACTAATGTATTGACCATGCTCAGCGTCGAGACGGCGCTGTTCACGGCGCAGGACGCCCTGGTCCAGGGCAAATTCGCGCATCTGCAGGCGCTGCTGGACCTGTATCAGGCATTGGGTGGCGGCTGGCGGCAGGAGCAGAAACAGTGAATTGGTTTTCGAATTTGTGGCGTGGTTCGAGGCGAGGGTTGCTCGCGGCCTCGATGGGTGTCGCGGTGCTGGCGGCGGTCGTGGCGTGGCTGGGGTTCCACGGACCGGCGACGGCCGCGGCAGTACCGGCCGTCGCCAACGAGGTGCCGGTGGAAACCGGTACGGCCGAGCGCAGTACCGTACCGGTATATCTCGAGGGCCTGGGCAATGTTCGAGCCTTCTATACCGCGACCATCACGGCGCGTCTGGATGGCGAGCTGCAGAGCGTGGCCTTCACCGAGGGCGAGGTGGTCAAGAAGGGGCAGTTGCTCGCGCAGATCGATCCGCGTCCCGCGCAGGCCGCGCTCGATCAGGCCACAGCGCAGCGAGCCAAGGATCAGGGACAGCTCGAGGCGGCGCAACGTGACCTGGATCGCTATGTGAAACTGGCCCCGCAGAACCTGGCGAGCCAGCAGACTCTCGACGCCGAACGCGGCTTGATCGTGCAATTGCAGGCCCAGATCAAGATCGATGCGGCGCTCATCGATAATGCTCGCACTCAGCTTGACTACACCCGCATCACCTCACCCATCACGGGCCGCACCGGCATCCGCATTGTGGATCCGGGCAACAACGTGCGCGCTACGGACACCGGCGGCATCGTCGTGGTCACGCAGATGCAGCCAATCTCGATCGTATTCACATTGCCCGAGGACGACTTGCCCGCCGTCAGCACGGCACTGAATGCCGGCAAAGTCACGGTGAGCGCACTCTCGCGGGATAATCAGACCGAGCTCGATACCGGCACCTTGACGCTCATCGACAATGAGATCGATCCGAACACGGGCACCATGAAGCTCAAGGCGACCTTCCCCAACGATCACAACACGCTCTGGCCCGGGCAGTTCGTGAATGTACGGGTCCTGGTCCAGCAGCAGCAGAACGTGCTGACGCTGCCGTCGGCTGCGGTTCAGCATGGACCCAACGGCGTCTTCACCTATGTCGTGAAGCCGGACTCCACGGTCGAGATGCGGCCTCTGCAGACCAGCACGGAGAGCGACGGCCGGGTGATCGTGACCGGCGGCATCGATGCCGGCGAGCGCGTGGTCACGAGCAACCAATACCGCCTGCAACCCGGAACGCATGTGCGCGCAATCTCCGGGGTGGTGGTCACTCCGCCGCCGGGCGCCGCGCTCGGCCCGGAGTCCAAGCTGGCCAAGAGGCTCACGCCCTCGCCATGAGCATGTCCGCGCCGTTCGTTCGGCGGCCGATTGCGACCTCGCTGCTCATGGCGGGGATCCTGCTCGTCGGCGTGGTCGCCTGGCCACTGCTGCCCGTATCGGCGCTGCCGCAGGTGGATTTTCCAACGATCTCGGTGTCGGCCAACCTGCCGGGGGCGAGCCCCGAGACGATGGCCTCCTCGGTGGCCACGCCGCTCGAATATCAGTTCGCGCAGATTCCCGGACTGACGCAGATGACCTCGAGCAGCGTGCTCGGCAGCGCGAGCGTCACGCTGCAGTTCGGCCTGGATCGCAATATCGACGCCGCGGCCCAGGACATCCAGTCGGCTATCGATGCGGCCGGTGGACAGTTACCCAAGAACCTGCCCGCACCGCCGTCCTACAGGAAGGTCAATCCCGCCGAAACGCCGATACTGCAGCTGGCGGTCCATTCAGATGTGCTGCCCATGACCACGGTTGATGATTACGCCGAGACCGTGATCGCGCAGCAGATCTCGCAGATTCCCGGTGTCGGTCAGGTCGGCCTCGGCGGGCAGCAGAAGCCCTCGGTGCGCGTGCAGGTCGATCCGGGCAAGATCGCCGCGCTCGGCATCCAGCTCGAGGACATCGCGGGAGTCATGGCGAACGCCACCGTCAACGCGCCCAAGGGCTCCATCAACGGCTCGTTGCGCAGCTTCGCCATCTACGATAACGCTCAGCTCAACAAGGCCGCGCCCTGGAACGATGTCGTCGTCGCCTACAAGAACGGCGCACCGGTGCGCATCCGTGACATCGGACAGGCGGTGGATGCACCCGAGAACAACCAGTCGGTCGCCTGGCAAAATGGCAAGCCGGGGATCCTGCTCATGGTCTTCAAGCAGCAGGGCGCCAATGTCATCGAGACCACCGATCGGGTGCGTGCGCTGCTGCCCAAAGTCCTGCTGTCGGTGCCCCCGGCCATCCGGGTCGATCAGCTCGCCGATCGCACCACGACCATCAAGGCCTCGGTGCGCGATGTCGAGTTCACGCTGATGATCAGCATCGCGCTGGTCGTCATGGTGATCTTCCTGTTCCTGCGCAACGTCTGGGCCACGATCAT
>JBELAR010000192.1:0-3040 GCA_049508555.1 Steroidobacteraceae bacterium
ACCAGCAGGTAAAAGAACGGCTGCGACTGCCCGAGCTGAAAACCGTGGCGCACCGCGCGCCGGATGATGCGCCGGAGCACATAGCCACGACCTTCATTGGACGGCAGCACGCCGTCGATCACGAGGAAACTGCAGGCGCGGATGTGATCGGCAATCACGCGCAGCGAGGGCGAATCGAGCTGTGCACTGGCAGTGACTCGGGCGGCGGCCCCGATGAGGTCGCGAAACAGATCGATGTCGTAGTTCGAATGTACGCCTTGCATGACCGCGGCCATGCGCTCCAGGCCGGCCCCGGTATCGACCGAGGGCTTCGGCAACGGCGTGAGGCTGCCATCGGCCGCGCGATCGAATTGCATGAACACCAGGTTCCAGATCTCAACGTATCGATCGCCGTCTTCACCGCTGCTGCCCGGTGGGCCGCCGGGCACCGCTGGGCCGTGATCCCAGAAGATCTCGCTGCAGGGGCCGCAGGGCCCGGTCTCGCCCATGGCCCAGAAATTGGAGGCGGCGCCCATGCGCGTGACGCGCGCCGGGTTCACGCCGATATCCTGCTCCCAGATGCGGGCCGCTTCCTCATCGTCCTGGAATACCGTGATCCACAGCCGCGCCGGATCCAGCTTGAGCCGGCGCGTGACAAATTCCCACGCGAAGCCGATCGCCTCGCGCTTGAAGTAGTCGCCGAACGAGAAATTACCGAGCATCTCGAAGAAGGTGTGATGCCTTGCCGTATAGCCAACGTGCTCCAGATCGTTGTGCTTGCCGCCGGCGCGCACGCAGCGCTGGCTGGAGGTCGCGCGCACGTAATCGCGCTTCTCCTTGCCGAGAAACACATCCTTGAATTGCACCATGCCCGCATTGGTAAACAGCAGCGTCGGATCATTGCCCGGCACCAGCGATGAGGAAGGCACGAGCGTGTGTCGCTGTTCGAGAAAGTACTCGAGAAATGCGCGGCGCACTTCGGCCGTGCTCATGTAGGGAGGATGCGCTGTCATAGTTCCGTGTCGTATTTCGCGCCCTCAGTCCAGGTCGGCTACGACCTCGGACCCCAGCGCCGAACGGATATGATCGTTGGAAAAGCCGCGGTATTGCAAAAAGCGCGCCTGGCGCGCCTTATCGGGCCAGCGCTTTGGCACCGCAAGACCGAAGCGGCGGATGCGCAATTCACGCGCGAGCTGCGCCCAGTCGGCGCCCTCCAGCGCCGTCGCGATCAACTCGGCGCTGACGCCAAGCTGCTCGAGATCGCGCCGGATGCGCAGGGGCCCAAGGCCGCGCTCGGCGTGATACGACACGAATTGCACCGCATAGCGCTCATCGCTGACATAGCCGCGCTCGATCAGCTGCGCGAGCACGCTCTGCGCAGTGGCGGCCTCGAAGCCTTGTGCCAGCAGGGTGTGCACCAGTTCGGCCGCGCAGAAGTCGCGTCGCGCCAGCAATGTCACGGCGGCGCTGCCGGCCGCGGCCGCATCGGCGCTCTGGCTCGCGGAGACGCGACGCCTAGGCGGTCTTTTCCTCAACACGCTTGGGCGGCAGCAGCTTGAGGCGGATCTTATCCTCGATCTCGCGGGCCATGTCCGGGTGCTGCTGCAGGTACAGGCGCGTATTGTCCTTGCCCTGGCCGATGCGCTCGCCATTGTAGCTGTACCAGGCCCCGGCCTTGTCGATGATGCCCTGTGCGGCGCCGATCTCAATGATCTCACCCTCGCGCGAGATCCCCGAGCCATACATGATCTCGAATTCCGCCTCGCGAAACGGCGGTGCGACCTTGTTCTTGACTACCTTGACGCGTGTCTGATTGCCGACCACTTCCTCGCCATTCTTGATAGCACCGATGCGGCGAATATCGAGTCGTACCGAGGCATAGAATTTCAACGCATTGCCGCCAGTGGTGGTCTCCGGATTGCCGAACATCACGCCGATCTTCATGCGGATCTGATTGATGAATATCACCATGGTATTGGAGCGCTTGATGTTGCCGGTCAGCTTGCGCAGCGCCTGCGACATCAGCCGCGCGTGCAGTCCGAGCTGCATCTCGCCCATCTCGCCTTCGATTTCGGCCTTCGGCGTCAGCGCCGCCACCGAGTCGATCACCACCACGTCGACCGCGCCCGAGCGCACCAGCATGTCGGTGATCTCCAGCGCCTGTTCGCCGGTGTCGGGCTGGGACACCAGCAGGTCGTTGACCTTGACTCCCAGCTTCTCCGCATACACGGGATCGAGCGCATGCTCGGCGTCCACGAAGGCGGCGGTGCCGCCGTTGGCCTGTGCCGAGGCGATGATCGCGAGCGTGAGCGTCGTCTTTCCGGAGGATTCCGGCCCGAAGATTTCGATCACGCGGCCGCGCGGAATGCCGCCCACGCCCAGCGCGATATCGAGACCGAGCGACCCCGTCGGAATCGACTCCACTTCATAGGTGGCGCCCGCATCGCCCAGGCGCATCACGGAGCCCTTTCCAAACTGTTTTTCAATTTGGCTCAGCGCGGCCGCCAGAGCCTTCTTACGATTCTCTTCCATAGGGAGTCCTCGACGATGTGTGGCGCCATTATTTCATATTCGGCGCCCGCTGCTCATCTCATATCCACCGATTTGCGGGAGTTTTTCTCAGGCCGGGCCACGGTCATACAGTAGTGGCCAGGTGTCGAGTACTGTATACACGGGCTGCGGTCCGCGGGTATCCGAACTCATCAAGCTGAAATCGCGCGCCTCCCACACGACGCTCACGGCCGGAAACGCGGGCGAGCGCGTGACTTGCTTGGCCAAGGTGACGTGCGGCCGCAGCCGCTTGGGATTGAGTGCCCAGCCATGAGCCGCGAGATCTTGGTGCAGCCGCTGCCAGAGCGCCTCCAGCGAGGCCGGAACCGTGGAGGCACGCGCCACGACCACGGCCGGCTTGGGCCAGAAGTCGAAGGTGTCCAAGCGCATCGAGAACGCGGCCGCGGCTTGCGCGGCACCCACCTCGCGCAACGCGGGAATCGACGCAGCCGGAATCTCCCCCACGAATGCCAGCGTCGAGTGATAGTTGCTGCGCGGCACCAGCCGTGCG
>JBELAR010000193.1:0-3039 GCA_049508555.1 Steroidobacteraceae bacterium
GTGGCGGATTTGCCGCGCCCGCCGCGCCGCTGCGCCTGGTAGTCCGAGACCGGCTGCGCCTTGGCATAGCCGGCGTGCGAGAGCGTCACGGCCACGTCCTGGCGCTCGATGAGATCCTCGGTACTGAGATTGAGATGATCGAGGCTGATCTGCGTGCGCCGCTCGTCGCCGTAATTCTCGCGGATCTCGATGATCTCCTGGCGCACGACCTGCATGAGGCGCTCGGGACGCGCGAGGATATCCGACAGATCGACGATCTCGCGCAGCAGTCCCTGAAACTCCTCGACGATCTTGTCCTGCTCGAGTCCGGTCAGACGGTGTAGCCGCATGTCGAGCACGGCCTGGGCCTGCACTTCGCTGAAGTGATAGCCGTCGGCCTGCAGCCCGCTGTCGGCGCCGAGCGCGTCCGGGCGCGTCGAGACCGCCCCGGCACGCTCCAGCAGCTGCGGCACGATGCCGCCGGGCCAGGCTCGTGCGAGCATCGCGGCGCGCGCCTCGGGCGGCGTGGGCGAGGCCTTGATCAGAGCGATGATCGCGTCGATGTTCGCCAGCGCCACGGCGAGACCTTCCAGCACGTGGGCGCGCTCGCGCGCCCGGCGCAGCTCGAAGATCGTGCGGCGCGTGACGACCTCGCGCCGATGGCGCAGGAACGCATCGAGCATCTCGCGCAACGACATCAGCCGCGGCTGTCCGTCGAGCAGCGCGACCATGTTGATGCCGAACACCGTCTCCATCGGTGTCTGGGCGTAGAGATTGTTGAGCACGATGTCGGCCATCTCGCCGCGCTTGAGCTCGATCACGACGCGCATGCCGTCCTTGTCGGACTCATCGCGCAGCTCGGAGATGCCGTCGATGTTCTTGTTGCGCACCAGATCGGCGATGCGCTCGAGCAGTCGCGCCTTGTTGACCTGGTAGGGCAGCTCGGTGACGATGATGGCCTGACGGCCGCGATCGTCGAGGTCCTCGAAATTCGCCCGTGCGCGTATCGACAGCCGGCCGCGCCCGGTCTTGTAGGCCGTCGCGATCTCCTGCGCGCCATTGATGATGCCGGCGGTGGGAAAGTCCGGCCCCGGCACGTGCTGCATGAGCCCCGCGAGGGAGATCGCCGGATCGTCGATCAGCGCAATGCAGGCATTGACGATCTCGGTGAGGTTATGCGGCGGAATGTTGGT
The DNA here is from genome assembly GCA_049508555.1 of Steroidobacteraceae bacterium. Taxonomy (GTDB): domain Bacteria; phylum Pseudomonadota; class Gammaproteobacteria; order Steroidobacterales; family Steroidobacteraceae; genus FEN-1191. The sequence goes on from JBELAR010000193.1 coordinate 1,173, forward strand.
CGCCATGCCGACGGCTATGCCTGAGGCGCCGTTGATCAGCAGGTTCGGCACGCGCGTGGGCAGCACCGCCGGCTCGTGCTCGGACTCATCGTAATTGGGCACGAAATCGACGGTTTCCTTGTCGATGTCGGCGAGCAATTCCTGCGCCAATCTCGACATGCGCACTTCCGTATAGCGCATCGCCGCGGGCGGATCGCCGTCGACCGAGCCGAAGTTGCCTTGCCCGTCGACCAGCAGGTAGCGCATCGAAAAGGACTGCGCCATGCGCACGATGGTGTCGTAGACCGATACGTCCCCATGCGGGTGGTACTTGCCGATCACGTCCCCGACCACGCGGGCGGATTTCTTGTAGGCCTTGTTGTAATCGTTGCCGAGCTCGCGCATGGCGTGCAGCACGCGCCGGTGCACGGGTTTGAGGCCATCGCGAACGTCAGGCAATGCGCGGCCGACTATGACGCTCATGGCGTAGTCGAGATAGGATTTGCGCATCTCCTCTTCGAGGCTGACGGAGACGACTTCGCGCGCTATTTCACTCACTGTGGACCGTTGATTAGTGTTGAATTTTAAGCCGGAAATTATATCACAGGCGCGGCCTTATCTGGCGGCTATACTCGCGCACATGAGCTCCCAAACCGCTGCCCTGCAGCTGTCCTCAGAAGTGCAGAAATTCGACGCTCTGGCGCATGAGTTCTGGGATGCGCGCGGCGCCTTCGCGCCGCTGCACGCGCTCAATCCGGTGCGGCTCGATTACGTCGTGCAGCGCGCCGCGCTCGCGCAGCGGCGAGCGCTCGACGTGGGCTGCGGCGGCGGATTGCTGACCGAAGGACTCGTGCGCCACGGCGCGCAGGTCAGCGGCATCGACCTTGCGCCCTCGATGATCGAAGTCGCCCGGCTGCACGCGCACGAGAGTCAGATGCATATCGACTATCACCTGAGCTCGGCCGAGGACTATGCGCGCCGCGCCGCCGGAACCTTTGACGTGCTCACCTGCATGGAGCTCATCGAGCATGTCGCGAGCCCGGCGGAGCTGCTCGGCGCGCTCGCCGCACTGCTGCGTCCGGGCGGTGATCTGTTCATCTCCACCATCAATCGCAACCTGCGCTCATTTCTGCTCGCGATCGTTGGCGCCGAATATCTGCTCAAGCTCATCCCGCGCGGCACGCACGAGTATGCGCGGCTGCTGCGCCCCGCGGAGCTCTCGCGCCTGGCGCGCGAGCGCGGCTTCGTGCTGCGCGATATCACCGGCATCGCCTTCAATCCCCTCACGCGCAGCGCGCGCCTGAGCGCCGATCCGAGCGTCAACTATCTGGCGCACTTTCAGCTCGCCGCCTGATTGAAACCCGACACGCCACTGGCCGCGGTGCTGCTCGATCTGGACGGCACGCTGCTCGATACCGCACCGGACCTCGCCACGGTGACCAACATGCTGCGTGCGCAGGAGCGCCTCGCGCCGCTGGCGTACGAGTCCCTCAGGCCACACGTCTCCCACGGCTCGATCGCGCTGCTGCGTGCGGCCTTCCCCGATGCCGACAGCGTCCGGGTGCCGGCCCTGCAGCGCCGCTTGCTCGCGCTGTACCGCGAGCACCTCGCGGTCGAGACGCAGCTGTTTCCCGGCTTTGCACAGGTGCTGAGCGCGCTCGAGGCCAACGGCATTCCCTGGGGCGTGATCACCAACAAGCCGGGCTGGCTCACCGAGCCGCTGTTGCGGCATTTCGGGCTCTACGAGCGCGCGGCCTGCGTGCTCTCCGGTGATAGCCTGCCGGTCAGCAAGCCCGATCCGCTGCCCTTGCTCACGGCCGCGCGCACGATCGGCGTGACGCCGCAGCGCTGCCTGTACCTCGGCGATGCATTGCGGGACGTGCAGGCC
>JBELAR010000194.1:0-2932 GCA_049508555.1 Steroidobacteraceae bacterium
GGCGCCATCGAGGGCCGCACCGCCGCCGAGCTCATGGCGCGGGCCGAAGATAGACTGCGCGCCTCCGGGGTCATGCTGCCGGCGGTCAGCACGCTCGAGCGGCTGGTCGCATCCGAGGCGGCCCAAGCCACGACCCAGCTCTACGATAAAGTCTCCAGCCGATTGTCGGAGCCCTTACGGGTGGCGATCGACATCTTGGTCGAGGTGCCGGAGGGTGACGCCCGCTCCAGCCTGTTCCGCCTCGGACTATCCGAGATCGGCCAAGGCCAAGGTGATCAACGCCGATATCATTCGCCTGCGCCTGATCGAAGATCTGCTCGATACCGGCGCCAAGGCGGACGCCGGGCTGGACGATCTCGACCCGGCAATTGTGCGCCAACTTGGCCAGCCCGGCCGCCGCTACGATGCCGGCGACCTGCGCCGCTTCGCCAAACCCAAGCGGGACGCCTTGGTCGCCTGCTATTTGACCGAGGCGCGCAAGACCTTGCTCGACCAGATTGTCGAGATGAACGACCAGTTCCTGACTGGAATGAACCGCCGATCGCGCACGGCTGTCGAGTTGCGCCGCAAGAGCTTGCGCCGCGGCGCCCGCGACGGGCTGCAACGCCTGCTTGGCGCGGTCGATGCGCTGGTGGCGGCCGACGGTGCGCAAACCGTCGCTGACTTTCGTGAAGCGCAGGACGCGCCTGCGCTGATCGAGGCGGCCATCGCCTGCCGGGCCTTCGAGCGCCTGGAGGCGCGCGGTCACCTCGACGCCATGCTCGCGCGCTACGCCACGCTGCGCCAATACCTGCCGGCCTTCCTTGGGCTGCCGTTTCAGGCGGCCGCCGGCAGTGAGGCCCTGGTCCAGGCGATCGAGGTCTTGCGGTCGCTCGACGCCGGCACGCGCGGGCCGCTGACGACGGACGATCCGCATAGCTTCGTGCAGGCGGACTGGCGGGCCCACCTCATCACCGGCAGCAAACTCGATCGCGGCATCTGGGAGATTTCGCTGGCCTTTGCGGTCCGTGACGCCTTGCGGGCCGGCAGCTTGTACCTGGCCAAGAGCCGCCACGTCTCCTTCTGGAACCTGGTCTATGATGACCTCAGCTGGCGCCGGACCCGCGAGCAGGCCTATCAGCGCCTGGGTCTGCCAACTGACGGACAGGCATTCCTGACCCGGATCACCGCCGAGTTCGACAAGGTGGCGCGGGCCGCCGAACGTGGCCTGCCCAGCAACCGCTTCGCCGCCATCCGCGATGGCAAACTCAAGCTCAAAAAGCGCGACGCCCTGCCGATCTCGCGGGTGCTGCGTGAGTTGCGCGCCACCATTGGCGCCAGCCTGCCGCGGGTGCGCATCGAGGACCTGTTGCAGGACGTCGATGAATGGTCCAGCTTCACCAGCGCTTTCCAGCCGCTCGGCGGCTTTGAGCCACGCGGTGTCGATCCGCATCGCTCGCTGCTCGCCACCCTGATCGCCCATGGGACCAATCTTGGCCTCGCCGCGATGAGCCAGAGTGTCGATAGCGTCACTGCCGAAACCCTGCAGGACACCAGCCGTTGGTTTCTGCGCGACGCCACCCTCAAGGCCGCCAACACCATCCTTGTCGATCACCATCATGGCCTGAAGCTCAGCGGCCTCTGGGGCGATGGCCGCCGATCCTCTTCCGACGGCCAGCGCTTCGTGGTCGAGCGCAAGAGCCTGCTCGGCAGCGTCTATCCGCGCTATTTCGGCTACTATGATCAGGCGCTTCAGATTTACACGCACACATCCGACCAGCACAGCGTCTACGCTACCCAGGTGATCTCATGCGCGCCGCGCGAGGCGGGCTACGTGCTTGGCGGCATCCTCGACAACGACACGGTGCTGGCGATCCGCGAGCACACCTCCGACACCAACGGCTTCACCGAACATCTGTTCTGCCTCTGCGCCTTGCTCGGCATCACCTTCATGCCGCGGCTAAAGGATTTACCCGACCAGGTGCTCAGCCGCATTGACCGTGAGGCGGATTACGGTCCCCTGCAGCCGCTGCTGCGCGGCAGCATCAATTTGGCCCTCATTCGCGAACAGTGGGATCAGCTGGTGCGCCTCGCGGCGTCGCTGAAGGACCGTCTGACTCCGGCGCACGTCATCATGCAGCGCTTGATCAACACCAACGCGTCGGACCGTCTCGCCGGCGCCCTCAGCCAGCTCGGGCGGCTGATGAAGACGCTGCACATCCTGCGCTACATTCAAGAGGAGCCGCTCCGCGACGCCATCCAGCTGCAGCTCAATCGCGGCGAATTCCGCCACATCCTCGCCAAGTGGCTGTTCTTCGCCAATCAGGGTGGCTTTCGCTCCGGCGACTACGAGGAGGTGATGAACAAGGCCAGCTCGCTGAGCCTGCTCTCAAATGCGGTTCTGGTGTGGAATACCGTCCACATCGCCCGCATCGTCGATCAGCTGCGCGCCGCCGGACACGAAGTGCGTGACGAGGATCTGGCCCGCGTCTCGCCTCTGGCGCACGCCCACGTCATCCCCAACGGGAGCTACTTCCAGTCTCCCCGCCGGCGCGCTCAGGCGACGCCACAACCCGCTATGGTCTGAGTCAGAGGAGCCCTCCCATGCCTGATCCCGACCGGGTGAACTGGCGCCCCATCAGCCAGATGCCCCTCATCGCCGGCATGATCGACGGCGCGTTGGACGACACCCGCGATCACGTAGGGACACTGAACGAGGCCCGTGCCCGGCCCCAAGTGCTGGATGACGCCACGATCGATCGGGTCGAGCGGGTTCACACCGAGCAGCTGGAGTTCGTCGATATCTATGATCGGCAGATCAGCCGCTGGCGAACCGAAAAGCCTACGGCGGTTCAAACACGCAAACTGGACCGGATGGAGGAACAGAATCGACAGCTGCGAGCCGTGACCATGGAAGTCGTGGCCTTGGCCGGCGAGCTACGCAAGGGCTCGA
>JBELAR010000195.1:0-2920 GCA_049508555.1 Steroidobacteraceae bacterium
CATTGAAAGCGCTGGGATCAATCCCACCCGTATCGCTGATTGATCGGCCGCGTCCCAGGCCCACGGTCATGCGGCTGATCCAGCTCATGGCGTTAGCGAGCATGCCGTGCATGGCATGGCCTGACGATGGGCCCTGGAGCGCCTCGATTGGTGCGACCACGGACTATGTGTACCGCGGTATCTCGCAGACCTACGATCGTGGAGCACTGCAACTGGGCGCAAACTACCAGAGCGCCGCGGGATGGTTTGCGGGCGCCTGGGGCTCCAATGTCGATCCTTATCCGCGTGCGCAGTCGGCGCTGGAGCTCGATTTGTACACCGGGTTCCGCCAACCGTTGTCTGATGATTTCAACGCCGGCTTCACCTATACACATTATCTGTATTTGGATGATTCGCGACCGGAGCGCTACGACTACGACCAGTTCGAGCTCTCGGCAAGCTACCTCGATCGGCTCATCGCGTCAGTCTCCTATCAGCCGGACCTCACGCAGTACTCACGACTCGGCTTTGCCGAGCGACGCCAAAGCGTTTGCTATGAGCTGGCTGGGCGCTGGCAACTGCCCATGGGATTTGCGCTCGAGGCGGGAGGCGGCTACTACAATCTGCACAGCCTGTTTGGCGTGGGTTACTGGGCGGGCGATGCCGGGGTGCATTACGTATATCGGCGGATCAGTCTGGATTTGTCCCGTTTTTTTGCCGACTCGACCGCGACCCGGCTTTTCGGCGGGGCGAGTGCAAATGGCACGTGGGTCCTCTCGGCGCTGGTGCGCTTCTGATCGAATGGTGAACCTAATGCCGCCGCCAGGGTACTTACCGTTGAATAGGTGCTTTACGCGCCCGGGCTGAAGAGGTAAGTCATTGAATCACGGCGATTTTAGTCTCGATCCAGGCGCAGCGGCGCCGACCGGCAATGAGCTGGAGCGTGAGCTGCTGCGCCGCATCAGCGCGGGCGATCGTAATGCGTTTCGGGACCTGTATCTGCGCTATCACCGCCGCCTGGCACGGTTTCTGACCCGATTCCTGCATCGCTACGAGGATGCCGAGGAAGTCATCAATGACACCCTGTGGATCGTCTGGCAACGCGCCGGAGAATTCCGCAACGCCTCGCGGGTATCGACCTGGATCATGGGTATTGCCTACCGACGTGCATTGAACATGCTTCGGCGCGCCACGACGCATGATCAGGCGATGAGGCTCGAGATCGCCGAGAGCGAGTCCGAAGTCAGCGACAGCGCCCAGCAGCTCGAGGAGCGCCAGTTGCTCGATTCGGGTCTCGCGCAATTGCCGCTCGAGCAACGCCTGGTGCTTGAATTCACCTATTACCTGGATCATTCCTGCGAGGAGATCGCCGAGATCATGGATTGTCCAGTCAATACCGTTAAGACCCGCATGTTCAATGCCCGGCGCAAACTGCGGGTGATCCTGAAGGATTCGGCGCCGGGCATGGAGAACCGCTTATGAATGAATGCCCCGATGACAGCCGCTGCGCTGACGAAGCCGCGCGCCTGCTGCCGTGGTATGTGGCGGGGCGGCTCAGCGCCAACGATACCGGCCGCGTCGCGCAGCACCTTGAGCACTGTGCGATCTGCCGGAATGATCTGACGCATGAGCGCTCCGTTCGCACGCTACTGAAGTCAGAATCCAGTGTCGAGTACGCACCGCAACCTGGGCTCGCCAAGACGCTGGCGCGAATCGAGGAGTTTGAGCGCGAGGGTACAACGGCTCCACGCAGTGCCGCGCGTGTTGCGGCGACGCCTGTGCGCCGCTTTGGCGCCGTGCACTGGCTCACTGCTGCGGCGGCCGCACAGGCCGTGGTACTGTGCATCGTCGGCGCAACTTTGTTTCATCGCTCGGTGCAAACGGATCGGGACCCGCGCTACATCACGATGTCGTCAGTTCCTGCGCCGGTTGCGTCAGGATCGCGTATTCGCGCGGTGTTTTCGCCGGATATGTCCCTCGGCGCCCTGCAGTCATTGCTCACACACCAGGCCCTGACCATCATCCATGGCCCGAGTGAAGCAGGCGCCTATACGCTCGCCTTCACGGATGCACGCGCGACGAGCCAACCTGTGGATCCGGTCATTGCAGCATTGCGCAGCGATGCGCGCGTGATGTTCGTCGAGCCCGCCGTGATCGATGAGGGCGGCGCGCAGTGAGATGGCGCCCAGCGCTGCTCGCGCTCTGCCTGACGGCCTGTCAGGCCGCTCCGGCATTGCGGCCCAGCGCGACACTGCCGGCAGGCGCGCGCGATTCCCCACAGCGCTACATCGTCGTGACCGTCCGCAATCCCGTGAGCTTGCCGCGGGCCTCCGCGACCGCCCGCGGCTACGACGGAGCCGGTCCGTACATGGTCGGCGGCGTGGCGCACGCGCTGAGCGCTGCGCTGGCGAAGCACTACGGCCTGCAGCAGAGCGCCAGCTGGCCGATCGCGTTGCTTGACGTGCACTGCCTGGTCTACGAGCTGCCCGCCCATGCGGACGAACAGCGCCTGCTCGCATCATTGCGGCGCGATTCGCGGGTCGAGTCGGCTCAGCCGCTTTTGAGTTTCGAGACTGCCGCCGATCCCTACAACGATCCCTACGCGAAATTGCAACGCAACCTGCTCCAGATGGGCGTCGCACAGGCTCAGACCCTGAGCCGCGGAGCCGGCGTGCGTGTCGCGGTCATCGATACAGGCGTGCAGACCGACCATCCGGATCTGATGCCGACCGTCTCGTCGCGCAACTTCGTCGACAACGATGAGCGCTCCTTTCGCGCCGATGCGCACGGCACGGCTGTGGCAGGTGTGATCGCCGCCGTCTCGGATAACGGTATCGGCATCGCCGGTATTGCACCAGATGTCTCGCTACTGGCCTACAAGGCCTGCTGGCGCGCCGCAGCCTCCGGGGTCAGAGCCGTATGCAATACCTTCACACTGGCG
>JBELAR010000196.1:0-4967 GCA_049508555.1 Steroidobacteraceae bacterium
TCGAGGATTGCCGCGGAGGCCGGCCGTATCGAGAAATTCGTTCCGATCAGAAAACCTTGACCCGCCCGGCGCGGGCCGCACCGGCCAGCAGGCCGATAAAAAACAAGCCAACAACAAAGGGAGCTCTGTCATGCGCAGAAGAGACATTCTGACGGCCCTGCCGGCAGCCGCCGCGCTGGCCGCGACACCGGCGATCGCCGCGGTTTCGCCTGTGCCCGGCATGCGCATCAGGATCACGGACGTTCGAATCGTACTGCTCAGAGTAGTGAAGGAAGTGGGATCTTTCGTCGGCTTCATGGGGCCTGAGGACATCAACGTCGTGCGCGTCGGCGGCGGCTCGTTCATCGAAGTGCACACCGACCAGCAGGGTCTGGTCGGCATCGGCTCGGGAATCGATCCGGCCTATCTGCCCGCGCTGCGGGCGGAGCTCATCGGCAGCGATCCTTTTGATCTGCAGCGACTGGTCGCAAACCTGCGGGGGCTGACTGGCCTGCACCGGGTCACGCGTCCGCCGCCGCCGACCACTCCGGTGCCAGCCGGAGCGCCCGTCCCGACCACCGGTGGCGCGAGCGGCGCCGAACGTGCGAGCTCGGCAGCAGAGATCGCGCTCTGGGACATCATCGGCAAGGTCGCGAATCTGCCACTGTTTCGACTGTGGGGCGCCGTGACCGATCGCGTGGCACCGTATGCGAGCCAAGCCCGGCTCGGCCCGATTGAGGATCGCGTGGAACTCGCCGTGCGGCTCAAGAGCGAGGGCTGGCACGGCATAAAGTTCCGGGCACATTTTCCGACCATGAAAGAGGACATCCGCCTGGTGGAGGCGACGCGCAAGGCCGTCGGCGATGACTTCGACATCATGTGCGACGCCAACCAGGCCACCAACGGACTGCTGACCCCGAGCGTGACGTGGGACTTTCGCCGGGCCCTCGACACCGCGCGCGCCTACCAGCAGCTGGGCGTCTACTGGCTGGAAGAGCCGCTACCGCGCTACGACTACGAGCATCTCGCGCAACTCAAGCGCCAGGTCGATGTGCCGATTGCCGGCGGCGAAGGCAATCGAGGCATGCGTGAATTCCGTGATCTGCTCGAACTCGGCTGCCTGGATATCATCCAGCCTGAAGTGCTGATCAACGGCCCGCTCGCTCTGCGCAAGTACGCGGTGTTCGCGGAAGCCCTGAACAAGCAGATCAGCCCGCACATCGGCGATGCGAGTATTGCGACCGTCTGCAACATGCATCTTATCGCGTCGTGGCCCAACGCGACCTATCTGGAGGTCTACCACGATCTGCCGCTGAACGATTACCGCAACACCTTCGCGCTGTTCGAGGAGCCACCGGTCATCGACCAGCACGGGTACTTCAACCTGTCGCAAAAGCCTGGACTCGGCATCTCGATCAACAAGGATTTCATCCTTCCCGGCTGAGCCCCCGGGGACCGGCGCTTGCCGGCGCGTTCAGGCCGCCGCGCTGTCCTGACTCTCGTCGGCGATCATCGGCAGCGTCCCGATGCGCGATTCATCGGGCAAACCAAGCAGCAGAATCTCCGCAGTCTGCTCTGCGCTGAAGGTCGCCTGCTCGCCGTCCTTCAGGTAGGTGGCCGTGTAGCGGCGCAGCGGCTCCCGCTCCACCGATCCGGCACCCGAGAGGGCCAGGAATAGCCCGCGCCCCGTCGCGATGAAGCGTGATCCCGGCGACAGCCGGTAACGGCTGCAGCGGATATTACAGTCGGTGAAGGTGCCGAGGGTCTTCGCATCTACACCGGGGGCGCCCTCGAGCGGCTGCCAGCGGAAGGCGTCAGGATTCATCAGGATCGGGTCGGCATACTGCGGCTTCGGATACACCATCGGCCGCTTGTTCGCGTACTCCCACACCGCCTGAAAGCTATCCAGGTTCTTCTTGCCGGCGACTCCCTCGCTGCGCCGGTAGACGCCCCGGTCGAAAGTGCCGAACTGCTTCATCTCCTCGTAGGCGGCATCCACCTGCCGCTGGGACAGGTATCCCGAGCCACTCGGCCCGCCAAACTGCACGACAACGACCAGGTTGGCGCCTTTGGAACTCTGCGGGCCGTAGTACGCGCCCTCGGGGAAGTAGCCGAGCGCGCCCGGCCGCATCTTGCCATTGCGATCGAAGTCGCATTCGCCCTCGATCTGAAAGCGGAACTGATCGAAGTTGTGCCGATGCCGGGGTGAAAAGAAATCCCCAAATTGCCGGGAGTGCCTGCCTCACCCACCACGAAGGGCCACTTCTTGAGCGTCCCCGCGCGCACGTTGCTGGCCTCGGTGTCACACGGCACTTCATCGCCCTGTACAATCTGCATGGACATTCTCCTGCTACTCGTAAGCGTAGCGGTGCAGCCAATTATCGGCGCAGCCGCGCACGCGGTCCAGCCAAAGCTCGGCGTCGGATTTTCCGTTCGGACTCTTCGTTCCAAGGCCCGACGGTCGAAGACATAATGCCACGGTAATAGAGTGGGCCGCCCGAACATCGAAGCCCCGCTATGCCGCATGGGCGCGCAGGCGATGTTCGATCGCCAGAATGATGACATTGGCGCACGTCGCGACCAGGAATAGAAAAAACGTCAGCGCCATGATGTCCGGCACGTTGTGGCTGTCCATCGCGTGAATCAGCATGAATCCTAGTCCCTGGCTCGAGGCAAACAGCTCACCGATCAGCGTGCCCAGCAGCGTAGTCGACAGACCGATGCGCAGTCCGGTCACGATCTCGGGCAACGCCGCCGGCAGCAGGATGTGACGCGCCAGGCTCAGCGGTGCGAGCCGCATCACGCGCGCGGTGCGCCGCAATACCGGCTGGATGTTGCGGATCGCGCCGATTGCAAACAGCGTGACCGGGAAGAAGCCGTGCAGCGCGCCGAACGCGATCTTGGCCGCCGGGCCCAGCCCGAATACCAGCAGGATCACCGGGTACAGTACGATCTTCGGAATCGAGTAGAGCGTCTCCAGGATCGGCGAGAGGATCTCGTGGGCCGCCGCATTCGATCCGATTGCGATGCCGATCACGAGTCCGCCGCTCAGGGCCAGCACGGCCGCGTACAGGAACGCGCTGCCGGTGGCCCGGGCATTCTCCCAGAAGGGTCCCTGGCGGACGATGATCGCCAGGCGCTGCAGGGTCTGCCACGGCGGCGTGATGGCGTCCGGTCCAGCGAAATAATAGGCCAGCTGCCACAGCACCGCGAGGCCGATGACCAGCATCAGGTAGTCGCTCCAGCGCTGTTTCACGTGCGGTACCAGCGCCGATAGATGCGTGCTTCCCAACGCTGCAGCACGCCATTGATAATCGCCACGACGATGAAGATCAGCAGGATCAGTCCATACATCGTCGCATTGTCGAATTCGTTGAAGGACAGCGACAAGCGCCGGCCGAGCCCCGCGGTCGCAAGGATGAACTCGCCCGCGATGACGCCGATGACCGAATACGCGACCGCGAGCTTGACCCCCGTGAACAGGTGCGGCGTCGCGGCTGGCAGCGTGATCCGCAGCGCCGTGCGCCAGCGGTTCATGCACATGACGCGAGCCACCTTGCCGTAGACACGTGGGATCCGGTCGATCGCCGTCAGCGTGGAGGAGATCATCGCGACCACGCCGAACATCGCGCCCATGATCGTCAGCGACAGCTGGCCGATACCGAAGATCACGATCAACAGCGGATAGAACACGAAGGTCGGCACCGAGTAATAGGACAGCAGCACGGGATTGAGCACCCGGCGCAGTCTCGGCAGCGCGTGCATCACCAGGCCGATCAGGAAGCCGGGCACGATCGAGAGCACGATCGCGGCTGCGACGTTCTGGAACGTGTAGCGGGCATCGGCCCAGAACCAGTCGGCGTGGCGGATCATGTCCGCCAGCGCCACCAGCATCTTCGAGGGCGGGATCATCGTGAACGCATTGATCACCCCGGTCCGGCACAGCACCTCGAGCGCCAGTACCAGGCCGGCCGCGATACCCGAGCGCCACAGGGCCGGATGCGTCATGCGATTCCCAGCGCCTTCCTCGACTCGTCGCGAATGAGCTCCCACAGCCGGCTGGTGAACAGCCCGAAGCCGGGCTCGGACACGATGCGTGAGTCACGCTCGCGCGGCCAGTGCGTCTCGAGCACGCTGATGAACCGTCCCGGCCGTGAGGACATCACGGCGACGCGGTCCGAGAGCATCGCCGCTTCATCCAGCGCATGCGTGATCAGCATCACGGTGGCGCCGGTCTCGCGCCACAGCCGCAGCAGCTCCTCGCCCATGAGCAGTCTGGTCTGCTGGTCGAGTGCGCCAAAGGGTTCATCGAGCAGGATCAGGCGCGGCCGCAGCACCAGCGTGCGCGCGATGCAGACGCGCTGCCGCATGCCACCCGAGAGCTGCGACGGGTACGCCGTGCGAAATGTATTCAGGCCCATGAAGGCGATCGCATCATCGACGCGCCTCGTGATCTCGGCCGCGTCGACGCCGGCGCGCTGCAGTCCGAACGCAACATTGTCGCGCACTGTCAGCCACGGAAAGGTGGCGTCCTCCTGGAACACGACACCGACGCCCTCCGGTACCTGGTGGCCCACTGGCGCGCCCTCGAAGGTCACCGTGCCGGTGGTTGGCAACGCGAGACCGGCGACGGTCTCGAGCAGCGTCGATTTGCCGCAACCGGACGGGCCGACGACGCCGACGAATTCCCCGCGCCGCAGGCTGAAATCGATCGGCCCGAGCGCCTGCACCGCGGCGTGACCGGAATGCGCCGGATAGACTCGGGTAACCGCCGTCAGGGTGACATGGACGTCGGCGGTCACGCTGCGATCACCACAGCTTGCGTTGCTGGTCGGGCGCGAGGAAGCTCTGGTCGACGAGTTTCGACCAGTCCACGGGCTTGTCGATGATGCCGACCGCGAGCATGCCCCGGGACATCGCCTCCAGGCCATCGCGGGAGAAATCGCCGTGCGACCACTGGCCCCAGGCGTAGTACTTGGGCAGCAGCT
>JBELAR010000197.1:0-2908 GCA_049508555.1 Steroidobacteraceae bacterium
GGAGAACAAACAAGTCCTAATCAGTTATGATCCGCGTGCCAGCGTCATCTCCTACGGGGCGCAGGCGGACGGAATCGTCACGACGGCGCGCCGATCGAGCGAATCTGCCGCGTCGGATCAGGTGCTGGTGGCATTTCTCAAAAGCGATTACACGCTCGAGCGTCTGCAAGGCTGGAGCACACTCGGAATGCGCGGCACCTGCAGCGAGGGCTACACGCTCAAAGCGAGCGGTACGGCGGATCAGATTGTTCCCGATCCCTACGAGATCATTCACGCTCAGACCATGGTGCCCTTTGCGCATCTACTGTGGGGTTCGGTGTGGACCGGTATCGCGGCCGGCGCGACTGCCAGGGCGCAGGCCTTCATCCGGCACGTGGCACGACAGGCCAATGGGCAACTGCCGCCCGGGGCTGCCCAATTCACCCAGGCACTCAGTTCACTGCGCACATTGCGCGGCATGCTGGCCTCGGCGATACGCACTTACGAGCGCAGCATGGGAGATGCAAAGCTCGTGGCATCCCTCGATTTTCAATCGATGATCACGCTGACCAAAGTCGAGGCCTCCGAACTGGCGGTCTCGATCGTCATGAGTGCGCTGCGCGCCTGTGGGCTCGCCGGCTACCGCTGCGACGGGGAGTTCAGCATTGAGCGGCACCTGCGCGATGTGCTGTCCGCGCCTCTCATGATCAACAACGATCGCATTTTGGCCAACGCACTGAATCCTTCCCTGATGAGCCCGGTGCCTCCGGCGCTGCGCGACTGACCGTGCATCGGATCCAGGTTCGAACATGAATGCCGTACCTCAATCGGCCGCTCAGGCGCCAGATGAGCTCGCGCACATCTCTGCCGCATTGTTTCGCGATCTGGGTGTCGAGGGAGTCTACGCACGTACGGCGCTCTATGAGGATGTGGTCGAGCGGCTCTCGGCCCTGATATCGCGCCAGCGGGATCCGAGCGCGGAGACTTTTCACTTCCCGCCAGTCATGAGTCGGCAGCAACTCGAGGCCTCGGGCTACCTCAAGAGCTTTCCAAACCTCCTCGGCTGCGTGTGTGCGCTATACGGCACCGAATCGCAGATTCGTGCCGCCGCGGGGGCCCACGAGAGCGGCGGAGATTGGACAAAATCTCTGGGCGCCTCCGATCTGGTGTTGACGCCGGCGGCCTGCTATCCGCTCTATCCGCTGGTGGCGCAGCGTGGGCCGGCGGCCCGGGGCGGACTATTGTTCGATGTATCGGCCGACTGCTTTCGCCGCGAGCCCTCGCGCTCGATGGACCGACTGCAATCCTTTCGCATGCGCGAATTCGTGCGCATTGGCTCGCGGCAGGATGTTGCGAGCTTTCGCGCCGAGTGGATGCCACGCGCCCAGGGGCTGGCGGATGAGCTCGCGTTGCCCTGCAAGCTGGAAGTCGCGAGCGATCCGTTTTTTGGGCGCGTCGGTCAGGTCATGGCCGTGAGTCAGCGGCAGCAGGCGCTTAAATTCGAATTGCTCATTGCCTATCATCCGACGGCCCCGCTGACCGCCTGCATGAGCTTTAACTATCATCAGGATCATTTCGGTGCAACCTGGGGAATTGCGGATGAGGCCGGTGAGATCGCTCACACCGGCTGCGTCGCCTTCGGTATCGACCGACTGGCGTTGGCGCTGTTCTGCATTCACGGGCTCGAGCCTGCCCGTTGGCCGAGTTCGGCCCGGCGCGCGCTCGCATTTTGATCAGATCGTCGGGTAGCGCATGCCCGTCGATCCGTACGCCAGACGTTTTTTGGACCGGCTGGCGGCTCTAAATCCGCGGGGCGCCGCGAGCCTCTCAGTCCTCGAGCGTCGCGACGCGCTGCAAGCACTGCTGCAATTCTCCGGGCCGCGGTTGCCAGTGGGGCGAGTGGAGCATCGATGCTTGCCCGGAGCGGCAGGGGAGCTGCCGCTTCGGCTCTATACGCCAGCCGACGCGCCATCCGAGCTGCTGCCGGGGCTCATCTATTTCCATGGCGGGGGACTCATTGCCGGCAGTCTTGATACCCATGACGGCATATGCCGCTCATTGACTGCGGCGAGCCGCTGCCGAGTGATCGCCGTCGACTACCGACTCGCCCCGGAGCACCCGTTTCCGGCGGCCGTTGAGGACGCCTACGCGGCCACGCACTGGATTGCCGCTCACGCGCCGGACTTCGGGGTGGATGCGGCTCGGCTCGCGGTGGGCGGGGACTCTGCGGGCGCCACACTGGCGGCCACGGTGTGCCAGCGAGCGGCCACCGATCCGACGCTGCATCTGGCCCTGCAATTGCTGCTGTGCCCGATTTTGGACCACGGTGCACAGACCCTGTCGCGGCGCAGCTTCGCACAAGGTTATTTCCTCGATCAGGCGACGCTGGATCACGATGACCGCTACTACCTTGCCGCCGGGGTTGATCCGACCGATCCCCGTATCTCGCCACTGCGCGCGCATGATCTGAGCGCAGTGGCGCCGGCCTGCATTCACACGGCGCAGTTTGATCCAGTGCGAGACGAGGGCGCAGACTACGCCGAGCGACTGCGGCTCGCCGGCGTGCCGACGACCTATCACTGCCACTCCGGTATGATTCATCTATTCTACGGGATGGGGCGACTGATTCCCTATGCCGCTACGGCCTATGAGCTGATCGGTAGCGAAATCCGCGCGCGATTCGGCTGATCGATGCAGCGCAAACAAGGATAGTCGATGGCGGATCGCCTCGAGATTGAACAACTGATTCGAGCCCTGCATGCTGCCCGCATGGACGAGCAGTTGGATGAGCTATGCCGGCTCTTTTGCCCTGATGCTCATTTCAGGGTGGCCGGCAGTAGCGCCGGTAAGGCGATTGCGATCTCGGCCGTCGGGGCGGCTGAAATCCGAACCTGGCTGTCGATCATGGTAAAGACCTTCAAGCTCACCG
>JBELAR010000198.1:0-2885 GCA_049508555.1 Steroidobacteraceae bacterium
TGGCGCGGGCGAAGTCAGCGTGACATTGCGCCGCTGCGGCACTGGCGCGGCGCTGCGCACGCTCTGCGCGTGCGCGGCTCTGATCCCACTGCTGTCCAGTTGTTCGCTGTTTCACCATCATGAGCTGGGTAGCTGCACGCAGAAGCCATTCCAGGGCAGCACCGTGGGCGGTCAGGGACTCAGCGTGCCGCCCGGTATGAGCGCGCCGGATACGCGCAGCGGGGTCAAGATTCCAGCGCTCAACGAACAGGAGGTCTTGCGCCCGGCCGGCGCACCCTGTCTGACCGATCCTCCGAGCTTCGCGGCCGGGGAGGCCGCCGCTCTGCCGGGGCGCGGCACGCTCGGTGCCCCTGGAGCGCAGCCGGTGCCGATTCCGGTGCCCAATACGCCCGTGCCAACCGCCCCCGTACCCGCGAAGACGCCGCCAAAGTAGGCGCAGCGCGCCCGCGGTTGTTAGAATTCGAGCCGCGGCCCTCGCGCCGCACACGATCGCCCTGTTGATGTTTTTATTTTGAACTAACGCACATAAGTTATTGAATTGTATTGAATGGAGAGGTGGCCGAGCGGTCGAAGGCGCTGGACTGGAATTCCAGTAACATCTTCACGGGTGTTCGTGGGTTCGAATCCCACCCTCTCCGCCATTGGTCCACGGTGATCCGCGCCGGTTCCTTCGCGACGACTAACCGTGAACCCCGTCAGGCCCGGAAGGGAGCAGCGGTAACGGCTCGGTCGGGTGCCGAAGGCTAAGCTGGTGCGGATCACCTCCCCTTAAGACCCGGGAATTGAAATGAGCTCCTATACCGCACTGGCCCGCAAATGGCGGCCCCGCAGCTTTGCCGAGGTAACCGGGCAGGAGCATGTGCTGCGCGCGCTCGCCAACGCGCTCGAGCGCGGCCGGGTGCATCACGCATTTCTGTTTGCCGGTACGCGCGGGGTCGGCAAGACCACGGTGGCGCGCATCTTCGCCAAGTGTCTGAACTGTGAACGCGCCGTGAGCGCAACGCCGTGCGGCGAGTGTGCCAGCTGTCGCGAGATCGATGCGGGCCGCAGTGTAGACCTCATCGAGGTCGATGCGGCCTCGCGTACGCGCGTCGACGACACGCGCGAGCTGCTCGATAACGTGCAGTACGCCCCGACCCGCAGCCGCTACAAGATCTATCTGATCGACGAGGTCCACATGCTCTCCGCGCATTCCTTCAATGCGCTGCTCAAGACGCTCGAGGAGCCCCCGCCGCATGTGAAATTCCTGCTCGCGACCACCGATCCGCAGAGACTGCCGGTCACGGTGCTCTCGCGCTGCCTGCAGTTCAATCTCAAGCGATTGTCGGTGGCACTCATCAGCGCGCGGCTGCAGCACATACTGCAGGCCGAGCGGGTTGAATTCGAACCCGCGGCGCTGCAGCTCGTGGCGCAGAGCCTGAGCGGCCTGGATGCGCTGCGCGCGCTGCTGCGCGATCAGACCGCGGTGCTGGTCGGTCAATCGGGAGTGGGCAAGTCCTCGCTATTGCGCGCGCTGGTGCCCGACAGCGAGGCCGTAATCGGCGCGCTGATCCGCGACGACGAGGGCCGCCACACGACGAGCGCGAGCTGGCTCTACGCACTGCCGGGCGGCGGCGCGATCATCGACTCCCCAGGCGTGCGCGATTTCGCCCCGGCGATCGATCGGTTGAGCGCCGCGGCGCTCGGCTTCAGCGATGTCGCAGCGTTGAGCGAGCACTGCCGCTTCGGCGACTGCCGGCACATGCGCGAACCGGACTGCGCCGTACGCGCCGCCCTGGGCGGCCGGTTGAGCGAACGGCGTTATGAAAGCTACCGGCGGCTGTTGCGCTTGTACGAGCGCTTGGGCGAGGCACGCGCCGCCGAGCCCACGCGCGGGGCCCGCGGGCGCCATGGGGCCGCGCGCCGGTCGCCGCCGCGCGCGCGACGTTGAGTGAAAGCCGCGCTGCCTGCGCCTCAGGAGAGCGAATGCCGGCCGGCCATGGCGTGCGCGAGCGTGCCGCCATCGACATACTCCAGCTCCCCGCCTACCGGCACGCCGTGCGCAATGCGGCTCGCCGCCAAGCCGCGCGCGCGCACCAGCTCGGAGAGAAAATGTGCGGTGGCCTCCCCCTCGACGGTCGGATTGGTGGCGAGAATCACCTCACGCACGGCTGTGCGGTCGAGCAAAGCTTCGAATTCCCGTGCCCCGAGCTGTTCAGGGCCGATGCCATCGAGCGGCGAGAGATGGCCCATGAGCACGAAATAGTGGCCGCGATAGCCGCCTGATTGCTCGATCGCGACCACGTCGGCCGGCGACTCCACCACGCATATCAAAGAGGCGTCGCGCTGCGGGTTGGCGCAGATGACGCACAATGCCCCCTCCGTCAGCATGCGGCAGCGGCCACAGCGCACCACCCGCGTGAGCGCCGCATCGAGCGTGTTCGTGAGCTGCTTCGCACCTTGCCGATCGCTCTGCAGCAGATGAAAGGCCATGCGTTGCGCGCTCTTGGGACCGACCCCAGGCAACGCGCGCAGGGCCTCTATCAAGGCCGCGAGCGCGGGGGAGTGCTTCATGGATGTCTGGCGGCTGTCGTCAAAACGGCAGCTTGACTCCCGGCGGCAGCGACAGGCCACCCATGGCCGCTGCCATCTTTGCCTGCGTGGCCCCCTCGACCCGATGCACTGCATCGTTGACCGCGGCGGCAATCAGATCCTCGAGCATCTCGCGATCCTCGCCGAATATCGACGGCTCGATCAGCACGCGCTTGACCTCATGACGTCCGCTCATGAGGACCTTGACCATGCCGCCGCCGGCCTCGCCCGTGACCTCCAGATGAGCGATCTCCTCCTGGGCCTTCTGCATGTTCGCCTGCAGCGCCTGCGCCTGCTTCACAAAGTTGTTCATG
>JBELAR010000199.1:0-2844 GCA_049508555.1 Steroidobacteraceae bacterium
AGCGTTCCCGGGCGATTCGCGGCCTGGTGACCGGCGCCAATCTCGGAGTTCCGAACGCGACCCTCGCGAGACTGCCGGCGCTCGAAATCATCGCGATCAACGGCGTCGGCGTCGACCGGGTCGACCTGCAGTACGCCCGCGAGCGTGGTATTCGGGTCACGAACACGCCGGGCGTACAGGCCGATGACGTCGCGGACCTCGCGCTCGGCCTCATCATCAGCCTGCTGCGCGAGCTACCGGCGGCCGACCGCTATGTCCGTGAGGGAAAATGGCTGAGCGCTCCGATGCCGCTCGGCCGCAAGGTGTGCGGCCGGCGCTTCGGAATCATCGGACTCGGTCGCATCGGACGCGCGATCGCGGCGCGGCTCGAGGTTCTCGGTCCGGTCGCCTACACTGCCAGCGCGCCCAAGACCGAGCGCTACCGATTTATCGCCGATCCGCTCGATCTCGCGCACGATAGCGACGTACTGGTGCTCGCGGCCGCCGTGACCAGCTCGAGCCGGCGCATGGTCAGCCGCGTGCTGCTCGATGCGCTGGGACCGCAGGGTTACCTGGTCAACATTGCCCGCGGTGCCCTGGTCGACCAGACGGCACTGATCGCCGCGTTGCAGGAGCGGCGCATTGCCGGCGCGGCACTGGATGTCTACGACGATGAACCGAATGTGCCCGAGGCGCTGCGCGCGCTGCCGAACGTCGTGCTGTCGCCGCACATAGGCAGCGCCACGCACGAGACGCGCGCCGGCATGGCGGCCATGGTAGTGGCGAACCTGGATGCGTACTTTGCCGGCACGTCCGTGCCCAATGCACTGGCCTAGAGCGGTCTGACCTGCACGCGGCGCCATTTGACGATGCCGCCGCCCCACTGCAGCGCGATCGGGCCGCTGTGGTAGGTGACGTCGTCGAGTTCGACGGTCTGCTGGCCGTCCATCAGCACACGCATGTGACCGCCCTTGGCGCTGATGTCGAACGTGCTCCACTTGTTGCCCGCCCTGGGCACGGGATCGACCTTCGCAAACAGCGCGATTGCGCCGGTCGCGTAATAGGGCACCCGGTAGGTATCCCAGATATTCATCTCGTAGCAGTTGCGGGCACTGATCGACTTCGGATCCGAGCAGCGGAAAAATATGCCGCTGTTGGTGTCGGGCGTCACCCAGACCTCGGCGCGTATTTCGAAGTCCGTGTAGGAGCGCGAGGAGACCAGATACGTGCTGCCCGGTTGCGTGCTCGAATCGGCGATCACGACGCGGTCCTGGACGCGCCAGTTATCCTCGCCCACGCGATCCCAGTTCGACAGCGTCTGCGGGCGGGCGCCGTCGAGCAGCGTGACCCAACCGGCATCCCGCACGCTCGCGCAGCCGCTGAGCGCGGCGGCCATCGCCGCAACGCCCAGCAGCGCTGTAAACCTCGGAATTCCGCGCCCTTGCATCCGATCGGCTCAATAACGATGCGTCAGAACCGGACAGCCCGCGAGCGGCAGAGCAGCTGCCTGCTGCTGTGCACATCGCTCACGTAAGCCCTGCACGCCCTGCTTGATGAACTCGATGGTCTGCTCGTGCGTCATCGGCGGGAAATGGATCGGCAGCACTTCCCTGACATCGAGCTTGTAATACTCGAGATCGTCCATGTAGTTGTCGGCCCAGGGCTGGTAATCCGCGGCAGCGAATGCAATGTCGGCGTCAGACATGATCTTCTGCGCCGGTGCATACGCAAACAGGCCGTCGGCCATGTGAGAGTTGGCGCGGGCCCAGTACACATCGACCGTCATCATGCTGTCGGCGAGGCGCAGGTGCTCGTCGACGGGGATGAACTTCAGCGGCATCGGATGCAGGCTGAGTGCATCCGGATAGTCCGGCGCCGGATGCGCGATCATGTCGTGGATGATCAGTTCGTTCTCGCGCCGCGAGATCACCGTGAGCCCCTCGGCCACGGCGACGCGGATGCCGTCGATGTGATCGGTATGCGCATGCGAGGTGATCAGCATCGTTGGAACCTTGCCGGGTACCAGTGACTTGGCCTTCTCGATGATTGCCTTGGCCATCAGCTTGCTGTTGAGTTCGAAGATCACCAGATGGTCGGCGAATTCGTACACGGTGGTGCCCTGTGGCGCCGCACGGTTGTCCGTGATCGGGCCACCCGAGAGGTACCAGATGTGATCGGCGATCTGGGTGGCCGTGACCGGTGATGCCTGCGGCACGTCAGGCATCGCGCGCACCGCGGCGGAGGCTGCGAGGTCGGCAATCGCGCCGTCGATCTGGTAGCCGTCGACCGATATCTGCAGTTCGCTGATGTCGCGCCAGTCGGACTTGGTATTGTAGCTCGTGGGCAGCAACAGGCCCTGGTACGGCTCGTAGCCCTCCAGGTAGGTCGTGAAGGTGAATTCCCCGAAGGTGTTGTGCGGATTGTTCCAACGTATCCATGCGGGCAGGTGCGTACGGGAGGACAGCGCGATCGTGAACTTGTCGCCCTGTCTGAGCGTGAGGTCGAAGAGCTGCTCTGGACCCTGCCGACCCTGCTCGGTACGTGGGGCACCGAGCCGGGTCGACGGATCGAGCGCGGCGCGCACCATCGCGAGCGGGTTGTTGAGCATCCACATGCGCCGCATGTGCACCCCGTCCACGTACCAGGCACTCGCTTCCCAGCGCTGTACGCGGTGCGTCGCGCCCTCTGGGCTGACGTCGTAGGCGACGTCGCCGTCGAGCACCAGATTGAAGGGTTGCCACTGCGTCGGTGCGGCGCGGGCGAACGTGAACAGCATGTCCCGGCGCTCGGTCTGCTGGAAGCGGTCATGCTCGAGGTCGTAGACGCGCCGCAGGTCATTCGCGGCCAGGTAGCGCTGCACGGCTA
>JBELAR010000002.1:0-42780 GCA_049508555.1 Steroidobacteraceae bacterium
ATGCCAATGCCGCGGCATCGGTCATGGCAGTGCTCTACAGCGGCCTGTTTGATCTGCGACGCAGCTATTTTCTGGTGGCGGGCATCGCCGGCATTGATCCGGGCCGTGGCAGCATCGGTTCGGCCGCCTGGGCCCGTTACGTCGTGGACCTGGGGCTGGCGCACGAGATCGATGCGCGCGAGCTGCCTCCGGGCTGGCAGGACGGGTATTTTGGCATTCTGACGGACGCGCCGGGACAAAAGCCGCGTCTGGATTACGGCACTGAATTGTTTCAACTCGACGAACCGCTGCTGCAGCAGGCTCTGCTCCTATCGCAGCATGCGGTGCTCGAGGACAGTGCGGATGTGCGGGCTTATCGCCAGCATTATCGCGCCGCTCCAGCCAATCAGCCCCCGCAGGTCATCCAGTGCGATACGGCCACGACCGACACCTGGTGGGTAGGGCGGCGGCTCGGCGAGCACGCGAGCCGATGGACCCGAGTGCTCACGGACGGCGCGGGAGTGTATTGCACGACGCAGCAGGAGGACAGTGCAACGCTCAATGCGTTCACCCGCGGCGCGCAGTCGGGCCTCATCGACTTCAAACGCATCGCGGTGCTGCGCAGCGCCTCCGACTTCGATCGACCATACCCGCAGCAGACTCCCCTCGAATCATTGCGCGCGCAGCTCGCTCTGCCCGGCGCGGCGCGCATCTCGGTCGATAATGCCGTGCGCACTGGCATGCCGCTGGTCGAGGCCATTGCGCAGCACTGGGATCTCTGGCAAGCCGGCGTACCCGGTGCAGCGCCCTGAGGCAAGCCCCGTGAGGCGAGCCCCGTGCACCAACTTAGGTCCGTGGGCCGCGCATTGCCGCCAAATAGTGCGCGATGACGCCGCCAAGGCAACGCGGCAGCAACCGGGCTATAGTGGCTTGCAAATCATTCGGACGGGGCGCGGATCGCGATGGGCACATCGAGCAGGCACAGACTCGCCGGTCACGCGGTGCTGTTGAATCAACGGACGGAGCCCCAGGCATGAGACCGGGCGGCGCGGCGCCGCGCCTGATACTGCGCGGTATCAGCAAACGCTACGGCAACGTGATCGCAAACCAAGACGTCGACCTGAACGTCAAGGCTGGCGAGATCCATGCGCTGCTCGGCGAGAACGGTGCGGGCAAGAGCACGCTCATGAAGATCGTCTACGGCGTGACCCAACCGGACACGGGCAGCATCGAGTGGGAAGGGACCGTGGTGCCGATCCGCAGTCCGGCGCAGGCGCGGCGCCTGGGTATAGGCATGGTGTTCCAGCACTTCGCGCTCTTCGAGACGCTGAGCGTGGCCGAGAATATCGCCCTGGCACTCGATGAGCGCGTGCCGGCGGCACAGCTGGCCGCGCGTATCCAAGAGGTATCCCAGCGTTACGGCTTGCCGATCGACCCGCAGCGCCTCACGCACAGTATGTCGGTCGGTGAGCGTCAGCGCGTCGAGATCGTGCGCTGTCTGCTGCAATCCCCGCGCCTGCTGATCATGGATGAGCCGACCTCGGTATTGACGCCTCAGGCCGTGCGCGAGCTGTTTCGCACCTTGCGCCGGCTCGCCGAGGAGAACCTGAGCATTCTGTATATCAGCCACAAGCTCGATGAGATTCGCGAACTGTGCGACGTCGCGACGGTGCTGCGCAACGGCCGGGTCAGCGGCAGCGCCGTCCCACGCGAGGAAAGCAACGCCAGTCTGGCGCGCCTCATGGTGGGCAGTGAACTCAAGGAGTGTCATCTCGAGCCGCGCCCGCCCGGTGCAACGCAACTGGAACTCACGAGCCTCTCCCTCGCCACGGAGGATCCGTTCGGCACAGCATTGCAGGAACTGAATCTGCGCGTGCACAGCGGCGAGATCGTCGGCATCGCCGGCGTCTCGGGCAACGGCCAGAAGGAACTGCAGGCCGCGATTTCCGGCGAGACACTGTGCGACACGCCGGGCATGGTGCGCCTGTGCGGCCAGCAGGCCGGTGATTTGCATCCCGCGCGGCGCCGCCAGCTCGGTCTCGGCTTCGTGCCCGAGGAGCGACTCGGCCGCGGCGCGGTGCCCGCCATGGACCTGGCCGACAACAGCATCCTCACCGGCGCGGGTGCCGGACTCGTGCGTCATGGCCTGCTTCAGCGCCGCTCGGCGCGCGCCTTTGCCCGGGCCAACATTGCGCAGTTTGCGGTCAAGTGCGATGGTGAGCTGGCCCGCGCCGAGAGCCTATCGGGCGGCAATCTGCAGAAGTTCATCGTCGGTCGCGAGATTCGCCTGCAGCCGAAAGTGCTGTTGGTCGCGCAACCGACCTGGGGCGTGGACGTCGGGGCCTCGCTGCTGATCCGCCAGGCGCTGATCGATCTGCGTCAGGCCGGCGTCGCAGTGCTGGTCATCTCCGAGGAGCTCGATGAGTTGTTCACGATCTGCGATCGCCTGGCGGTGCTGGCGGGCGGACGGCTCTCGGCCACCGTGCCCACGGCGCAGCTGGCGGCCGAGACGGTCGGGCAGTGGATGACGGGGGCTTTTCAGTCCGCAGCGCCGAGCGTGGATCATGCGGCCGTTTGATCCGGGCAGCTGGGCGCTGCGCCTGGAGCGGCGTGCGCAACCTTCGGCGATGATGCGCATCGCGTCCTCGCCACTCGCGGCGCTGGCGATGCTGCTCACGGGTTTCCTGGTGCTGGGAGCACTGGGCAAGAACGCGTTGACTGCATTCAACGTATTTTTTATCGAACCGGTCAGCTCGCTCTACGGCATCGGCGAGCTGTTGCTCAAGGCCACGCCGTTGATGTTGTGCGCCTTGGGTCTGGCGCCCGGCTATCGGGCCAATGTCTGGAACATTGGCGCCGAGGGCCAGTTGACCATCGGTGCCATAGCGGGCGGGGGCGTGGGCCTGTTCTATGGCGCCGCGCTCGGGGCCTGGGCACTGCCTGCGATGCTGGCCGCGGCTGTGCTGGGCGGCATGGCGTGGGCGGCGATCCCGGCATTCCTGCGCTCGCACTTTCGCACCAGCGAGATCTTCGTGAGCCTCATGCTGGTGTACATCGCGCAACTGTTCCTGTCCTATCTCGTGCACGGACCCTGGCGCGATCCGGCGGGTCAGAATTTTCCGCAGACGCAGCCCCTGCCTGACAATGCGTTGATGCCAGTACTGTTCGAGGGTGCGCGCGTGAATCTCGGCTTCGTGTTCGGGCTGGTACTCGCCGTGGTGTCCTGGTGGTTCGGCACGGTCACGGCCGCAGGCTATCGCATGCGCGTGGGCGGCCTGGCCCCGGCGGCGGCGCGCTATGCGGGCATCAGTCTACGCGCCAACATCTGGCTCGCCATGCTGATCGGCGGGGCCACGGCCGGATTGGCCGGGATCTGCGAAGTAGCCGGTCCCATCGGCCTGTTGCAGCCGATCATCTCCCCCGGCTATGGCTACGCGGCGATCATCGTGGCATTCGTCGGGCGCTTGCATCCGCTCGGCATTGTTCTCGCCTCATTGTTGATGTCGGCGCTGTATCTGGGCGGTGAGTCGGCACAGCTCGAATTGCAGCTGCCCTCCTCGGTGAGCGGGTTATTTCAGGGCGCATTGCTGTTCTTTCTGCTCGCGGCCGAGCTGTTCATCAACTTTCGGCTGCGCCGGGTGCGACCGGCGCGCGCTGCCGTGGCGGCGAGCGCATGAGCATCGCAACCTGGGTCGCGATCGCGTCGAGCGCCGTCGGCGCGGCCACCCCGCTGGTCTACGCTGCACTGGGTGAGCTCGTGACCGAGCGCTCCGGGGTATTGAACCTGGGCGTTGAGGGGATGATGCTGGTGGGGGCGATGAGCGGATTCGCGATGGGCGTATCGAGCGGCAGCCTGTGGCTTGCATTCCTCACCGCCGCGGCCGCCGGCGCGCTCATTGCCTTGTTGTTCGGCGCCCTCACGCTCAGTTTGCAGACCAATCAGGTCGCAACCGGCATGGCCTTGACGCTCTTTGGCGTGGGACTGAGCGCCTTTGCGGGTCGCAGTTTCGTCGGACTGCCGATCGCCCGCGTCCCCCCGCTGCATATCCCCGTGCTCAGCGATCTGCCCGTGTTCGGCCCGCTGCTGTTTCGCTACGATCCGCTCGTGTACCTCTCGATCGTGCTGTGCGCCCTGATTGCGTGGATGCTCCAGCGCACGCGCGCGGGTCTGCGGCTGCGCGCCGTCGGTGAGGCACCGGCGGTGGCCCACTCGCTGGGTGAGCCGGTCACGCGGATCCGCTATCTGGCCGTGCTCTTCGGCGGCGCGATGAGCGGCATTGCCGGGGCCTATCTATCAACGGCCCTGACGCCGATGTGGGTCGAGGGCATGAGCGCGGGACGGGGCTGGATCGCCTTGGCACTGGTCGTATTCGGTACCTGGAAACCCTGGCGCGTGCTCGGCGGCGCGTATCTGTTCGGTACGGTGACTGTGCTGCAGCTCTACGCCCAGGGTCTGGGCGTGCACATCCCGAGCGAGTTCCTCTCGATGCTGCCCTATGCGGCGACGATCCTCGTGCTGGTGGTGATCTGCCGCAACCCGAGGACGATCCTGCTGAATCAACCAGCCTCGCTGGGACGCAGCTTCCACCCGGGCTTTTGAGTCCATATCCGCGCATGCACGCCGTGTCTCGCGTGGCACATTGCGGCTCGATCCTGCACTTCCGTTCGGACCCCGGCCGGCATGATGAGCCCGACGCGTATGAGTACTGGGAGCGCGGGGTCCTGATCGTGACCGAAGGACGCATCGAAGCCGTAGGGCCGGCTGAGGCACTATTGCATGCGAGCGGCCCGGATCTGCAGCGCATCGATCATGGTCAGCGGCTCATCATGCCGGGCTTCATCGACACGCATATCCACTATGCGCAGACCGACGTGATCGGCGCGGGTGGGTCCAATCTGCTCGAATGGCTCGAGCGCCACACTTTCCCGGCCGAGCTGCGTTTTGCCGATCCGGATTACGCCGCCGCGGTAGCGGAGTTCTTTCTCGATGAGCTCATGCGTCAGGGCACGACCACGGCGCAGGTGCTGGCCAGCGTGCACAAGATTTCCGCCGAGGCGTTCTTCAAGGCCGCGGCAGCGCGCGGCCTGCGCATGATCGCCGGCAAGACGCTCATGGATCGTCACTGTCCGCCGGGATTGCGCGACACTGCGCTCGACGGTGAGCGCGAGATGCGCGAGCTCATCGAAACCTGGCACGGCCGCGGCCGATTGGCGTACGCGATCACGCCGCGCTTCGCGCCGACCTCCTCGATCGCGCAATTGCAGAGCGCCGGGCGACTCTCGCGCGAGTACCCGGACGTATTCATTCACAGTCACCTGGCCGAGAATCGCGCAGAGGTCAACTGGGTGCGCGAGCTCTTTCCGGACAGCCGCAGCTATCTTGACGTCTACGACCGCTACGGCCTGCTGCGTGAGCGCTCGACCTACGCGCACTGTATCTACCTGGATGTTGCCGACCGGCGGCGATTGGCCCAGAGCGGCGCCGGCGCTGCGTTCGCGCCGAGCTCGAATCTATACCTCGGCAGCGGCCTGTTCGATCTGGACGCCAGCGATGCGGCCGGCATGCGCTACGCATTGGCGTCCGACGTCGGCGGGGGCAGCAGCTTCAGCATGCTGCGCACGATGGGCGAGGGCTACAAGGTCGCGCATCTGCTCGGTCAGCGGCTCACGCCGTTGCGCGCCTTCTATCTGGCGACGCTGGCCGGTGCGCAGATGCTGGGGCTCGCGCACCAGATCGGACGCTTCGAGCCGGGCAGCGAGGCGGACTTCATCGTACTCGATCCAGAGGCCACGCCCTTGCTGGCGAGGCGCATGGCGCAAACGCGCAACCTGTCGGAGCGGTTGCTCCTGTTCATGATTCTGGGGGATGAGCGCGCGGTCGCTGCGACGTTCATCCTGGGGCGGCGCGCGCAGCCGGCGCCCGTCGCCCCATGAAGTTGTCCCTGTTCGGCTGCAAATACGGCATGAACTCCTGCCGTTCGATGCATTGGAGCGGACCCTTTGCGTCCCAGTGGCATCAAACCGTTTCCAGTTGTCGCAGTTTGGCGAATCCGCGCTCGCCCTGCGCCTAGCCTCATCAGCGCTACATTCGCTGGCGCACAGACCCGTGTGGATTGAAGGCGTTATATGGGTAGCGTTGCAGTAAACCTATTTCAAACTGTGACGTTATCGCTGTAGCTGGCAGCAATTCGCTGGCTAGGCTGTCGCATATAGAACAATCTGGAGGTAATCCCACGTGTCTCAGTCAACCGATCTTCGGGCGATGCTCGTGAGCGCGAGCGCCGGCAAGGCTCTCGTGCTTTGCGCCGCCGCCCTGCTGGGCGCGTGCGCCGTGCAGACCCGCGTCTACGTGCCGCCGCCGCCGCGAGTTTATGTCGCGCCGCCGGTCGTGAGCGCCGCGGTGGTAGAGCCCGGTGTGGAAGTGTCCCTTACCGCAACCGAAGCGCCCCCGCCGTTGCCCGACTACGAGCAACCGCCTTGCCCCGAGGACGGCTACCTGTGGACTCCGGGATATTGGCACTACGGTGGCGCCGGCTATTACTGGGTGCCCGGAACCTGGGTGCAGCCACCGCAGGTCGGCGTGCTTTGGACGCCGGGATACTGGGGTTTCAGCGCCGGCGTGTACGGCTTCCATGCCGGTTACTGGGCTCCTCATATCGGCTTCTACGGCGGTGTGAACTACGGCTTCGGCTATGCCGGTGTGGGCTTTGTGGGTGGACGCTGGGATGGTGGCCACTACGCGTATAACACTGCGGTCAACAACGTCAGCACGACGAATATTCACAACACATACAATCAAACCGTCATCAATAATGTCACGGTCAACAAGGTCAGCTACAACGGCGGTGCCGGCGGCGTGACAGCCGCGCCCAGCGCGCAGGAGAGAGCGGCGGCGGCGGAACCGCATATCGCCCCGACCACGGCACAGAGTGCCCATGTGCAGGAAGCGGCCAGAAATCCGGCGCTGTCAGCGCGCGCGAACGGCGGTCATCCCGCGATTGCGGCGACCGCAAGACCCGGCGCGTTCAGCGGGCCGGGTGTCGTCGGTGCCCACGGTGCATCCGCGCCGGCCGCTGTGAATGGACCCATGCGCAGCACTCCAGCCAACCCTGCCACCGGTGCAGGCACAGCCAATCAGATGCACACGCCACCCGGTGCTCCGGCGAACCCCGCACATCCGCCAGTGGCGAACAACTCGCTGAATCATCCGCCTGTGACCAACGGCAAGCTGCAGCAGGCGAGCAACGGCAAGCCGCCGCAGACGACACGCGTGGCCAACAAACCGCCGGCGAAGCCGGCTGCGAAGCCGCCTGCCAAGCCGAAACCGGAGGAGAACAAGGAGCGTCAATAGTCTGTACCTTGCAATCGCGCCTCGTCGCAGGCGCGCAGCTGCATGTGCAGCCAATTGCGCAGTTCGAGCCGGCGCAATGACGCGTGCTTCATCGCGGGCCCCAACCCATGTTTCCACAGCAGCGGTGCGTCGGCCGGATCGGACTGCAGCGCGCGCAGATCGGCCACAAAGGCATCGCGGGCATGCTCGTCGCGGAACATGCGCTCATCGATGAGCGTCGCGCCGTAGCGCTCGGCTGCCGCTGCCAGATCGAGGTAGTCGTACTCGGGGTGGTACTGCACGCCCCAAAACGATCCGCGCTCATGCTTGAAACAGATGGCTTGCACGCCGAACTCGTTGCTCGCCAGAATCTGCGCACCCACGGGCAGTGCGGCAATCTCATCGCGGTGTATGGCGGGTGCTTCGAACACCTCCGGCTTACCCGCGTACAGCGGGTGTGAGCGGCCAGCCTCGCTCAGAGTGATGCGCCGGGCGAACCCGAACTCTCGGCCCTGAGGGTTGGCGCGCACGCTGCCCCCGGCGGCCGTCACCGCGACCTGCAGTCCCCAGCAGCTGCCGAAAAAAGGCACCCCGGCGGCAAAGATGGCCTTGGCGAGTTCGATCTGCCGCGCGACGGCCGCGCCGCCGTGGTAGATATTCAGCGCCGAGCCGGTCATGGTCACGCCGTCGTAATTCGCGAGGCCGGCACCGGGCGGAAAGCCGGGCTCGGCGTCCGCACCCGACACGATGTCGATCTGCAGCCCGGGCTCGATATCGCGCAACACCCGCGCGTAACCGCCGCCCGAGTCGTAGCCGAGCGCCGCGATTTGCCGCGCGCGCACTTCGGCTACGTTGCCGTCGATGACCAGGATCCGCGCCGCGCTCATGCGGCGCGGGCTGCGGCCCCGAGCCTGCCTTCCACGGCTGCCCGGAAGATGCGCTCCAGACTCGTGGCGTCGAGCGGTAACGGATTGCTGGCGGCCGAGGGGTCGATCGCCGCCTCGCGGCCGATGATCTCGGCCATGTCCGTGCTCACGCCGATATCGGCGAGCGAATGCGGGATGTCGAGCTCCTCGCGCAATTGCATCACCCAGTTCAGAAAGCCGTCGAAACCGCGGGCACGCAGATCCAGTACGCGCGCGATGAGGTCCGTCTTGTCGGCGATCGCCTCGCGATTGAACAGCATGACGTAGGGCAGCAGCACGGCATTCGTCAGGCCATGGTGCGTGTTGAACCAGGATCCGACCGGGTGCGCGATGGCATGCACGCCGCCCAGACCCTTCTGGAATGCCGTGGCGCCCATCGATGCGGCGGCCAGCATCTGTGCGCGCGCCTCGATGTCCTTGCCGTCCGCGCAGGCGCGCGGCAGAAAACGATGAATCAGCCGCATACCCTCGAGCGCGACGCCGTCGGCCAGAGGATGGAAGCCCGGCGCGCAGAATGCCTCGAAACAGTGAACGAAAGCGTCGATACCGGTGGCCGCGGTGACGGCGCGCGGCAGTGCGATGGTCAGTTCGGCATCCGCTATGACGATACGCGGCATCATCTGCGGATGAAAGATGATCTTCTTCTGGTGGGTAGCCTCGTTCAGGATCACCCCGGCCCGACCGACTTCCGAGCCCGTGCCCGCTGTGGTCGGGACCGCCACGACCGGTGCGATGCCGTCCGGATCGGCGCGTGTCCACCAGTCTCCGATGTCTTCAAAATCCCACAGCGGTCGTGTCTGGCCCGACATGAATGCTACGACCTTGCCGGCGTCGAGGGCCGAGCCGCCACCGAATGCAACCACGCCGTCGTGACCGCCGGCGCGGTAGACCTGCAGACCCGCCTCGACGTGAGCGCTGGCTGGATTACCGCGCACGCCACTGAACAGGGCCGCGCCGGGCAGCGTCGCGAGCGCATTGCGAATCATCGGCGCATCCACCAGCCCCTCGTCGGTGATGAGCAGCGGCCGGCGCATGCCAGCGCGCGCGCACGCCAGCGGGAGTTCCGCGATGCGACCGGGCCCCGCCCAGATCGTGGTCGGATAATTCCAATTACCGCGCAGCGCCGTACTCATGTCGCGATCCTGAAGTGATATGACTTGGGGCGTGTGAGCTGCTCGAAGCCGACGCGCGACAGGGTACAACCGCGCCCGGATTGCTTGACGCCGGTCCAGGCCAGGGCGGGATCGAGATAATCGCAGCGGTTCAGGAACACCGTGCCGGTCTCGAGCTCATCGCCGAGCGCCTCGGCGCGTTGCGCATCGCTCGAGTAGATGGCGGCCGTCAAACCGAAATCGCTGTCGTTCATGAGCCGCACAGCCTCCTCGTCCGAGGCGACCTGCATGATACCCACGGCAGGCCCGAAGCTCTCCTCGCGCATGATCGCCATCGAATGATCGACGCCGACCAGTACCTGCGGCGCGAGGTACGCTGTGCCGGTAGCCGCGGCGGGAAACGCGGCCTCATCGATGAGCTGACTCGCTCCGCGCTCGAGCGCCAAGCGCACCTGCGCACGCACGCTCTCGGCCGCGGCGGTGCGCACCAGCGGTCCGAGCGTGGTCTCGGGATCCAGCGGCGAGCCCAGCCGATACTGCCGCGTGAGCGCCACGACTCCGGCGACGAATTCGTCATAGCGCGCTGCGCTCACATAGATGCGCTTGATGCCGCAGCAGGATTGGCCGGCATTGAAGAACGCGCCATCCGTGAGAGATTCCACCGCGTGCGCAATATCGGCGTCAGCGCACACATACGCGGGGTCCTTGCCGCCGAGTTCGAGACCCGAGGTCGCGAATCCCGCCGCAGTTGCGGCGACCACGGCCTTACCGCCGGAGACCGAACCGGTGAAACACACGCTCGCGACGCGCGAATCGCCCATCAGCGCGGCAGCATCGGCGTGGGAGAGGTGCAGGTACTGGAATACGCCGGGGGGAACTCCCGCACTGGCGAAGGCCTCGAGGAAGCGCTCGGCGCACAATGGCGTCTGGTGCGAGTGTTTGAGCACGACGGCATTGCCGGCGATCAGCGCCGGCAGCAGCGCATTGACCGCGGTCAGATAGGGGTAATTCCAGGGCGCCACGACTGCGACTACGCCGAGCGGGACGCGCTTGATCCGGCGCTCGAACCCAGGCTTGGCAACGGGCTGCACCGGCGCGAGCGCCTCGGGTGCGATCTGGAGCATGTAGCGCGAGCGCTCCTCGAAGCCGCGCACCTCCCCGGGTGCATGGCGTATGGGGCGGCCCATCTGCCAGCTGATCTCTGCGGCAATGTCGGCCCCGTTGGCCACGAAAGCATCGACCGCAAGTCCCAGTACTTCGCAGCGTGCCGCGAGCGGCAGACTCGCCCAGCCGCGCTGCGCGCGTTGCGCGCGCTGCAGCGCCCGATCAATATCGACGGCGCTGCCCAAGGCGCGCTCGACGTAGATCCGGCCGTCAACGGGACTGATGGTCTTGAGGGTGCCGCTCATGGGGCCGTTCAGATGATCTCGAAATAGCGGGCCAGTTCCCAGTCCGTGATCGCCTTGCGAAACTCGCGCTCCTCCCACTGTCGAGTCGCGGCATGGTGTTCTACAAAGGCATCGCCGAACAGGGCTCGCGCCGCTGCGGAGGCGGCCAGACGCTCAGCCGCCTCGTAGAGCGTGGCGGGCAGGCGCCGGTGCGGCGGATACTCCAGATCATAGGCGTTGCCCTGAATCGGCGCATCGGGCTCGATGCGCTGTTCGATGCCCCAGAGTCCCGAGCCGATGGCCGCGGCGAGTGCGATGTACGGGTTGATGTCCGCCGCGGCGATGCGGTACTCGACACGCTGGCTCGATGGACCGCCGCGGATCACGCGCAGCGCCGTGGTGCGGTTCTCGACTCCCCAGCTCGCGGCGGTCGGCGCCCAGAATCCGGGCACCAGGCGCGAGTAGCTGTTCACGGTGCAGGCGACCATCGCCAGCAGCTCGGGCATCAGCGCCTGCTGGCCGCCGATGAACCAGCGCATCGTGTCCGACATGTCGTGCGGCTGCGTGGGGTCGTGGAAAGCGCTCTCGCCGCTGGATCGGCGCAGCGATACGTGCAGATGACCGCTCTGGCCCGGAACGCTGTTGGACCACTTGGCCATGAATGTCGCCATGAGGCCGCGGCGCTGCATGAGCACCTTGAGGAAGGTCTTGAACAGCGCCGCGCGATCGGCCGCCTCCAGGGCCTCGCAGTAGGTCAGGGCGGCTTCGAGTACGCCCGGTCCGGTCTCCGTGTGCAGACCCTCGATCGGAAAACGCATGGACTGACCCAGGCCGAGTATCTCGTCATAGAGATCGGAGTGCACGGAACTGCGCAATACCGAGTAGCCGAAGGCGCCGGGGCTCAGGGTCTTGAGCCCGCGGTAGCCCTTCTCACGCAGGGAATGCGGAGTCTCCTCGAAGACGAAGAACTCGAATTCCGCGGCCGCGCTGACCGCGTATCCCAGGCTCGCGGCCCGTGCCAGTACGCGGCGCAAGGTGGCGCGCGGACACACCGCTTCGGCCCGGCCCGTGAATTCGCCCAGAAACAGCGCGGTTTTGGGCTCGAAGGGAATCGTGCGGCGCGTGGCCGGAAGGACTCGCACGCTCGCATCGGGATAGGCGGTGTGCCAGCCCGTGAAGCTCGTATTGTCGTAGAGCTGATCGTTCGAATCCCAGCCCAGCACCACGTCGCAGAATCCGAGCTCTTGGTCGAGCGCCGAGAGAAACTTGTCGCGGCTCAGGTATTTTCCGCGCAGCACCGCGTCGCCATCGAAGACCCCGAGCTTCACGTGCTCGATGCCCTGAGCGCTCAGGAAGTTGCGCAGTTCCGTCTGTTGCTCGATGGGGCCTGGTGTCATCGGCGCTCTGGGTCCATTCGCGTTTGCGGGCAAGGATTGAGATGTTACGAGATCTCAACCGAGTCCGCTCAGAAACGGCGCCGGCAGCTCTCAATACGTAACCACGGTGCGTATCGATTCCCCGCGTGCCATGAGTTCGAAGCCCTCGTTGATACGCTGCAGCGGCAGCACGTGCGTGATCAGGGCGTCGATGTCGATCTTCTTCTCCATGTACCAATCCACGATATGCGGCACCTGGGTGCGGCCCCGCACGCCGCCGAACGCGCTGCCCTGCCAGCGACGGCCCGTCACGAGCTGGAAAGGGCGGGTCGCTATTTCCTGACCGGCAGCCGCGACACCAATGATGGTCGAGACGCCCCAGCCACGATGGCAGCACTCCAGAGCCTGGCGCATCAACGTCGTATTGCCCACGCATTCGAAGCTGTAGTCGGCGCCCCCGCCGGTCAGCTCGACGAGGTGTCCGACCAGGTCAGCCTTGAGGTCCTTGGGGTTCACAAAATGCGTCATGCCAAATCGACGCGCCAGCGCTTCGCGCGCCGGATTCACATCGACACCGATGATCTTGTCGGCGCCGGCCATGCGGGCGCCCTGGATCACATTCAAGCCGATGCCGCCGAGTCCGAATACGACGACATTCGCCCCGGCCTCCACCCGAGCCGTGAACAGCACGGCACCGATCCCGGTCGTGACGCCGCAGCCGATATAGCAGATCTTCTCGAAGGGCGCGTCCTCGCGCACGCGCGCGAGGGCGATCTCGGGCAGCACGGTGTAGTTGGCGAAGGTCGAGCAGCCCATGTAGTGCAACACCGGCTTGCCGCGGTAGGAGAAGCGGCTCGTGCCATCGGGCATCAGTCCCTTGCCCTGAGTGGCGCGAATCGCCGTACACAGATTGGTCTTATGGGACGTGCAGCTCTTGCACTGCCGGCATTCCGGTGTGTAGAGCGGAATGACGTGATCCCCGGGTTTGAGCGTGCTCACGCCCGCGCCGACTTCAACCACGATGCCGGCGCCCTCGTGGCCGAGAATGCAGGGAAACAGACCCTCCGGATCGGCGCCGGAGAGCGTGTACTTATCCGTGTGACAGATGCCCGTGGCCTTGATCTCGACCAGGACTTCGCCCGATTTCGGACCCTCCAGCTGCACCGTTTCGATGCTGAGCGGTTTGCCGGCTTCAAAGGCGATCGCTGCGCGCACATCCATATGGGGCGACAGGTTAACTGCATTTGCGAACTTTTCAAGGCAGATCCGCTCACCGGCGAGCCGCGAATCAGCCGCTGAAAGAGGATGTGCGTGCGAGAATTCGAACAGCCAGCTCCGAGGCACAGAGCCCGCGGCGCAGCCGGGAATGGCGGGATTAGCCGGGCCGCGGCGCGCTCGCCGCAGCGCGCGCGGCCCGGTAGCGACGTATCAGTGCGTTGGTCGAGCTGTCATGCGCGAGCGGGGGCTCGGCCGCGCTCGTGAGTTCGGCGGCGGTGCGCTGCGCCAGTACCTTGCCGAGCTCGACGCCCCACTGATCGAAGGAATCGATATCCCAGATGACCCCTTGTGTGAACACGCTGTGCTCGTACAGGGCCAGCAGCGCGCCGAGCGTGGCGGGCGTGAGCGCATCGGCCAGCAGCGTGTTGCTCGGGCGGTTGCCTTCGAATACGCGATGCGGCACCAGGGCTTCCTCCGCGCCTTCGGCGCGCACTTCGGCGGCAGTCTTGCCAAAGGCCAGCGCCTCGGATTGCGCGAAGAGATTGGCCATGAGCAGATCGTGCTGAGTGCCGAGCGGGTTGAGCGCCTGGCAGAATCCGATGAAGTCACAGGGTACCAGGCGCGTTCCCTGGTGTAACAGCTGGTAGAACGAGTGCTGCCCATTGGTGCCTTGCTCGCCCCAGATGATCGGGGAGGTCGCCGCGCCGACAGGCGCGCCCTCCAGCGTCACATGTTTGCCGTTGCTCTCCATGGTGAGCTGCTGCAGATAGGCGGGAAGGCGTTTCAGATACTGATCGTAGGGCAGCACGGCCTGCGTATCGGCGCCGAGAAAGTTGTTGTTCCACACCGAGAGCAGCCCGAACAGTGCTGGCAGGTTGCGCTCGAGCGGCGCGGCGCGAAAGTGCTCATCCATCGCCCGCATGCCGCCGAGCATGGCCTGAAAGCGGCTCGCTCCGATCGCGATCATCGTGGATAAGCCGATCGCCGAATCCATGGAATAGCGGCCGCCGACCCAGTCCCAGAGCGGAAACATATTCTCCGCCAGGATGCCGAACTGCGTGATGGCTGCGGTGTTGGCCGAGACGGCCACGAAGTGCTTCGCCACGGATTGCTCAGCGTGCAGTTGCTGCAGGCTCCAGTCCCGCGCGGCACGTGCGTTGGTGAGCGTCTCGAGCGTCCCAAAGCTCTTCGAGCAGACGATGAACAGCGTCTCCGCGGCATCCAACCCACGCACGGCCTCCGTCAGATCGGTCCCGTCCACGTTGGAGACGAAGCCAAAGTTCAGGTTGCGCAGGCTGTAGAAGCGCAATGCCTCATAGGCCATGACCGGTCCCAAATCCGAGCCGCCGATGCCGATATTGATCACATTGCGGATGGGCTTGCCCGTATGACCGCGCCATTGGCCGCTGCGGATGCGCTCGGCGAAGGCCCCCATGCGATCGAGCACGGCGTGCACTTGCGCGACGACCTCCACGCCCTCGACCCAGATCCGCTCGCCCGCCGGGGCGCGTAGCGCGATATGCAGCGCCGCCCGATGCTCGCTGCGATTGATCAGATCGCCGCGGAACATGGCCTCGGTGCGCTCCTTGAGACCACAATCGACGGCCAGAGCCACCAGCAGCCGAATCGTCTCGGCCTCGATGCGGTTCTTGGAGTAGTCGAGGTACAGTCCGGCTGCCTCCAGCGAAAAGCGGGTGCCTCGTTGCGGATCGGCCGCGAACAGCTCGCGTAGAGTCTGCGCGCCGATACGCTCGTGATGGCTCAGGAGTGCCTGCCACGAACGGCGGCTGACGAGTCCCTGCGCGGCAGGGCCGCGCGCCGCGGCGGCCGGTAGCGTCATGCAGGCACCGCCGGTGCCGCGCGCGTGGACTTGTCCTTGATCCGCAGCATCAACGCGGCCCAGGACTTGGCGAAGGAGTCGACCCCTTCGTGCTGCAAACGTGCCGCGAGCGCACTCGCATCGATGCCGGCACGCTCGAATTCTTTGATCACCGCCTCGGGATCGCTCGCCTGCGCCAGCCCACGCTGCGGCAGATTGCCGTGGTCGGCAAAGGCCAAAAGGGTCTTTTCCGGGACTGTATCGATCGTGTCCGGATCGGCCAGCGCCTCGACGTAGAGCGTATCGGGCGCTGCGGGATCCTTGGTGCCGGTGCTGGCCCAGAGCAGCCGCTGCGGCTGTGCTCCGAGTGCGACGAGCTTCTTCCAGCGCTCGGATGAGAGCAGCTGGCGATACGCCTTGTAGGTCCGCCGGGCGATCGCTATGCCGAGTCGATTGTGAAAGGGGAGCGGGAGCTCCTTGCTGATGGCCACGTCCCAGCGGCTGACGAACACCGAGGCGACCGAGCCAATCTTCAGGTCCAATCCGAGCTCGGCGCGCCGCTCGAGTGCGCGCAGATAGGCCTCGGCAGCGGCCAGATACTGTTCGCAGGAGAACAGGAGCGTGACGTTGACCGGAATGCCGGCGAACACCGACGCTTCGATCGCCGGGACGCCCTCTGCCGTGCCCGGGATCTTGATCAATACGTTGCTGCAGGCCGCCTGGGCGTGCAACTGCGCGGCGGCCTGGATCGTGCCCGCGGTATCGTGCGCGAGCAGGGGCGAGACCTCCAGAGATACCCAGCCATCCGTACCCTGGCTGCGATCGAAAGCGGGCCGGAATAGTGCCGCCGCTTGCGTCAGGTCCTCGAGCGCGAGCTTGAAAAACAGCGCCTCCGTGGACAATCCGGCCGCACTCATGGCGCGGATCGGTTCATCATAGAGGCTGCCTGCACCGATGGCCTGCTCGAAGATCGTTGGATTCGAGGTCAGTCCGGTGACCGAGAGCTCATCGATATAGCGCGCCAGCGTGCCACTGCGCAAAAGCTCGCGCGTGATGTTGTCCAGCCAGAGACGCTGGCCGGCGTCGTGCAACGCCAGAGTGCGGGTGTTCTTCATGGGTACTCCGATGGATTTCGCGTCTCGCGTTGGGAGGCGTGGATTATGCCCCGGGCGCGACGGACGACCAATAGGATTGCGCCGACAGCGGCATCGCGGTGCGCGGTCGATGGGCGCAGCGTCGCGCTATAGTGGGAGAGCTGGGGCATGCGCCGGCGTTCTCGGCCCGTAAAAGACAGCAGAATTCGGTACCACCATCGTAGAACAACACCATGAACGATCTGTTTGTTGCCACGCAGCATGATTTCTTCAACCCTAAAACTCCCCTCGGCGCACTCTGTCTCGGGCTGGTGTTTCTCATGGCCGCCACGGTGCTGGCAGCGCTGGTGCGCAAAGCCAGCCGCAAAGTGCAGGCCCATCTCACGGACGTGACCGGCTTGTCGTTCGCCAGCGCCTTCGCGCAGTTCTTTGCCTACATGGTTGCACTGATTCTCTACGCGCACCTGATTCCGGATCTGCGCGCCGTGGGAACGGCGCTGCTCGCGGGAGCAAGCGTCGTCTCGGTGGTATTCGGGCTGGCGGCGCAGAGCACCTTGAGCAACATGATTGCGGGTTTCTCCCTGGTGCTCTACCGGCCCATCCGGGTTGGTGATCAGATCCAATTGAACACGCCCAAGGGGCTGATCACCGCCAGCGTGGAGCTGATCTCGCTGGGCTATACGATTCTGCTGGACAGCGAGCAGGATCACGTTTTCGTGCCCAATAGCGTCATGATGAGCACCATCGTCATCCGTAAGGACGCTCCGGGCGGCGCTGCGGCCATGGGCGCGGCAGACCACGCCCGCTGATGTGCCGCGCTCACTCGTTGCGCCATGCGTGTCCTGCTGGTCGAAGACGATGCGATGATCGCTCAAGGCCTGCAAGCCGCCCTGCGTCAGGCCGGCTACGCGGTCGACTGGATGCGCGATGGCAAAAGCGCGACGCTCGCCTTGCAGCCCGCGGTGTTCGATCTGATCCTGCTCGATCTGGGCCTACCGGATCGCGACGGCCTCGAGGTACTGCGGGAACTGCGACGGCGTGGCGATGCCACGCCGGTGATCATTCTGACCGCGCGCGATGAAATCCAGGACCGCGTCAACGGGCTCAATGCCGGCGCCGATGACTATATCGTCAAGCCCTTCGATCTGGACGAAGTCACGGCGCGCATGCGCTCGGTACTGCGACGAGTGGCCGGTCGCGGGGACTCGAGCATCCAGCACGGGGATCTGCGACTCGATCCGCTGACCCGCACCGTGCAGCGCGGCGGCGTGCCGGTGAGTGTCTCGGCGCACGAATTCGCCGTACTCGAAGCCCTCCTGCAGCGCCCGGGCGCGGTACTGTCACGCACTCAGCTCGAGGATCGCCTCTACGGCTGGGACGAGCCGATCGGCAGCAACGCCGTTGAGGTCTATATCCACGGCTTGCGCCGCAAACTCGGCAGCGATGCGATTCGAACGCTGCGCGGCGTGGGTTATTTCATTCCCAAAGCATGAATTCCATTCGTCTGCGTCTGCTGATTGCGCTGATCAGTCTCGTCGCGCTGGTGTCGATCGTGGCTGCGGGCTTCACCTATCGCCGGGTGCTCAGCGAGACCTCGATCCTCTTCGATTATCAGTTGCGCCAGATGGCCCTGTCATTGCGCGCTCAGGTGACGCTGGCGCCACGCATCGAGGTGCCCCCCGAACAGGGCGATGCGGACTTCGTGGTACAGATCTGGGATCTGCTCGGGGCGCGCGTGTATTTATCGCGCCCCGGTCTGCCGCTGATCAATCAGCCGATTCTCGGCTACGCTGATCTGGTTCTGGGCGGCCAAGCGTGGCGCGCCTACGGACTGCGGACCGCAGAGGGCGTCATTCAGATCGCGCAGCCGTTGCGCGTGCGCCAGAGCCTCGCGCGCGCCGCAGCGTTGCGGGTGATGATACCGTTGCTCCTGCTGTTGCCGATCATGATCGCGGCGGTGATCTGGATCGTCGGACGCGGACTCGGACCCTTGCGCCAGGTGGCCGCCGAAGTACAGCGGCGCGATGCGCGCAGCCTCACGCCGCTCGGTGCCGCGAATCTGCCGCGCGAGATCGTGCCGCTCGTCAGCGAGCTCAATCGCCTGCTGGCACGCCTGCACAGCGCCTTTGCGACTCAACGGGCGTTTATTGCGGATGCAGCGCACGAACTGCGCTCGCCCCTCACTGCGCTGCGCCTGCAGGCGCAGCTCCTCGATCGCGCGCCGGATGAGGCGGCGCGTATCGATGCGCGCAAGCGTCTGGACGCCGCCATCGAGCGCGCGACGCGTCTGGTCGAGCAACTGCTCACTCTGGCGCGCAACGATCCGCAGGAGAGCGCCGGGCAATTCGAGACGCTCGAGCTGGCGCAGGTCGCGGCCGAGGCCATCACGGACTGCCACGCCCTGGCGCTCAACCGCAGCATCGAGCTGGCATTGGACGCTACGCCGGACCTGACAGTGCATGCCGATCGCGAGGCGCTGCGCACGTTGTTGCGAAATCTGCTCGACAATGCGGTGCGCTACACGCCCCACGGCGGCTCGGTGCTCGTGCGCACCCGCGCCACCGCCGGGCGCACGATCCTCGAGATCAGCGATACCGGGCCGGGGATCGCGCTGGAGCATCGGCAGCGGGTGTTCGATCGCTTCTACCGGCACACGGCGACGTCGGAAACCGGCTCGGGCCTGGGATTGTCGATCGTCAGGGCGATCGCCGAGCGCCACGGCGCCGAGGTTGTGCTCGAGGATGCGCCGGGCGGGGGGCTGCGCGTCACGGTGCTGTTTCCGCACAGCGCTTAAGGTTGGCTTAAGCAAGGCGTGCGAGCCTGCTGGCATGAGCGATTGCTCAATCGCACAACCTTCAAGGAGAGACTCATGCAGCTTCGCAACAAGAGGATGATCTGGTCCGCAGCCGGCGTATTCGCCCTCGGCGCGGTGACCGGCTTGTCGGCCGAGGCACTGTCCCAGCACACCGATGTCCCCGGTGCCGCAACACCCGTGGCGCCGCTGCCTGCGGCCACAGTCCCGAACTATCGCGCCATCGTCGCGCGCAACGGGGCCGCTGTCGTCGGCATCACGACCGAAGGACCGATGCGCACGGCAATGCCCCGATTCGACTTTGGCAATCCCGGCAATGACGACGATAATCCGTTCGGGCAGTTCTTTCGCGGTATGCCCAATCCGCGAGCTCAAACGCAGCACGCGCAGGGCTCCGGGTTCATCATCAGCCCGGATGGGCTGGTGCTGACCAACGCCCACGTGGTCGACGGCGCCAGGGAGGTCACGGTCAAGCTCGCCGATCACCGCGAATTCAAAGCCAAAGTCCTCGGCTCTGACACGAGCAGCGACATCGCCGTGCTCAAAATCGATGCGCACGATCTGCACACCGTGCTGCTCGGTAATTCGGATCAGCTTGCGGTTGGCGATTATGTGCTCGCGATCGGCGAGCCATTCGGCCTGGAAGAAACCGCCACAGCCGGCATCGTGAGCGCCAAGGGCCGCAATCTGCCCGGCGACGGCTATGTCCCGTTCATACAGACCGATGCGGCGGTCAATCCCGGAAACTCCGGTGGCCCGTTGTTCGACGCCACCGGTCAGGTGGTGGGCATCAACGCCCAGATCTACAGCAATTCCGGTGGCTACCAGGGCGTGGCCTTCGCGATTCCGATCAATCTCGCCGTGCAGGTCAAAGATCAGATCGTCAAGACCGGCAAGGTCACCCACGCGCGCCTGGGCGTGGAAGTGCAGACGCTCGATCAGTCGCTCGCCAGCTCGTTCAATCTACAGTCCCCGA
Organism: Steroidobacteraceae bacterium; assembly: GCA_049508555.1. Lineage (GTDB taxonomy): Bacteria > Pseudomonadota > Gammaproteobacteria > Steroidobacterales > Steroidobacteraceae > FEN-1191. The sequence continues at coordinate 20,031 of JBELAR010000002.1, forward strand.
ACGGTGCTCTGGTCGCGCAAGTGGAAGCCGATAGCGCCGCGGCGCACGCCGGCCTGAAGGTGGGCGATGTGATTCTGCGCTTCAACGGCACACCCATCATCGATGCGGGCCAGCTTTCGGCGCAGGTCGGCGTCGCGACGCCCGGAGACAGCGCGTCGCTCGACCTGTGGCGCGATGGCAAGCCGCTCACGCTCAAGGTGACTATCGGTTCGAGCGCGCAGGTGGCCGCGACGCAGACCACCGGCTCGACCGATCACGCCCGGCTGGGTCTGAGCGTGCGCCCGCTCAATCAGGATGAGAGCGCTGCCGCGGGACTGAGCGCGGGTCTATTGGTCGAGGATGTTCAAGGCAGCGCGGCAGAGGCGGGCATCCAAACCGGCGATGTGCTGCTCGCCGTGGACGGCACGCCGGTGCGGACGGTGCCGCAGTTGCGACAGCTGGTCGATGCGCACTCGAAGCAGGTCGCGTTGCTCGTGCAGCGCGGTCACAGCCGCCTGTACATCCCGGTGCAACTGGGCTGACGAACCCCGCTCCGGTCCGCTCCCCGCGGATCGGAGCGCAGGGGCTATCGGTGCGTTAGCGCACAGCCGGATCGCGGGAAAACGGGCCCAATGGCCGGGTTATTCACAGCCGGCGGTTCGTAGGCCATGGCACGAAATGTCCTCCTCATTCAGAACAACCCAGAGGAAGCGGCAGCGGTTTGCGCGGCCTTAAGCATCTCGGCCGAGCGTTGCTTCGAGGTCGAATGGTTGCAGACGTGCATGGAGGGCCTGGAAAGGCTGGCCGTCGCCGGAAGGCATTCTCATGCAGGACCCAACGGCGTCGCGGCGGTGCTCGTGGACCTGAGGCTGCCCGATGGCACCGGTATCGAAGTCTTCGATCGCATCCATGCCGCCGCGCCCCAGATTCCCATCGTCGTGTTGATCTCGGATGAGGACGAGGAGCTCGGCAGATTGGCCGTGAGGCGCGGTGCACAGGACTATCTGTTGCAGAATCGGCTGGACGGCTACGCCCTGCCCAGGGTTTTGGCCGGACTCGTCGATCGCGCCGCCAGCTCCGAGGCCCTGTTCGAGGCCAGGGAGCACGCCCGCGTCACGCTCAACGCGATCGCTGACGCCGTCATCTGCACGGATCTGGATGGGTGTGTGACTTACCTCAACACTGCCGCCGAACGCCTCACGGGTTGGACTCGAGCCGATGCGCTCGCACAGCCCCTCGAACTGGTGTTTCGCCTCACCGACGCCACCACGGGCGAGAGAATTCGCCATCGGGCCTCGACGGGCGCCACGACGGGCAGCACGACGGGCAGTACATTGACGCGACGTGACGGATCGGAGTGCGCCATCGAGAGCACCGCCGCGCCGATTTACGATCGACGAGGCGAGCTCAGCGGTTCGGTCCTGGTTTGTCGCGAACTCGCTGATGCACGGCCGCGCTCGCTCCTGCGGGAAACGCTCTCGCAGAGCGAGGGTCCCGCAGAGTTACCCGGCAGACTGCTGCTCGAGGATCGGCTCTCGCAAGGCATGGCGCTGGCGCGACGCCACGGCGGGAAGCTGGCGATACTGGATCTGGACCTGGACGGATTCAGTCGCATCAATGACAGCCTCGGCCGTGCGATCGGCGATCACCTGCTGCGCTCGTTGACACAGCGATTGAAGCAACGTGTCCGGGCCACCGACACGGTCTGCCGGCAGCAAGGCGACGAATTCGTGCTGCTGTTCTGCGAGCTTGCCACGACCCAGGACGCCATCGTCTGTGCGCGGAAAATGCTCCAGGCGGTCAGTGAACCGTACCAGATCGATCAAAATGAGATTCACGTGACCGCGAGCACCGGAATCGTCATCTACCCCGACGACGGGACCGAGGCCGCAGTGCTGCTCAAGCGCGCCGATGCCGCCCTCAACCGGGCGAAGCACAGCGGGCGCAACAGCTATCAGCTCTATGCCGCCGCGGCGCACGCCGAGGCGGTCGACGGTGATACGTTTTGAACGCACTCATCGCGCCATGCTTGCCGCTCGGCGGGTGCGCAGGATTGCGTCGGCGGCGTATATCAGCAGCGCGCCCCAGATCAATGAGAAGCCGAGCGCCTGCACGCTCGTGAATGGCTCACGGAACAGCAGTACCCCAGTGAGCAATTGCAGCGTCGGGGCGACGAACTGGACGATTCCAACCAGGGAATAGGCGATCCGCCGGGCGCCGTAGGCAAACCACACCAGGGGCAGGGCGGTCACCGCGCCACCGCCGATCAGGAGCGTGCTGTGATAGGCGTCCAATCGACCCAGCGCAGCGCTGCCTTCGCGCTCGCACCACCACAGGTAGCCCATGGCAGGCAGCAGCAGATAGGCGCATTCCACTCCCAGCCCCGCCATGGATTGCACCGGCGCGATCTTGCGGATCAGCCCGTAGCAGCCGAAGGACACGGCCAGCGTCAGCGCGATCCACGGTGGGGCACCGAGCGCCCAGGTCAAATAGCCGACGCCGATCACGGCCAGCGTCACCGCAAGGCGCTGCGCGCGGTTCAGTCGCTCGTGCAATATCAGCACGCCGAACATCACATTGACCAGAGGATTGATGAAATAGCCCAGGCTCGCGTCGACCACGTGCTCATGGTTCACGGCCCAGATGTACAGGCCCCAATTCGCCGTGACCAGCACGGCGCTGATCGCCAGCAACCAGGGTACGCGCGGCGCACATAGGGATTCCTTGAGCCAATGGCGTTGACGCAGGCTCAGGTAGCCGATCACGAGCAGCGCGCACCACACGATCCTGTGCGCCAGAATCTGTGCGCTCGGCACCTCGCGCAGCTCATGCCAGTAGAGTGGGAAAAGACCCCAGAGCACGAAGCTTGCGAGGACCGCCCAGAAGCCCCGGGTGGCCTCGTTCAATCGCACACTCAATTGGCCTCGCGGGTCACAAGACGATTGAGTGGCACCAGAGGCTCCTGAATTGGGGGAGCGGAAGTCTAAATAGGAACGGGCACGCTGACCAGGATGCCGAGCGGGGTGCCGGCGGCCGTGACGGAGTCTTTTGAATGCCGGTACAGCGTATATAAATACTAGCCATAACAATTACATAAGATGTTATTCTCGAATGATTCTGTTTTTATCCATATGGCCCCCCATCGCCTGTGCTCGCTACACTACTGCCACGTCAAACCGATACTGATAGACGGGGGGAGAGTTCAGGTGCGCACCGCAATCCGATTTATCGCCGCCGGCATGGCGCTGACCGCGCTGTGCCCGCTGTCGGTGTGCGCACTGAGTACGGCGGCAATCGCGGCGCAGGTCGCCGCCGACAGCCCTCAGGACAGCATCGTTGCTGCTCCCTTCGGCAAGACGCGCAGCGGCACAGCAGTGCAGATCTACACGCTGCGCAATCGGCACGGCATGGAGGCACGCATTGCGACGTACGGCGGCGTCGTCACGAGCCTCACGGCGCCGGACCGGCATGGGCAGTATGCGGATGTGGTGCTCGGCTACGAGCATCTCCAGGACTACATCGAACACGGAGCGCCGTTTTTCGGCGCCATGGTGGGCCGCTATGCCAATCGCATTGCAGGGGCCCAGTTCACGCTCGATGGCGTGATCTATAACCTCGTCGCCCAGAACGGAGCCAATGCCCTGCATGGCGGCCCGGTTGGTTTTGATAGGGTGGTCTGGGACGTGAGCCACGCGGACCTCACGCCCAAGGGACCGCGGCTCGTGCTCAGTCACCTCAGTCGTGATGGGGACCAGGGCTATCCCGGCAACCTGCAAGTGACCGCGACCTACACCCTCACGCAGAACGATGCACTGCAGCTCGATTTGTTGGCCACCACGGATCGGGATACCATCGTCAATCTGACACAGCACAGCTACTTCAACCTGCGCGGCCATGGTGACGTGCTCGGGCATCTGCTGCAGATCAACGCCGATCGCTACACGCCGGTCGACAAAAACGAAATCCCCACCGGAGAGCTGCGAGCGGTTGCCGGTACGTCCTTCGACTTTCGTCATCCCACGGCCATCGGTGCGCACATCGATGATGCGGACGAGCAGATTCGAATCGGTCATGGCTACGATCAAAACTGGGTCATCAACAAAGCGCCCGGAGCACTCGGCGTCGCGGCGATCGTATACGAGCCGGAGAGCGGCCGGGTTCTCGAGGTCTCCTCGACTGCCCCGGGTGTGCAGTTCTACAGCGCCAACGGCCTGGACGGCACAGTGATGGGCAAAGGCGGCTGGGCCTATGAGCGCCGCAGCGGCCTCGCGCTCGAGGCGGAGGCCTTTCCGGATTCGCCGAATCATGCGAATTTCCCCTCCGTGGTGCTCAAGGCAGGGCAGAGCTATCACAACACCATCATCTTCCGTCTCTATGCCCGCTAGTCTCGCCGCCGGCCATGCAGCGCATGCCGATCGCTGAATATCGGCTCCTCGCCGAGGACGAGCCGGGGCCCGTGCTCGCGAGCGGCCGCGAGGGCCGCTCGAATTTCGTGATCGTGGTCGACCATGCGAGCGCGCGCATTCCGCGGCGCCTGGGCACGCTCGGCCTGCCGGCCGGCGAGCTTGAGCGTCACATCGCCTGGGACATCGGCAGCCTGGCCGTGGCACGACAGGTCGCCGCGGCACTCGATGCGCCCCTCGTGGCGCAAAACTATTCACGCCTGGTGATCGACTGCAATCGCGATCCGAAGGTCGCCTCGTCGATCCCGACCGTGGGCGAATCCACTCCGATCCCCGGCAACGCGGATTTGAGCGAGCAGGAGATCGCCGCGCGTCGCGCCGAGATCTTCGAGCCCTACCACGCCCATGTGCGCGCCTTGCTCGATGAGCGGCTGGCAGCGGGGCGTGCCACCATACTCGTGGCCCAGCACAGCATGACTGATGTGTTCAAGGGTGTCCGGCGCAACATGCATGCCGCGGTACTGTACAACCGCGACCGTCGCTTCGCCGGCCTGGTGCTCGAGACACTGCGTCGCGAGGCCGGCCTGATCATCGCCGACAACGAACCCTATTTCGTCAGCGATGCGACCGACTACACGATTCCCCGGCACGGCGAGGCACGCGCTCTGCCGCATGTGGAGATCGAGATACGCCAGGATCTGCTGGGCGATACGGCAGGGCAGGGTCAATGGGCTGAGCGGATCACGCGGGCGTTGCAGGAGGCCGAGAGCCAGTTCGAGGCGCTCGGGCCGCCCCGGCGCTGAGGCCGATCAGAGGCTGCGACGAGTGGCCCAGTAGGCGCGGTGCATCGCCAGCACTTCGGGCACGATCTGCGGCACCGGACCGATCAGGATCACCGGCTTCTGACCATGATCGAAAACATAGCGCGCAGCCACACTCAACGTCGGATTCTCGGTGTGATCTGCGGTTTCAGCCAGCAACTGCTGCTCGCTCATGCCGAACACCACCCGGCCGATGTTGGCCCAGTATGCGGTGCCTGAGCACATGCAGCAGGGCTCGACCGACGTGTAGAGCGTGCAGCCCCACAGGTACTGCGGTGTGAAACGGGCCGCCGCCATTCGCGCCAGCGTCGACTCGGCATGATTGACCGTGTCCACATTGCACTGCTCCATGAGCACGCTCTCCTGATCGGGGCCGACCAGAATCGCGCCGAAGGGATGATGGCCCAATTCTATGGCGCGGCGGGAAATGGCCACCGCTCGGCGCAGGTGTCGCTCGATCTGCTCGGCACTGGGCGCGAGACCCTGCGCGGGCAGTGCTGCCGAGCTCTCCTCCGAGTTCAAATGCAGCGCTCAATCACGCAGGAACTTGAAGAAGATCGTCGTCGCGCAGGGCCTGCCGTCGGGCCACAGCGCGTAGTGAGGAATCTCCCCGCAGCGCTGCCAACCCTGCCGGGCGTAGAGGCGCTCCCCATCACTGCCCGTGACCGTATCGAGCACCAGCAAGGTCTTGCCCGCACGGCGCGCGCTGTGCTCCGCCGCGGCGAGCAATGCCGCGCCGACACCGCGCCGACGCGCCCGGCGGTGCACCAGCATCTTCGCGATATCGCCGCGATGCGGCTGATTCTCCGGCTGATCGAGCAAGACCTGCACCGTGCCGAGGATTGCTCCGCTCGCATCCTCCGCCGCCAGTACGATACGCTGCCCGCGTGCGACACTGGCTGCCGCGTGCTGCCAGAATGCGTCGGCTTTGGCGCGGGATATGGGCAGCATGAAGCTGACTGACGCGCCGCCTTCCACACAGTCGATCAGTACGTCACTCAATCCCTGCAGTTCGCGCACGCTGATGCTGTGAAGCGATCGAACCTGCACTCCGTCCGCCACGTCCCCGGGCTCCTCGATGGATGCGATCACGCGCGGCAGACGATTACAATACGCCGCTCCGATGTCAACCTGGGGAGGATCTTGCAAATCGCTGTGCTCGAGGCCCGTAGTGAGGGCGAGTTCGCCGCCGCGCGGCTACTGTTCGAGGAATACGCACAGCAGCTCGGGATAGATCTGTGCTTCCAGCATTTTGCGACTGAACTGGAGCAGATGGCGCACATGTACGGTCCGCCTGACGGCTGCCTGCTGCTTGCCACGCATGCGGGCGCCTTCGTCGGCTGTGGCGGCATGCGGCGACTCGAGCAGCGCGTATGCGAAATGAAGCGCCTGTACGTCAAACCGGGCTTTCGCGGCGCCGCCCTCGGGCGCCAGCTCGCGCTCGGCTTGATACGGAAGGCCGCGGCGCTCGGCTACACGCGCATGGTGCTGGACACGCTGGGGCACATGAGCGCCGCGCGCAGGCTCTATGGCTCGCTCGGCTTTCGCGAAACCGCCGCCTATTACCTGAACCCGCTCCCGGACACGCTGTACATGGAATTGGATCTTTGAGGGGGCAGTGCGATCTGCCCCCTTGCAACGCCCCGTTGCCGAAACCCGCTAGGGAATACCGCTACCGCGGCGACGCCCCATGACGAGGGAGATCACGAACAGGACGAGAAATACGAAAAACAGGATCTTGGCGATCCCGACCGCCGCGCCGGCGACCCCAAAGAAACCGAGCGCCCCGGCGATCAGCGCGATGATCAGAAATACGACCGCGTAATAGAGCATGACAGCCTCCTTTAAAAGGTGAGGCAATCTAGCTCGAAGCAACCGGTCCCGGGCAACTCCCAGGGCGCATCGCGCTGTCGGTGTCGTCTGATTCGTGAGCCTTGCGGGCTCCCGGCACTCTGCGTACCCTACACGCCGATCAGTGATGGGCCGACTTCGCGCCGCACGAGCTCAGTGCACCCTCGGCCCAATTCCGAGGCTAATGCGCCGTAGAGCATAGACCGTAGCTATGAAAGCAGTGGTGATTCACGAATTCGGATCCGTAGACGTGCTCAGGATCGAGGATCTGCCCACACCCGAGCCCCAGTCCGATGAAGTGCTCGTCAAGGTCCACGCCGCCAGTATCAATCCTGTGGACTACAAAATCCGCTCCGGCCAGTACCCGCCGGTGGCACGCGAGCAGCTGCCGGTGGTCTTGGGCCGGGACGTCTCCGGAACCGTGGAGCGCTGCGGCTCGGGCGCGGCGAGGTTCAAGCCGGAGGATGCGGTCTTCGCGCTGCTCGATCACCGGCACGGCGGCTACGCCGAGTTTGTGATCGTCAAAGAGCGCGCTCTGGTCGCCAAGCCGGCCCAGGCCGGCTTCAACGAGGCTGCAGCCGTTCCACTCGCGGCGATCACGGCCTGGCAGGGGCTGTTTGATCACGGACAACTGCAATCCGGTCAGCACGTGTTGATTCACGGCGGGGCAGGCGGAGTCGGGCATTTCGCGATTCAGTGCGCCAAGGCTCGCGGCGCGCGCGTCTCGACCACGGTATCGAATCATGATCTGGAATTCGTGCGTGAACTGGGCGCTGACCAGGCCATCGACGCGGCCGGGCGTTTTGAAGACGAGGTCGGTGGGGTGGATCTCGTATTCGATCTGGTCGGAGGTGAAACCCAGGATCGCTCCTGGGCCGTTCTCAAGCACGGTGGCACGATGGTCTCCACCTTGTCGCAACCCTCCGCGGCACAGGCCAAAGCCCATTCGGTGCATGCAGAGCACTACATGGCGGTACCGAACGCTCAGGAATTGGGCCAGATCGGTGCACTATTGGATGCCGGCAAGCTGCGACCGCATATCGCGGCGGTGTTTCGCCTCGAGGATGTCGCCGCGGCGCAGCGCCAACTCGAGAGCCAGCACAACCGGGGCAAGATCGTACTGCACGTCGCCGAATGAGGCGCTCGAGCCGCTAGGCCTTAAGACGCCGCGAATACGCGCGTCGCACCCGCACCCAGTTGCTCGCCCTCGCCGCGGTCCTCGGGACCCGAGTGCAGCACCAGGCGCCAGGAGCCGGGCGGCATGGGCACGCGTTGAGCGGCGGCGGCGAAATTGAACGCGACCAGTACGCCGGCGTGCAGCACATGGAGCCACAGCGCCTCTGGATCGACCTCCACCTCGGCCCGCATGGGCCCGGGCCATCGCGATTTGTGCTGTCGCAGGCTTATCAAGCCGCGATACCAGGCCTGTATGTCGGCATGCCAGGGCTTGGAGATCTCGGACCAATCGAGCTTGGAGCGCGTGAAGGTATCGTCGGCCTGCGGATCGGGAACTTCCTGCTGCCACTCGAAGGCGGCAAACTCCTCCCGGCGCCCTTGCGCGACCGCCTTGCCGAGCCGCTCGTCCAGAAAGTCCGTGAAGTACAGGAAGGGTGTGCGTGCACCCCATTCTTCGCCCTGGAAGAGCAGCGGAACGAAGGGCGAGAGTACGATGAGAGCCGCCGCCGCTTTGAGCCGGGGCGCCGACAACGACATGCTCAGCCGATCACCGAAGGCCCGATTGCCGATCTGGTCATGATTCTGTGACGAGACCACGAGCTGATCGGCCCTGATACCCGTGGGTGGGCGCCCGTGGCGTCGCCGTCGATATGACGAATGCTGGCCCTGATAGATATATCCCTCGCGAAGGGCAGTTGCGATGTCGGCCAAGCCCTGGTAGTCGGCGTAATAACCCGTGCGCTCTCCGGTCAGAAATCGATGGACGCTGTGATGCAGGTCGTCGGCCCAGTGCGCATCGAGTCCGTATCCGCCCTGTTCGACGCTGCGTAGCAGGCGAGGATCGTTCAGATCGCTCTCCGCGATCAACACGAGTTCCCGGCCGGACTGCTGCGCCAGCGCTTTGACGGCATTGGCCATATCCTCCAGGACGTGCACCGCCTCGAAGCCATAGATGGCGTGGACCGCATCGAGCCGCAGGCCGTCGAAACCGTAGTCGCGCAGCCACATCAGCGCATTGTCGAGCACGAACTGCCTGACCGGATCGCTGTTCGGGCCGTCGAAGTTCAGCGTCGGTCCCCAGACCGTCTTCACCCGATCGGAGAAATACGGACCGAACGATGCGAGGTAATTGCCCTCCGGCCCGAGGTGGTTGTAAACCACATCCAGCAGTACCGCGAGCCCCAGCGAGTGGCAGGCGTCGATGAAGGCGGCCAGCTCGGCGGGTGTGCCATAGCCCGGAAAGGGCGCATAGAGATACACGCCGTCGTAGCCCCAGCCACGCCGCCCCGGAAATGTGGCCAGGGGCATGAGTTCCAGGTGCGTGATACCGAGTTCCACCAGATGCGCCAGCCTGGTAGCGGCCGCCGCGTAGGTACCTTGGGGCGTGAAAGTCCCGATATGCAGCTCGTAGATCACCGCCTGCGCCAGAGGCCGGGGACGAAACTCAAACCCCTGCGCGCGGTGCCAGCTTGCCGAATCGACGATCCGAGAGGCGCCCCGAATACCGTCGGGCTGCCAGCGCGAACGCGGATCGGGCAGAGCTTCGCCGCCATCGAGCGAGTACCGGTAGCCCTCGTGGACGCTCGATTCATCGAGCTCGATGTCCCAGTGATCGTCCAGGCGCCGCTGCATGGGCAGCCTGGCGTGCTCCAGCACGATCTCGACCGAGCTCGCACGAGGCGCCCATACGCGGAAAATCATGGCAATTGACGCAGCAAGAGCGCCACCGGAAAAGAACCGAACAGAACCTCTGGCGTGATCTCACCGCTCATAGTGGCCTCGGTATACGCATTGACCCACGTGCCTTCCGGCAAACCGATGCGCGTATCCTCCCAACGTCCCTGTAATGTCAGCGTGAACCTCGGGACCACCGCAATCAGATTCGCACCCCGCTGATAGGCAAAAAGCTGTCCCAGGTGGGCGCCGCGAGCGACGAGTGGCTGATAGCCGCTCTGGGCGGCGAAATCGGCCGGGCGCTGCCCGCGCAGCGACAGCGTACGTGCAATCATCCACAGTTTGGGCAGACCGCAATCCCATTCCGCCGCCAACTCATCCGAGCGCAGCCTGCGGCAGCGCTCGAGCAGCTGCGCGCGCAGTTCGAAGTCCACCGCGCGCCGGTTGTCGGGATCCACGAGGCTCAGGTCCCACAGCTCGCTGCCCTGATAGAAATCCGGCACTCCCGGAGCGGTCAGCTTGATCAGCGTCTGCGCCAGGCTATTGATGCGCCCGGCCTGCAGCAGTGGCTGCAGAAAGTTCTCGAGGCTGCCGGTGAATTCTTTGGACTCATAGACCCCATCGATGAAGGCGCGTATCGATGCCTCGTAGCCGGCGTTGGGCTCATGCCAGGACGTGGCAATCTTGGCCTCTCTGCACGCCTTGAGCATGTAGTCCCAGCAACGCTCGCGGTCGATGGGCCAGGCTCCCACCAGTGTCTGATACAACAGGTACTCAGCGTGCCGGTCCGGAGGCTGGTTCTGCCAGGCTGAGGCATTCATCTTGGACCACTTCTGGAGTACCACGCTCCAGCGCTCCGGAATCTCCGAGAGCAGCGATATCCTGGTGCGTACGTCCTCGCTGCGCTTGTTGTCGTGCGTCGAGGTCGTCAGCAGGTTATTGGGCCAGTGCTCGCTGAGGTAATGACAGAATTCATGAAACGCCTCCGACGAGATGCCGAGGGCCGAGGGCTGGGCACCGACTTCATTGGCCGAGAGCAGCCGGTCGAAGCAATAGAACATCGTATCCTCGACGCCCTTAGCCATGACCGCAGGCGCGAGCTGTTGCCAGGCATCGACGAACGCGGCCTCCGCGGCGCTCAATCGCAGCTTTGTGAGCAGCGTCAACAGAAATGAGAATACCGCCGCGTCGATGTCCGGCGACGCCAGGCGCGCGCTCTGGATGGTGTCCGCCAGGACGCGCTTGCAATCCGCGTGCAGCGCATCGGCAGTGCGATAGGTACGATAGACGGGTAGCGCTACGGTCAAGCGAGCGATGGCTTCGCGCAGCTGTCGCGGGCTCAAGTCGCTGGTGCGCCAGTGGCTGCGCGCGAGCTCCTGCGCCGATGCCGCAAGACGATCCAGGTCGACGCGGAACGTGGAATCCAGAATTCCGCGCTTCTTTTCACGAATCAGCGCGCCGACGTCGACCGGATGACCGGTGAAGTCCGCATATATACCGGTCAACGCATGGCCGCGCTGGTCGTCCATCCACATGCGGTTGACCTTCGCCAGAAATTCGTAGCCGACGGTGCCGTCGATCGGCCAGTCAGCATGCAGCCGCTCATCCCCCTCCAGAATCTTCTCGGCATAGATTCGCCCGCGCGGCAGCAGGCGGCGCAGACGTTGAAAGTACTTGAGCGGCTCGCGCAAGCCGTCAGGATGATCGACCCGCAGGCCGTCGATCTCCCCGGCGCCAATCATCCGCCTGATTCGCCCGTGCATGGCATTGAACACATCCGGCTGACCCGTGCGCGTGCCGATCAAGGTCGTGATGTCGAAAAAGCGCCGATAGTTGGTCAACTCCCCGGCCAGCTTCCATCCGTGCAGAGAATAGTATTGACGCTGCAGCACCGCATGCAATGCATCGTGGTCCGAATTCACGCGCTGGACGCAAGATTGAAGCTGGCCGGCCTCTCGCGCCTGCGTCCATATGCTACGCGCATGGGCCGTATGCTCCGCATAGGCTTGCCGATCGTCCGCTGTGGGCTTCGGCAGCGTCTGCATTATTTCGAGTGCGGTGAAGGGTTCCGTATCGCGATAACTGTTGCCGAGCAGCAGGCCCCAGGATGGCGGCGCGAGCGGCCATGTCAGATCGTAGTGTTGAGCCCTTGGCCAACCATCGATGAGTTCTATCCTCAACTCACCGCTCTCCAACGCCTCTCCATACGGACGAGACAACAGCGAGAGCCGTACACGCCACTGTCCGGCGCCGGACCCCCGGAAATCAAAGTAGTGCAGGTGCTCGCTATAAGGACCCTCCAACAGGACGTCCTCCCACCATGGGTTCGCCGCCGAGGCGCACATGTGGTTGGGCACGATATCCAGCAGGATACGCAATCTGTGCGCCTGCGCCTGCGCGACGAACTGTCCCCAGGCGGGCTCGCCGCCCAGGGCATCGCTGACGCGCGTCGGGTCGGTCACATCGTAGCCATGCGCGCTGCCTGCTTGCGCCTGCAGACACGGCGAGAGATATATGTGGCTCACGCCCAATGCGGCCAGGTAGGACAGCGTGCGAGTCGCGGCCGTGAGCGGAAAGCCGGCGTGCAACTGCAGTCGATACGTTCCGGTCCAGGCACTGGACGGGAGAGATGCGCCTTCGGCCATATTAGAGATGCTCAATCACAGCGGGCAGAATGCACGACTATGTCATCGAAAACCAAACGCCGGTGAGGGACTTGGACGCGACTGCCTGTAGCGCGATTCCGACGTCGGCGCTGTAGGTGCACTCTGACCTCGTGTTCTCGCGCCTGCTGGCAAGCCTCATGGCCGCTCAGGGCTGGTCCGGCCGAGGCTCCGTTCTCACTCTTGGCCCACCGTCATTCTCGATCCGACGGCAACTCAACGGGAGGAGAGACCCTTGCTTAGAACCATCTTACTGGTCGTACTGATCGTCATGCTGATCGGCGCTCTGCCGGCCTGGCCATACAGCACGGGCTGGGGTTACTACCCCAGTGGCGGACTGGGCTTGATATTGCTGGTGGTGCTGGTGCTGGCGGTGCTTTGAATGCACGCGAGCAGTCATTCGCAGCACTGAAATGGAGGGCGTCGAGGCTCCCCTCGACGCCCTCGGGGCATGGACTCACTCAGGAGCGACGCAACAGATCAGTTCCAGTGGCATGGTAAGGCGCGCGGAGCAGCACTTGAGGCCCGCGCCCGACGCTGTGCCGCCAAGCATCGACCGCGCCAGTGCGAGCGGCGACGTGCGGATGTTTGCGGCGAGACACGAACCCCAGCACTATTGCCGCGCTGAGCCCGACACTTGCAACCAGAATTGGAACCAAAGCGACGGTCATAAGCGCCTCCAATGATGCTCATCGAGCACTGTGTGTCAGGGCTTCTTCCATTCCTTCTTGAGCTCCTCTTTGACATCGCCCACGGTGCTGCGCACCTTGCCGCCGATGCGCTCCACGGTGCCGCGATCCTCGAGATCCGGATTTCCAGTCACGCGCCCTGCCGTTTCCTTGATGCTGCCCTTCGCCTCTTCGACGCGGCCTTTCACTTGATCCTTGTTCATGGTGTCTCCTTGAAGGTTAGAAATCACAGGCCCAGTATGAACTCGAGCCTCGAGGGATCCAGACGCGAAGTCGCACATGGTACGTAGGATTGTCCCGACGAATTTCGCGCGCGGGCGCCCTGCGTGTGACGTCAAGTCAGCGGATGCTGACAAACACTGTCACCTTTACTCCGCCCTTTGAGCCTCACGGATGTCTAAGATGGGCTCAGCAACCCGATCAGGCGAAGCGAAGCTCCCCCATGGCTTTGTCCAACTATGCGTCCAAGGGCGCCATCAGTTTTCTCTGGCGTTATGTGCGGCGTCGCTTCATCAGCCATGGCATCGTGCTGGTCTCCGTGCTCAGCGCGGTGACGTGTGCAGTCGCGTCCCAGTACGCCGTCAAGCACCTGGTTGACGTGCTGGGCACTCATGAACCGACCTCGCAGGTGCTATGGGGGGCAGTGGGCCTGCTGTTGGCGCTGGTCGCGGGCGACAACCTGCTATGGCGCCTCGCGGGCTGGGCATCCACCTACGCCTTTGTTGCGGTCGGTGGCGACATGCGGCTCGAGCTATTCGATCACTTGTCGGGACAGGGCACGCGTTACTTCATCGAGCAATTTCCGGGCGCGCTCGCCGGACGGATAACGGTCGCGGCGAATTCCGCCTGGACCATCGAGAATGCGCTGACGTGGACGACGATACCACCCGGGGCGGCCGTGATCGGCAGCATACTGGTGCTGAGCACCATCAATTGGTGGTTGACGATTGCACTGCTGGTGGTCGTAACCGGGTTGAGTGTGTTTATCGGCTATCTCGCCTCACAGGGGCGCGCGCTGCATCAGAGCTTTGCCGGACACGCCGCGCATGTGAGTGGCGACCTGACCGATGTCGTCAGCAACATCGGGCTGGTGCGCGCCTTCGGCGCCGCCGGTCGCGAACAGCAACGCCTCGGCACGGCGATAGCAAACGAGATGCAGGCGCAGCGTGCGAGCCTGCGTTCGCTCGAACGATTGCGTCTGTTCCATGCTCTGACGGTATTCGGCGTCACCGCCGGGGTACTGGTCTGGTCGGTGGAGTTGTGGCGCCGCCATGAAATCTCGGTCGGCGACGTTGTACTGACCACCACACTGGGGTTCACGGTGCTGCATGCCTCGCGCGATTTTGCAATGGCGATGGTAGACATGGTGCAGCAGTTCGCCAAGCTGGGAGAGGCCGTGCAGGTGCTCGGTCTGCCGCACGAGATGCAGGACGCCCCGGATGCCAAGCCGCTCGTGATCACCCGCGGGGCCATCAACTTCCGCAACGTCAGCTTCAGCTATCCACGCGAGCAGAACGTGCTCAATCAGTTCGATCTGGAAGTGCCGGGGGGTCAGAAAATCGGTCTGGTGGGCCGTTCCGGCGCGGGCAAGTCCACCCTGATCGCGCTCATGCAGCGTCTATACGATCCGGATGTCGGGGAGGTGCTGATCGATGGTCAGAACATCGCTCAGGTGACGCAGGCAAGCTTGCGCAGCTCGATCGCCGTCGTGCAGCAGGATATATCGCTGTTGCACCGTTCGCTGCTCGAGAACCTGCGCTACGGGTACCCGGAGGCGAACGACGAGCAGGTATTTCGCGCGGTTGAGGCCGCGCAGTGTACCGAATTCATCAATCAGCTCCCCGAGGGATTCAGCACCTTGGTGGGCGAGCGCGGCATGAAGCTCTCCGGCGGGCAGCGCCAGCGCCTGGCCATTGCGCGCGCATTTCTCATGGATGCCCCGATCGTGCTGCTGGACGAGGCGACATCAGCGCTCGACACCGAGTCCGAACAGTCGATTCAGGAGGCGCTGGCGCGATTGTTCCGAGGTCGCACGGTAATCGCCATTGCCCATCGTCTCTCGACTCTCGACGCCTTCGATCGCATCGTCGTGATCGATCATGGGCGCATCGTCGAGGATGGAGCGCCGCGGCGGCTGCTGCAAACGAGCGGAGTCTACAGTCACATGTATGGTCGTCAAACGAGAGTCGGCATGGAGCAAATACCATGAGTCGATATCGCTATTGCGTGCTTCCGACGTTGTTGAGTGCATTGAACGCCTGCAGCAGCATGCCATCGGCCGCACCCACGGACGCGCACCTGCCCGCCGGCACTGCGCCGCCGACTGTCAGCGAGAACAGAGCGCCACCGTCCGACCCGGCCGAGGCGAGACCGCTCGACTCGAGCCCCGAGGCCGCAGCGCCGCCCAGCGAGAGCGCCAGCGCCGCGAATGCTCCTTGTGTGGTGCCGGACACCGTCTCGAAGCCGAAGAGCGTAGTGAAGCATCCGCCCAGGCAAGCGCCGCCGCAGCCGGCTCCCGCCCCGGCATTGGCGGGCACGAGCTCCGATCGCGCGCACGACATCGAGGTCGCAGCGATGCCTGTGTCCGTGATGTCCATTCTCGGCAAACAGGTGCACGACGCCAGCGGTGAGGATCTGGGGCGTGTGGTGGATGTGCTGGCGGACGCCAGGGGTCGAGTGCGCATAGCCGTAATCGACTTCGGTGGCTTCCTGGGAGTAGGGGATCGGCGCATCGCCGTCGACTGGCCGCTGCTGCGCTTCAATCCAGATGGCGGCAATACCTCCTTATTGTTGAGTGTGAGCCGCGACAGACTGAAGACCGCACCCGAATACAAGGAGGGCCCGCATCCTCAGACCTTGATGGCGCCGGCAGCCGCCGATTCGGCTCAGGCCCTCGAGGTTTCCGCTCCCGCCGGCAACAAGAATTGAATGCATGGCCGCGGTAGCCCACAGCGACGGCCGGGCAGGCGCCGCGCCAGCGAGTCCATCAGCAGCGGGCCCGGGTCGCGGCCTGGATTGGTTCAATCTCTTTGTCGCGAACATACAAACTGGATTTGGACCGTTCATCGCGGTTTATCTGAGCGGCCAGAGCTGGACTCAGACCTCGATAGGTCTGGCGCTGAGCATCGGCACGGTAAGCTCCATGGCCAGTCAGGTGCCCGCCGGGGCGCTGGTCGATCTGATCCCGAACAAGACCCGGGTGGCGGCATTCAGCGTGGTGGCCTTCACCATCAGCGCGCTGATGTTCGCAATTCACCCGATTCCTCTATTTGTTTATCTGGCAGAGATCCTGCACGGGCTCTCGAGCTGCACCCTGGGGCCGGCGATTGCCGCCATGAGCCTGGTGCTCGCGGGCCGCTTTGGCATGGGATTGCGCCTGGGACGCAATGCGCGTTATGCGGCGCTCGGCAACGGTATCGGCGCTGCCCTCATGGGGGCTTGCGGGCAGTACGTCTCGGAACGCGCGGTGTTCTACCTGACCGCCGCGCTGACGCTGCCGGCGCTGGTTGCGTTGGCGCCCTTGCGCCGCGCCGCTATAGCCAACGCCGAGTTGCGCCCCTCGCCGCACATAGCGGGCACCAGCCGGGTGCGGGATTTGCGTGTGCTGGTGGATCGGCGACTGCTGATGTTTTGCGGCTGCGCGCTGCTGTTCACGTTCGCCAACGCGCCTCTGCTGATGCTGATCAGCGGCACCTTGACCGCCAAAGGCTCGAACCCCAGCATGCTCATCGCCGCGTGCATAGTACTCCCGCAGATCATCGTCGCCGTGGCCTCTCCGGCGGTCGGTCGCTATGCCGAGCGCTACGGTCGGCGCCTGGTGCTGTTGGTCGGTTTCAGCATGTTGCCCCTGCGATGCCTGGTTTTCGCCCTCACACAGAATCCCGTGATACTGGTGACGGCACAGCTCCTGGACGGCATCGCCGGAGCATGTTTTGGCATCATGGTGCCTTTGATCGTCAGTGACATCGCCGGCGGGTCGGGTCATTTCAATCTGGCGCTCGGCGCGGTCGGATTCGGGATCGGCGTGGGCAGTACGCTGAGCACGCCCGCGGCGGGGTGGATGGCTGATCACGTCGGCACCAGCCTGGCGTTCTACAGCTTGCTCGGCGTCGGCGTACTCGCCGTACTGATGGCCGCGTTCATGCCCGAGACGCGACCCGACAGGCCAGCGGCGCCGCGCGGCACGGCTTCAGGGCTACTGCCTGACGATGACGAGCAGGTCGCCGTCGCGGCGCGTGACTCTCACCGCGGCGCTGTCGCCGTGGCGCTGTACCATGACGTCGACGCAGCTGCCGCTCAAACGCAGGTTTCGAAGGTGGACGTGATCGATGAATGAGGGCAGCACCGGCCGATGGAACACCACTTCGCGGCTGGCATGCAGCAGTTCCAGTCCGAGCGTGGCCTGCAACAGGTAGAGCATCGTCGCGCTCGCCCAGGCCTGCGGTGAGCAGGCGACGGGATATTGTGTGGGTGCGTTGCGTTTGCGCCTCATGAAGCCGCAGAACAGTTCAGGCAAGCGGCGCAGATCCATATAAGTCGCGGCGTCGAACAGTGCGCCGAAGACCTGACCGGTGGCACTCTTGTGGCCGTAGCGGGCCATGCCCATGGCAATCAGTCCGTTATCGTGTGGCCATACCGAGCCGTTGTGATACGACATCGGGTTATAGCGCGCCTCGGACAGGGCGATCGTGCGGATTCCCCAGCCGCTGAAGATGAACGGCGACAGTAGCGACATCGACACGCGTTGTGCCCGCTCCGGCGATACCAGGCCGGTCAGCAGCACCTGTCCCGCATTCGAGGACTTCACCCGGCAGGGTCGCTTGGCGCCGTCGAGGGCCAGCGCGTAGGTCGACAGATCTTCGCACCAGAACGCGTCCTCGAAACGCTCGCGCAGCGCCGAGGCCTGCGTCTGCAGGCTGGCCGCAAGCTCGTGCTGGCCCAGAGCGCCGGCCAGGATAGCGGCGTGCCGCTTCGCGCCGTAGACATAGGCCTGCACTTCACACAAGGCGATCGGTCCTTCCGCCAGGCGGCCGTCGCTATGAAAGATTGCATCCTGCGAATCCTTCCAGCCCTGATTGGCCAGGCCTTGCTTGGTCTGCCGGTAGTACTCGACGAAACCATCGCCGTCGCGATCGCCGTAAATGTCGATCCAGCGCAGCGCCGCTGCGGCATTCGGCCACAGTTCGCGCACGGTCGCCAGATCGCCGGTGCGGGCGAAATATTCCCCTAGCAGCAGCAGGAACAGCGGGGTGGAATCGACGCTGCCGTAATAGCGGCCGAACGGAACCTCGCGCAGATTGGCCATTTCCCCATCGCGCATCTCGTGCAATATCTTGCCAGGCTCCGCATCGCGTTCCACGTCGACACGTGTGGCCTGTGTCGCGGCGAGGAAATGCAGCACCCCTCTGGCGATCGAGGGATCGAGCCACAGTGTCATGAGCGCAGTGATGATGCCATCGCGCCCGAAGGGAGTGCTGTACCAGGGCGTGCCGGCGTAAGGGTAGAGACCCTGCGGCGTCTCGGTTACGAGCATGTAGAGATCGGAGATGCATCGACGCACGATCTCATTGAACACGGAGTTGGAACTGTCGACGCTGGCAGCGCGGGCGCTCGACTCGCGCAGCGCGTGACGGGCCGCACGTGCCTGCCCGTAGAACTGCCGGCCGTCCCAAACGCCGGGCTGGGCCGCGGCAACCCCGTAACGCAGGAAGATTCGTTGCGCCTCGTGCGGCTGCAGCGACAGCTCATAGTCCGCGCGCGACGTGCTCAAGACTCGGGGCGCCGGCTCGAATGTCAGGCGCGTCGCGCGTTCGATCCGGTCCAGGCCCAGGTAGCGCAGCAGCACGCTGCGCTCATTCTCCAGTTGCGCCGAGGATTCACCGCGCCGCGCGCGCTTCTCGCCGCGTACCTCGAACAGATCCGCGAAGTCCGACGCAAACTGAAACGACAGCCGAATCTGCAGCGCACGGTCGCTGAAATTCCGTACCAGCAGCCGTTCGCAGCAGGTGCCATTCCATACCAACTTCATGCGGTTGAGGTGAATCAGTTCACGCCGCAGCGCAATCTGGCCATCGATGAGCAAATCCGGATTACTCAGGTCGGCGCTGAAGAGGGCGTTGTCGTCCTGGGTCACAGAGCTCAACAACAGTGGCCGCGCATCCTCGAGCAGTAATTGGAGCTGTGACAGGATACGGGTGTCACGGTGATAAAGGCCCTCTGAATTACCGGGTTCACCGCCGATGTCGCCGCGTTGGTCAAAAACGACGAAGGTATTGCCGTGCTTTAACGTCCGTGTAGGTCGCTCCTGCAGCGCGGCGTTTGCGGCGATAGCGTACCGAGGCGTCTGCGTCTGTCCCGGGTCGCCGAGGGCCAGGGGGCTGTCCTCGGTAGAGCTCGTGCTCACACGCGTCCCGCTGCGGGTGATCCACACGCCAGCCGCCGGGAGGTGTGTCGCGGCCTAGGGGCCGGTGCCGGTACGCTGGGTTCTTGCCAGGTGCGCATACAGTTTCAGGTAATTCTGTGCCATGTGATGCGCGGTAAATCGGCGGTCAAATTCCGCACGAATCCGTCCCCGATTCAGCCTGCGGGCGTCGGCTACCGCTGCCACGGCTTGTTGTTCGTTCTCGACGATGAAGCCCGTCACTCCGTGCTCCAGCACTTCCGGCACGGAACCGTGGTTGAATGCGATCACCGGCGTACCACAGGCCATCGCCTCGATCATCACGAGCCCAAAGGGTTCACGCCAAGCGATCGGGAAAAGCAGTGCGCTCGCCCGACCCAAAAACTCACTCTTCTGATGCTCGGCGATTTCGCCGACGAATTCGATGTCTCCCTGCGATAGCAGTGGCTCCACGACGCTCTTGTAATACTCCTCGTCGACGCGATCGACCTTCGCCGCAATTTTGATCGGGACGCCAGCGGCGACTGCGATGCGAATGGCCGCGTCCGGCGCTTTTTCCGGGGAGATACGACCGAGAAAGGCCACGTACCCGCCGTCTCCGGGGCCCTGTGCCAATAAATTCTGCGGCAGCCCGTGCAGAACGGTGGCGATGTAGTTGGCCTGCGGCAGCGGGGCCCGCTGCGAATCGGAAATGGATACCACCGGGACGTCGTCATACAGGCTGTAGAGGGCCGGCAGCTCCGGCAGGTCCAGCCGTCCGTGCAACGTCGTGAGCGAAGGCACACCGAGGCGGCGCAGTAACGGGTATCCGAAGTAATCCAGATGGGCGTGAATGACGTCGAATTCATGGGCGCGCCGGGCCACGATTTCGAGCTCCATGAATATGGGCGCGAAATAATCCTTGACGGCGGGATCCAGACGCAGCGCGCGGGGCCAAATGGCCGCAAGCTTGGCCTTGGTCTCACTGTCACCTGATGCGAATAATGTGACATCGTGTCCGAGTTCGACCAATGCGTCCGTCAGGTACGCTACGACCCGCTCAGTACCGCCGTACAGCTTTGGTGGAACGGCTTCGATCAGCGGCGCGATCTGCGCAATTCTCATATCGAGTTTCCGTCCCTATGTCACATCGGGGGCGCTTTCCGGTACAAAGCTACCTGCATATGTGCAGACGCGGGATACGCCGAAGGGACTGCCCGCGTGTCGGCACACTCCGACGAGCGCCACATCGAAAATTGTCAGCGAGGCAATCGCTCGAGCTCATGATCAGGGGCGGACAAGCGGCTTGTCGTGTCCGCACAGCAATGGTATGAGTAACATTATATTAACGTCTTATGTGATTGATAAATCGATCTATTAGTTCCACGTTTATGGACGCCAAGGTTGCACCGGACCTGGGTCCGACATGGGGCTACTTGCGCCCGCGCACCAGGAGAATGGCGAGCGTCGATTGAATGGGCGGAATATGTGCTTGCAACCCGGTCACGCGCCTGTAGGACCCGGCCTAGCCTGGGATGCGCGCGAAAATCGCCGCCCATCACTTATCTTCACGGCATGTCGGCAAAAAAATTCCGGCGCGTACGCGAGGGCAGTTCCCAGGCACACGGGGCCATCTGGGACGGTAAGGGCACAAATTTCACGCTGTTCTCAGCGCATGCGACCAAGGTTGAGGTCTGCCTCTTCGATAGAGCCGGCTGCCGGGAACTCGAGCGCATCACGCTGCCGGAATACACCGACCAGATCTGGCACGGCTACATACCGGATGTGAATCCGAGCGATGTCTATGGCCTGCGCGTGCACGGTCCGTACGAACCGGAAGCAGGGCATCGCTTCAACCCCAACAAGCTGCTGCTGGACCCCTACGCTCGGGCTCACATCGGGGAGCTGCAGTGGGCGCCGGAATGCTTCGGCTACACCATAGGGTCGGAGATGGAGGATCTGAGCATCGACGAGCGCGATAGCGCGCCTTACATGCCGAAATGTGTGGTCGTGGACCCGAACTTCGACTGGCGTGGGCAACCGCGCTCTCGCGGCATCCCGTGGGATGACACCATTATCTACGAGATGCATGTACGAGGCTTCACCAAGCTGCATCCGGCTGTGCCGCTCAAGCAGCGCGGCACCTTCAAGGGGCTGTCAAGTCAGGCGGTTATAGACCACGTCAAATCGCTGGGCGTGACCTCGGTCGAATTGCTGCCGATACACACCTTCATCAATGACAGTCATTTGCTCGAGCGCGGGCTGAGCAATTACTGGGGTTACAACAGCATCGGCTTCTTTGCGCCGGATCCGCGCTATGCCTCGGAGCCCGAACAGTGCCTGCGGGAGTTCAAGGAAATGGTGGCGCGTTTCCACGATGCCGGGCTCGAGGTCATTCTCGATGTCGTATACAACCACACCGCCGAGGGCAACGAGCGCGGTCCGACGCTGTCGTTCAAGGGTATTGACAACGCCACCTACTACCGCCTGATGCCGCAGCAGAAGCGCTACTACATCAATGACACCGGCACCGGCAATACACTGAATCTATCGCATCCCTCCGTGATACAGATGGTCAGCGACAGCCTGCGCTATTGGGTCAACGAGCTGCACGTCGACGGCTTTCGCTTCGATCTCGGCACGATACTCGCCCGCGAGCCGGAGGGCTTCGACAATCAGAGCGGCTTTCTGAAGGTCTGCAATCAGGATCCGGTGCTCCGAGGCGTCAAGCTGATCGCCGAGCCCTGGGACGTCGGTCCGGGTGGCTACCAGGTAGGCCGCTTTCCGCCCGGATGGGCGGAGTGGAATGACCGCTATCGTGACGCGGTTCGGGATTTCTGGCGGGGCAGCGAGGGCGCGTCCGGCCTCTCGCCGCGACTGTGCGCCTCGGGCGACGTATTCAATCATCTTGGACGCAGACCCTCCGCCTGCGTGAATTTTGTGACCGCGCACGACGGCTTCACGCTCCACGATCTGGTGAGCTACAACGACAAGCACAATGAGGCCAATGGCGAGAACAACCGGGATGGCAGCAACGACAACCGCTCCTGCAACTACGGCGTCGAAGGTCCGACCACCGATCCTGCCGTGACCGAAATTCGTGAACGGCAGCTGC